>JACFNL010000017.1 GCA_019454875.1 Candidatus Cloacimonadota bacterium | reverse complement strand
TTAGTTTGGCTAAGCCCACTTCCCCAGAATCTATGGCTTCTTTCATAGCTGGAATTTGAACGGCTTTTCAGGCCACGGTAATCAAATTACCTACGGTTGCGGCACTGATACCTTGCCCAAGATTTAAGTATTCAAAAAGAGATGAATAACCAAGCTCAAGATAAAACTTGGTGAAATCGGCTTCCTGAGTGAGTTCAATCAAGAGCCCTTCCTGTTTTCTATACTCAATGACGGTTCTTGGGCTTGTTTTGAGGTATTGGGACAGACTAGAAAATGGTGTCCAAAATCCTGTCAAGGTAAACATGTAATAAAATGGTCGTGACAGATTTTTTATCTTAAACTTTGACGGCAGCAGGCGAAGTTGGAGTTTTGTTGATTTAATATAAAAACATGTTTATTCCCACCGCTTACTATGACTTGACTCATGTCATCTTTGGGGACATAGATGTTGGTGTTTTCTGTAGTGAAGGTTAAACCATCTGGTTTGTTGATCCTGTGTACAGTCATACCTCCTGTGGGGCTTCCATTTGTGTTTACTCTCTGTATAAAGAGTTTTCCAGTGTCGGAAACGAAATATATCCGCTTGTTAGTCGTGCCGTGCCAGTGAGCCTTGACGATTTTATCACTTCCAAACGAACCCCAATTGCTAGAGTTAAGAGTACCTGGATCATAGGTACTATTGAATGATACACGGAAGACAGAACCAGTCTTAACAACCACATAACAATTTTGTACTCCTGGACATATTAGGTCTTTACCGTAATCCTCCCCACTTGCCCCAAAATCAAGCATTCTTGTGCTGCTGATATCAGCACCTGACCCGTTTGTCCTGGCAATAAAATGATTTAGGTATGTATTGGCATTGTCAGTATCGTATTGTAAAACAAAGAATGCATAAGGCCTGGTTTGCCCACTAAAAAATGCCCTGGTTTGCACTGAAATCGGCCTTCTTGGTCTTTCGGCTGTTCCCGTGTAGTTATACTCATCTCCGTTAGCATCATTAAAACCAGCATAATAATTCCCACTATTAAACTGATAGATAGAGACAAAAAGATCTGAGTTTGCAAAAAAATCCATTCCAAAAACATTATGGTTAGTTTTCCCTGTGACCGTAAAATTTCCCCCAGAGTATTGTAAAAATCTACCACCATTTTTTGTCTGAAAACTCCAGAGGGCTCCAGAGTTCTTAGAAAAAACCATTTTATTTGTAGCTCCCATATCCCCATCACTAATATCGGAGGCTCCATTGGGGATAATACCTGAGGGGTTTGTACCGGCATAAATATGTTTATCTATACTGTAGAGCCATTTGCCATCATGAAATTTAGCATCGTGGATTCCATTTGCCGCATGTTCACTAATTTTCAAGGGCTCCAACATTCCCCCTGATGTGGTACTGGTTTCAAAAGATGCCAGGCTCGTACAGTCCGCTTGAAATTGAACTCTGGGGATAGCCATGTAAGTTGTTTTCCAATCCCCTCCATCATTGCCAGATTCCTCCCGGATCAGAGGGGTTCCTGAAAACGCGGTGGGTCTTTGACCCGCATCACACATACTGGCAAGCTGGGTCAAACTACAGACTGTAGCATTTTCATTTCTGCAGGTGGTTTGGGCTGCTTGAAAACTAGCGGGAGTATTATGGACTTTGTAGGCAAAATTGGCCCTGCCAAAATTACCATTTTGCAGCAGGGTATACCCACCTGTATATAGAGTCTGATCGCGTTTGAACAGGTAGGCTGAGTGAGTATGCCCCTTAGCAGGATCAATAACCTGATTCACAGTTGGGTCGGTACTGTCATCGCCAAGACTGCTAAAGTGTGTGGAGAGGACTGTTCCTGTCTGAAACTTGGAATTTGTGAAGGCATTGGTGGCAATATTTCCGGCAGTGACAACTCCAAGAGCAATATTGGAATTGCGAATCACATTGTTGATGTAAGCAGCATTAGTCACCACTGGGCCATCAGAGTGTAGATCGGAGTTTGTTATTCCGTAATCAGCGATAAGGTAGTTGGCATCAGCATTATTTAGAAAGTTTGCCGAGCTTAAGTTGGAAATCTTGGCGGATGTAAGTCCAACTCCTAAATCGGAAGCTCCAAAAATTCCGTTGGCTATCTGGGCTGGGGACAGTGCCTCAAACTGGGATACAGAAATGGTGGAGAAAAAACCAGCATCGTTTAGAATGACCTGATTTTTTAGGCGGTTGGAGGGGATTGTATTGTTAGTGAATCTAGCATTATTAAGGGTTGCATTCACAAAGTCTGTACCGCTTAATCCTCCAGTTGGGATATGTGATGAATCTAAAGTGCCAGTGAGCTTGACCTCGGTAATGGCTCGATTTTCTATATGATATCCATATACAGCCCCAGCCTGAATTTTTGCGGTGGCAGCTCCAGTGGCGGAACCATTAAATTTCCCAGCTGTTACGGCATTTGCTGCAAAAACGGAGATAATCCCATCTGCGAGTTTGGTGCCACTTAGATTTCCATCCAGAATTTTAGCGGAGCCAAAATTAGGTGAGGCAACCAGGGCCTGAGTAGTAACACTGGTACCTGCGATCTTGTCAGTGTAGGTGGCATCAATGACCTGATTTAAATGTGAGTCGTTGATAGAACCATCAACAAATCTGCTATTTCTTAAAACGGAACCAGATATTTTATTGGTCAAATCGACATTATCAGCCAGATCTGCTGTTTGCACTGCATTATCGGAAAATTTGCCGCTACCCAAGGTTCCTAAGGTAATTCTGTCTCCCTGAATGGTTCCATCGGCAAAGGAAGCTAGAGTCATACCACTGATCTTAGAACCATGAATTGGAGAAATAGAGGAGATTTTAGCCGGTGTCACACTGCCATCAGCAATTTTTCCCCCAGCAATATTTTCAATATTCTGGGTTTGAATTGCTCCATTGGCCAGCTTATCACGAGTAATGGTTCCCATATCAAACCGGTCTCCATCTATACCACTTGCACGAAAAACAGAACCAGAAAAACTGTTATCTGTAAGATCTGCGGCTGTAAGTCCAGAAAAATCGGCATTGGTCAGGCCAGCAAACCGTGCAGCAGCTAGAGAGTTGTTTACAATTTTATCGGCTGTCAAGGTTTGGGCCAGAATGGCGGTCCCGCCAATGGTGGATAACTGGATTTTATCACCTGTAACACTATTATTGGCAAAATCCTCAGTAACCAGAGTGAGGGGAGCAATTTTTTGGGAGGTAATATTCAGATTAGCAATTCTATCTCCTAAGAGGGAATGGGTTTCTATGCTTAGCTCACGAATAGAATTATCAAGAAACCTGGTGGCTTCAATGACTCCGTTTACAAAAAATGTATCGTTTATAATGGCATTGGCGATATTGCCACCGGTAACGCTATTGGCGGCAAAATTACTGCTGGTGAAGGCATTATTGGCAAAGTGTCTGGTACTCAGACTGTCATTCAGAATTTTTCCTGATGTTACGGCATTGTTTGCGAATTTGGATGTAGTCAGTACCTGAGGCTGGAAGTGATAGTCTTCCAGGGCTTGTGCCCCTAGTTTGTTACTGTCAATCGAACTGACCCCAATGGCTTCAAATGCGGCTGTGCGCAGTTGGGTTGCACCTGGCGGGCTTTGCAGCTTGGCAAAGGGGATAGTTGCTATGGCCATAACTCTTGATGATAAAGAGCCAGCCTGAATTTTATCTGAGTCAGCAAGAGAAAACCCGTCCACATGAGTGGTTCGCAGGCTGGCTGCAGCCAGTTTTGTACCGGGGATTGTGGCTGTATTCACATTACCACCAGTTACAATTCTGGCTGTAAACTGCGAGGCCTGGATGGCATTGTTACCTAAAGCACTGGAGGTAATGGATGCAGGGGCCAGAGTCCGGGCATTCACTACATCAGATGGGAGATTATCAGATTCAAGTGCATCATCCATCAGATGCTGACTCAAAATATTGGCATCACTCAGATTTCCTGTGTTTACTGAGCTACTGGCCAAATTAACACTCAGAAGGGAATTGTCCCGAACCTTTTCAGGTAATATGGCATTATTTGAAATCAGAGCACCTTGCCACAGATTTGTGACAAGTTTGATCCCATGAAGGGATGCGCTTAAAACCTGTGCCGCCTGAACTGAGCCGTCCAGAATGTTCTCTCCTTCAAAAATTCCCGTGCGGTACTTTCTCTGGTTTAAGCTTTCCTGTGCAATCGAGGCCGAGTTCAAATTATTAAACAGGACAGAATCCAAGGTCAGATCTACGATATCTTCGCTTGTAATCTGGGAAAGTACAGAGGCCGGAAAAGTTGCTGATTTTAATTTGTCAATGCCAATGGTTTGGGCTGTAATTTGCCCATTACTGAATGTTTCGGGGGCAATAATCGCGCCAGTAAGGGTAGAGTCAGCCAACACCCGATTACTTAAGGTTTCCTCGGCAATTTTTTCCTGAGTGAAGGAATTGGCTGCAAACTTGCTCAGTGGGATACTCTGAGTTTCCCATTTTAAGCGGGTCAAGCTGCCAGTGCCCAAGTGATAATCTAAAAGGGTGCCAGCAGGGATTGAATCCGTTGTGATACCCCCGGCGGCAAAGTCCACGCTCACCAGGGTTTTTGCTGACAGATTTGCCGAGGTCAGACTGGAATCCATTATGCTGGCACTAGTAATAGTATTGGCCGGAATAAAGGGATTGTAAGCCTGTCCATCTCTGACAATAACTCCGGGCTGGTTTGTTGCCAAAAGTGTGGTTAGGCCAGTGCCCGCCTCAGAAATCCGGTGCAGATGGCTACTACCAGACAGGTTAGAATTCAAATAGATAAATTGTCCGGTTTCTTCAAACTCAAATCCAGAAATCGTAATTGAACTATCAGGAGCAAAACCGGGGTTCAGATTTTCCTCGGGGCCAAAGGTTACTCCCGTTTTTTGAAATCGTACCAGTCTGTGATTACCGGCTCCAAGTTCCCGAATAGCATAGATATAACTTCCGGCTGGATGAAATCGAGGATTAGAGTAAGTGTTTGGAGGGGATACCGCTGTGGAACCGGTAAAGGTTTCATTGTTTGCATAAATGATCTGTTTCCCAGTCGTAACGGCCACAAAATTTGTGGCATCAAGTCGATGAAACTCATTTAAGGCTATGGCATGGGTTGCTCTACTGGTTGTGCCGTTATAAGTGTACTTCTGAGTCTGGTTTCCTCTTTGGGCTAAAAAGGTAAACTCATTGGGACCTTCATTAGTCCACATTAAGGAGCTGATACGGGAAATCGGGTGTTTATCCGTCCAGGTGAGCATATCATTGCTGTAGGATGATGTAGCGGTCACAGTCCCATTTTCACTACCCCCAAAGACACTAACTGTTGTTCCGTTAAAATGCACTGCATGGGAGTGTCTGTTAAATCCTGTCGTAGGACTAACCGTAAAGGATGCAAAATGTGGTGGGGGCAGGGCAATAGTATTGTTGGCATAGCCCGCACCAAACATGGACTAGATTATATTGGCATTCACATAACTGGCAGCCCCATAAAAAGCAGAAGGTAAGGTTCTGGCAGCCCGAAACCAGCGTAGAGGGTCGGATGCTGATGCAAACCAGATGGCAGATGTAGCAACAAGACTTGCGTCAGCTCCTCCAGCAACTACAAAATATCCGTTGGCAAAATCAAGGGTGGGTTGCATCAGGGCAGGTAGTTGCGGGCCCCCTACTCCACCGTCCAGCCAATTAGGATGAGTGAAGTCAGATATGTACAGTGGAGTTTTTATCATTCTGATAGAATCGATAGAGCCAGAATATGGCTGCAAGCCAAAACTGCCAGCACCGATGGTAAAAGGTTGTGTGGTGAGATTTTTCATGGGATTTGAAGCAAGGTCCAAATCAAAGGAAGCCTTAGTTCCGTTCAGGAAAACACGAATGGTACTGCCTGATTTAGTTACGGCCAGATGTTGCCATACACCTAATGCTACGGTGAGATCCGTGGTTAAAAGCAGAGGATTAGAGTAAAATACGGGGTTTGCATTCTGCAAACCGAAGACCACAAAATCCTCCTCTGTTGGTGCAGTCTGCCTTATGCTGAAAATCCTTTGAGACCCAGTAATACTACTAGGCTTAATCCAGGCTTCCCAGGTGAAATGGCCGAAGTTAAAACCCCAGTCTGCATGAGCATTGGACTGTAGATAAGTTCCAGGAGAAATAACAAGTTCGGAGCTGCCATCTCCAGGAAATCTGGTGTCAGCATAAGTTACGCCTCCCATGGCGGAAAATGTAGGAGCAAAGTTTTTACTCTGCATGTTCAAATTTTCCTGATTAAAAAGCATTGTAAAACCGTCCGCATAGGATGAAGGCGTATTGTGAACCTGCACCGACCAACCCAGACCAGTTCCGTCACTTACATACATTTGGTTAGATACAGCACCTTGACGGACACCACCAAAATACAGGAGCCGGCTTCCATCGTTGGCCACCGATCCATAAGCAACTTTGTGAACCGGAGCGTCGGCAACCAGATTAGTGTGTTGCCAGGTAATTCCATCTGAGGAATAATTAATCTGGTTGGAAGCATTACAGCCCATAGCATCCTGATTGGTAGTACAACCACCAACAAGAATCAGGGTACTGTTAATTACAGCACCAGCTGCACCATGCAGACAAAAACCACCATTGCCACCATCACGGAAAAATCCCCCATTGTAAATTTTTTCCCAGTCTTCTCCGTCAGATGATCTCCAGACATCGGAATAACAGGTAGTGCTTGTTGGGTCCCAACCACCAATTACATAATAATTAGCCCCAAGCCTGAGAAGGGAATGACCTGATCTGGCCTGAGGCCAGGGGAACTTCCGAATCAGGGCTGTGCTCCCATCACTTAATGCTACGGACTGAAGGCTATTTTCTGAATCATTTAAAAAGCGGGCCAGATGAGTTTTTGATGCTGGATTAATACTTAATCGGCCCTGATCCTGACCAGGCTGAGAGCCCGATACTGTCCAGGTAGTGGCAGCAGGATCCCTCTCCCATGTATGCCGAACCCGACCGTCAGAACCAACATAATAAATGGGTCTGTCCTTGTCTCCAAGGACCTCGGTCATGATTTTGGTACCAGTGACCGCATTAGCTGCCAGTTTGGAGGCACCCAGGCTGTGGGACATAAAGGCAGAAGCGGAGATACTTCCTAGTTTAGCTGTGGTTAATGAATTGATGGGGAAATGCCAGGGGCGGATTGAATCACTGGCTAACATGGATGTTTCAATACCAGAAGAAGCAATTGCACTGGCATCAAGATAAAATCGAGGACCAATATGAGTGCTGTTGATGGCATCATTTGCCAAAAGGGTTCCGTTAAAACTTCGAGGGGCTAACTCAGGACCATAAATAGCATGGGTAGAAACCTTGAGATAGCTTATAGAACCAGCCGCGAAACGATCCCCGGATATACCCATATCGGCTATGTTGGTGGTGAGAATGGATCCGTTGGCTATATTGTCATAATGTAGTGCGCCAGTCTCAAACTTTGTGGTTTCCAGACTGCGAGTCATGATTTGCAGTTGCCCTAAACTCCCGTCCTTAATATGAACAGACTGAATGATACCAGTGCTTAGATGCAGGTTTAAAATCTGGGCATCCCCGATACTCACAGTTTCAATCGCCTTATCCACAAAGTGATTTTCCCCAAGGGTGTTATTGGCAAACTGGGCTGTTGTAATCGAAGAATCCATCAGTGCATTTCCAGGGATTGTAAAATCCACGATTCTGTTCTGGGGGATGCTTTGGTTTTGAAACACTGAACCGGAAAGGCTCTGACTCTGAAAAGCAGAGGCCGCAATGGTTCCGGAAATTTTGGCGGATTGAATGGTGTTTTGTTCCAGATGCCGTTCTTTAAGGAGCTGGGTATTTTCCAGCCGACCCTGGGTAATGGCATTGGCAACAAAGGCTGGTGCATCAATGGATTGGGAAATGATGTGCGAAGATTCTATGCTTGAGGGAGCAAAAACTCTGCGGGTCAGGGTATCTGTGGCAATTTTTTGTTCTAAGATACTTCCATCCAGGACATTGGTTGTAAAGACCACTCCTCCTTTAAGAGTCCTGTGAATCACGGAATCGGTAGCAAATTGCAGGGAATCCAGGCTGTAGGAAGCAATTTTTTCGGCCAGAACACTAAAACTTGTGATCAAATCTCCCTCAATACTTCCTGTGCCTAGGGCTCTTCGTGAAATTGAGTCCGGGACAAAATTTGAATTCACAAGCTGATGATCCCCAATCACACGGCTAGTCAATGCAAAAGGAATCACTGCATCCGAGGATATGGTAAGGGCGGCTAAAGTTCGGGTAGAGACAAAGGTTCCAGACAGAGACCGCCTCAGAATAGAGCCATTTTCAATTACATTGGCAGCAATCTCTGAGGTTTCAATATTGTATCCGGCAATGGAGCCATCAGCAAAGGCACTGTTGACAAAAGTTGACAGAGCATAGTCGGATTGGCTTAAAACCAGAGGGCTGAAGTGACGGGATAAAAACACCTGGGTCGCAATTTTAATTTCTGTAACAGCCTGGGAGGACACCTGGGATCCAATAAGCTGCCTGTTGGCAATATCCTCACCCTGAATGGAAAGTTCCAGGAAGTTGGCAGTCTCAAGAGACAGATCCTTGATTTTTCCCGAAGTAACCAGATTCTGGGCAAAATTGGAAATTATCAGGCTCGCATCAGAAACCTGTACTGTACCAATACTGTTCGCTGCAAATTTGGAGGCAATAGCAGAGTTGTCAGAAAACAGATCGGAGGCCAGGGACAGATCAATAATTTTGTCACTGTTGATTGAAAGATCAGCAATTCTGTCTGTTGTAATGGAACCGGTCAGAATATGGACACTGCTAAGAGATCCAGCAACAAAATGCCTGGCCAGAATGTTATCCAGTGCCACATTATGCAGGCCAATCCCTTCGGTTTGTAAATTGGTACGCAAGATACCCAGATCCTGAATTTTTTCACCGTGAACCACAGAATTTGCAACATCCTGGGCCTGAATGGTCTGGCTGACAATATGGTGATGCAATACAGAATTTGCCTGAAGATGGCTTTGATTAATGGCCCCATTCTGAATTCTGTCACCCTGAAATGTATAAGGCTGAAAGTAGCGGTTATCAATCCCGGAAGGGGTAATTTTAACTGCGGTGACAGCCTTGGTCCGTACATGTCTGGCTTCAATACTTTCAATCTGGATGTGGGAGGGGTTTAAGGTATCATCAATAAAGTCTTCATTCATCAGACTCAGATTAAGAATTTCTGAACTGCCAATTGTGTTTAAGACAAAATTGCGGGTACGGATTGAATCATTAAGAATCTGGCTGGTTTCAATGGCACTGTCTGTAATGTGGCGGCTACGAATTGCGCTATCAGCAATTTTACTGGTTGTAATTGCCTGATTCTGGAAATTGTCGTTTGTCAGACTGAGATCAGCTATTTCACGGCTGGTAATTGTTTGACTGAGGATTTTTTCCCTGGTGATGGACTGGTCCTCAAAGGTTTCAGATAGAAGGGTTCGCGAAAGGATTCTTGAGGAGTCAATGGCACTGTCGGCAATTTTACTTCTGATGAGGTTCTGATCCCTGACAATATAGGAGTTAATGGACAACGAGGCAATTTCACTCAAGCCAATAGAAGCAAAAGCAAGATCTTCATCAATAAGACTTTCTGAAACAATTACTGAAGAATTGATTGAGTTGTCGGTCAGATGCTGAATACGGATGGAATCATTGGCGAGCTGAGCAGATGTGATGGTGTCATTTTGAATGTGACCTTCCGTTACAGCCTGGGTTACAAACCGGGAATCATTTAAAGTGTTGCCTGCAATCAGGGTATTGTCAATTACGGCTTTTTCAAAATGGGAACCTCGAATTGCTCCGGTTGCAAAGTTGGGTTCCAGAAGGGACTGACTTATAAAATGCCTGGACAGGATGGCATCCATGGCGATTTCCCTGCTAGTAATTGTAGAAGGAATCATATGGGTCTCAGACAGGGTGAATGACTTTAAGCGATCCCCGGAGATCGCATTGTCCGCAATCTTGGCACTGCCAATGGTATTGGTGGCCAAATCCTCATTGCTAATACTGTTGATTCGAATGGCAGTGCCTGAGATGCCTGTGAGCAGCTTTCCATCTCCTTCAAGAACGGAAGCACTGATTTGACCATCGGCAAACATGGACAGAGTGGTATCCGAGGCTACATTAAGCTGTCTAAACAAAAGATTTGAATTTACTGTTTCCGGTTGCAGGTAAAGACCCAGACCACTAGCAGTCAGGGTCTGTTTTCCGGAAATCAGATTGTTTATGTCGCGGCGCATAAAGGAGGTGAGGGGGATCCCATAAAACTCGGAATGTTGATGCAGACTGTCGGCATATTGACCATTTTTACCAGCCAGAAGATAAAGAACCTGAGAAGTGAGATAAATTGAGTCTGTAGCAGTGGAGAAAATCAAACCGGCATCAGATTTTATAAGGGCCAGACCATCACTTCGCAAGGAGCCCGATGTATGCATATGTCCATCAGCTCCTAACCAGAACAATTGATTATCGAGTTCAAATATCCGGTTGCCAGCATCGTCACGAATACGAAAGACGGTTTCATCCTGTGTGGCACTCTGTGTCAGTATGGAGTCCAGAGAGGCACTACGAAAAATCAGGCTGGTAACTGTCGTAGCAGCACTGGGATCCAGGGCCAGAGTCATATTGTCCCGATCCTGCATACGGACAAAATGTAGAGGGGCGGAGAGGATTAGATATCCGCCCGTGGAACCCCTGGAGCTTACCGTAAGACTTTGGATGCTACTGACGGAGCCGGGATCCAGATAGAATTGTGATGAATCGGAATAGGCAATTGGTGTATACAGATCATTGGTTCCTGTTAACACACGGCTGACCCTGATATCACGGGCATCCAGATTCAAATGATTCAGACTCTGTTCATTACTCAGAACCAGGGAGTTTTGATTTGAGTTTAAAAATAAAACTGCGTTACTGGTAAACAGGCTGGATTCCAGACCATTCCATCCTACTCTTAGCTCAGAACCGGAACGAACCCGGCCTTCGGTTATGAAACGGCCTTCCGAGGTAAGTACAGCCTCTCTTGAGGAACCCAGGGCCAAAGAGGTTTGCAAAAAATATACATCATTATGAAAAATGCTATGGGAAAGATAGTTGGAATCGGTGGTGGAATACTGGTTTAGTCCATCCCTAATCACAAAAACGGCATCGGGGCTACTGGCAAGAAACCCTGAGGTAAGCTCCAACCTGCGGGCAGCCACAATATCCCCGGAACCTAAAACGCGAAATTCAATGGTTGAGGCATTAGTAACCATTATGGATCCGGACTGTATGATATCTGCACCCAAAGACAGGGTTTGTGAGATGGTGACATTTCCCGAAACAGTGGTAGGCATCAGAAAATAGGCAGAGGTTCTTACGATAGCATCAGCCCCAGAGAACACATGAACCACCATACTTTGCACTCTTGATGCTGAGTTGGCATCCATGTAAAACAGGGAATCATCCAAATCCACAAAACGGATGGCTGACATGGTTCCCATGCCCATCAGAGTCTGACTCTGTAAATTGCTGGCCATGGATAAAAGGTTGGTACTGCCATAGGAATCAAGACTCTGGCCTGTCACAGACCCAATGTTTTCCAGACTGCTAAGGATGGTCTGGTTGTTTAGGTCTGTAAAAAAGGCCAGGTTATTGGAGTCACGAAAACGATTCAGGTAAATGTCTCTATCACTGACAAATCCCCCGGTCTGAATAATCAGATCCATTTGTGAATTCAGATCTGCCGTAGATAAAAAGTCTCCACCAACGGAGGCTTGCTGCTCAAGGTACAGATCACTTGTAAGGGTCAGGCGACGCAAGGAGGTTTTATCAATACTGCCATCAGGATCAATAAAAAATACACTAGGATTCACCACATCCTTAAAGATACTGGCAGTCACAACCCCACTGAACTGGGCAGAATCAAAAACATTGATACGGGGAACAGAGTTTAGAAACCAGCCTTCCAGACTTTGATTGACTTTGACATTCTGATCCACAACCAGAGAGAAAATCCTTGAGGTCATATTGGGATCAAGGTGGTATTGAGTGGGATTTCGGCTGTCAAGCAATCGATCGGCAATTAAAATGTCCCCTATATCCAGTCTCGAATTCAGTACTGGAGCGAGATTCAGTACCAGGCTTTGGGCAATGTTGATTGTGCCTAAGGCAGCATGCATCATAGGATTGGTATCCGTAAAAAGGGCTGGATTGATTCCGTAAATCAGATGGTTTGTGAAGGTTGGTGCGTCATATGTGCTATTCAGATAAAAATCACCCAGAATGTCAGCCATTCCCTCCACAGTTACATGTTCACTGAAATTGGCCTGATTGAAGCGTAAATCAAGGTATGGAACCGAGGCAGCAGGGTGGGGACAATTGTTCATATCAGAACATTCATAGAAATAGAAGTCCTTGATTCCCGATGCCTTTGCCCCAAGGTACATGCCTGAAAAATCCGAACGCAAAAATGTATTTAAGGTTTCAAATCTTGCTGTCAGTCCACCGGCGGTCAAAAGGCCAGGAGTACCTAGTCCATCTGTAAAATTGAAGTAGTTGTCGTGCAGGAAATTGTTGGGTTCGTAAAGCCAGGCGACCTCATCACTGATCCTTCTGCGAATGATTCTGGGATCTGTGGCTTCATTCAGTTTATCAACCAGGGCATCGGGATCCGAGCCGGCCCGAAGATCGTGGCGATGCAAAGGCTGGTCCAGGGTTCCGGGTACCAAGGCATTACCTGCTCTTGAGGTATTGCCAAACACATCGGTTTGCCCGATCAAAATTCTAAGATAGCTGTAATCCAGAGCGTATTGCCCACCAAGTGTCAGTGTGTTCATAATACTGAGACCGTGTGGAATCATCTGATAGGGCCAGCTGCTACTTGGGCTTAACTGTTCCCTGTCATAAAAGCCCATGGCCTCAATTCCTTTGGAACCTGCGCCCATACGGATCAACTGCTCACCAAAGTTTAATGAGGACACATTGAGGATGGAACTAGGAGACAGGGTAAAGTCACCATTGTCGATTCGTATCACAGCCCGGTTGGATGACTGAATGTTAAGATTGGATTGGCCCTGTCTGCGAGTATCCTGAATGATTAATTCCCTGAGGGTGGTTGTACCGGTAAGATTGATTCCGTAATCACGGCTGACTGGACTTTCATAGGCTGCGGCATGAATCTTTCCGGTCTCAATTGCCGGCAGACTGTTGGCATCTGGTGTAGATTGGGACAGATACAGTTTTCCTGCCTCTACAGCCGTATTTTTTAAATCGCCCTTGATTGTTATGGAAGACTCATTGCCATCAAGATATAACCCACCCTGAACAGAAGATTTCCCCATAAGTTTTAGGGCCATAGGATGCAGGGAGGCTGTAGTGGCCGGGTTGATGATGACCATGCCAATGTTTTCATTCTGAAAGATACTAATGCCATGCAGGGGTTGTGCCGTCTGCAAAAACAGATCAGGCTGTGTCCCGCTTAAGTCTTCGGGATTGGCCACGATTCTGAGACTGCCTTCCTTGATATCAGGGCCCTGAATCCTCAGGGCAGAGACAGTAAAAGGCATGGCAGGGATCGGGATATGCGATTCCACCTTGGTTTCATCGTTGAGGGATGGATTTAAATCCTTGCGGAAAAATCCAAACCAGGGACCATCTGTTCCGCCTGTGGAAACTTCCATCATCAGGTGTCTTCGGGCTGGACCAGCGTCATTTCCGGTAAAAATGGATTCATCAATAGGCTGTTCATCTGCTGTGAACTGCCCTAAACGGACTGAGAAAAGACCTTCCCGGACTTCAACCTGCTTTGGCAGGGACTGCCACAAGAGACTGCCCCCACCTTCCGAGGAGGTAATCGAAAAACGCATATAAAAAACTTCTGGCTCAGTTGTACCATAGGGAACACCATTGGCATTGACCAGAAATCCCTGAAAGGTCAAAGCCTTGCCGGATAGAGGGGGCCTGTCGGCCCACACAGGCGCAGTTACCCCAAAAAATGCCCATACCAGGCCTAACAACAGAATGTGTTTTATTTGCATCTCGTTTTGTTTCTGCAAAGACTGGGCCAGCGGATTCCATATACTTCTTTTGTACCGGACAGTACAGGTAAAACCAGGAAGTTTTAGACCAAACAAAAAGGGCCACCAGAAAAACTCCTGGTGGCCCTTTTTATAGATGCTGGTAAAATCAGGCTGCTTTACGCACCATTTCCACTAGCTTGGCAAATTCTGCCTTGTTGTTTACAGCCATTTCAGACAGAACCTTACGATCCAGTCCGATGTTAGCAATTTTTAAGCCGTGCATAAAGCGGCTGTAGCTTAATCCGTAATCACGAACAGCTGCATTGATACGGGCAATCCACAGACTGCGGAAATTGCGCTTTTTCAGGCGGCGACCACGGTAAGCCTTGCGGCCAGCACGCATGAACGCTTCACTGGCACGGCGAAACAGTTTACTGCGACTGCCTTTGAAGCCCTTAACCCTCTTCAGCATTGTTTTTTTTCTGGCTCTACTGGCAGGTCCATTATTTGGTCTCATGACATTTCTCCTTTACGACTAGGCTCCATAAGGGAGCATACGGCGAACCTTGTATTCCTGAGATGCATTCACATAATCAGCCAGACCCAGATTCCGCTTGCGGGTTGTCCCTTTCTGTGTCAGGTTGTGACGGCGATTGGCTTTGGCTCGCTTGAACTTGCCAGATTTCAGAGCGACAAATCGCTTTTTAGCGGCACTTTTTGTTTTCATTTTAGGCATATTCTAATCCTCACTTTTTTCTTCTGCGGGTTTGCTGGTTTTCTTGGGAGAAAGCATTAACCCCATTGATTTTCCTTCCAGCTTTGCTTCCATGTCCGGAATGGCAATGTCTTTCAAATCCAGAAGCAGCTGGTCCAGTACTTTTTTTCCAAGTTCCGTGTAGGCCATTTCTCTGCCGCGAAACTGCATTGTCACTTTCACCTTGTTGCCTTCACCAAGAAATTCGGTGGCCTGCTTGCGCTTCACATCAAGATCATTCTGACCAATTTTGGGTCTCAGTTTAATTTCTTTGATGGACAGAGAGTGCGTCTTTTTCTTGGACTCCTTGGCCTTTTTTTCCTGCTGATACTTGAACTTGCCAAAATCCATAATCTTGGCCACAGGCGGGTCGGCCATAGGTGCGACTTCTACTAAATCCAGTTCGGCTTCCCTGGCTTGCCGCAAGGCTTCGTCCAGGCTGATAATTCCAAGCTGTTCTCCCTCTGCTCCTATAACACGGAGTACGGGAACACGAATCATGTGATTGATGCGCGTTTTGGTCTGCGGTGGGGCTCCTCGCAATGAGGGCCGGGCTGGCTTCTTTATGACAAACCTCCGAAAATAAAAAAAATCTGCTCGAAAGCAGACTTGCAATAAACCTGGTGTATCCCTGTGAATCATCTCACAGCCCTGAACGACACAATGCCGTCAGGAGAGGCTTAACCTGCTTCGAGTGGGGGATTCTAACTCCTTTGGTGGCAGATTGCAATACCTCATGATAATATTCTAATTCTCTTGGCTTACTTTGACTACAATGCAACTCACCCCGTATCTCAAAAAATCCTGGCAGAACTGCCTGGATGGGCAGCCTATTGGCAAAATCCTTCATCTAGGCACAGGCCAGGGCAGAGGGTAAGAGGCAAGATCGAGGAGGCAAGAGAAACAATCGCGGCATGTCTTGGAGTACTTCATAAGGAGATTTTTTTTACCAGTGGTGGCACAGAGAGCAATCATCTGGCTTTACAGGGGCTTTCGTCCTGCCTTGCTCCCGGTTCACTGATTCTTTCCAGCCCAACTGAACATCCCTGTCTTCTTGGTGCTTTGAACAAGTTAAAAAGTCGGGGCTTTCAGATTCAGCTTCTCCCGGTGGACTGTAACGGAGTGGTGACAGCAGATGTTTTGAAAAAGCATATTCATAAAGCTTCTCTGGTTTCCCTGATGCAGGCCAACAATGAAACCGGAGCCATTACGGATCTTCATTCTATAAGCTCCCTTTGTCGTGAAGCTAAAGTGCTTTTGCATACAGATGCTGTTCAGGCACTTGGGAAAATGGAGCTTGATTTGTCATTGGTGGATGCCGCATCCCTGAGCGCCCATAAAATCGGGGGATTAAAAGGGACAGGGGCCCTGTTTTTAAGAACTGGGCTTAAACCAGAGCCTGTATTTTTAGGTGGGGAGCAGGAAAAAGGCATCAGGCCAGGTACAGAAAACAGCCTGGGAATTTTGTCTTTTGCCGCAGCATTAAAAGAAAGGTCTGTTCTGAGTCCATCTGTTTCAGAACTTCGGGATCGGTTTGAATCCGGGCTTTATGCTCTTGGCAGTGGATATTTTCAAATCAATGGTGGCAGTAAGCGGGTTGGTAATACCAGTAGTGTTACTTTTTTTGGGTTTGATGGACAGTCTTTAGTGTTGCAGCTTGATATGGCCGGGCATTTTGTCTCCATGGGTGCTGCCTGTTCTTCCGGTTCAGTCAAGCCATCCCCAGTTCTTATCGCATCGGGATTGAGTGAGGCTGATGCAAAATCCACACTAAGGATCAGTTTTGGCTGTTATAATGAAGCCTCGGAAGTGGATTCACTTTTGCATAGTCTCAGAAATATTTTAGGGTTGGGGTGATTCGTGAAAAGGGTTTTATGTGCCATGAGTGGGGGGGTTGATTCCTCGGTTGCGGCATGGGTTTTACAGGAAATGGGTTATGAGGTCATTGGAATAACCATGAAGACATGGGCCAGGGACCATAAGGCCGGGGAAAAATCCTGCTGCGGGGTTGATGCGGTCGATGATGCTGCCCGCGTAGCCGCCCAGCTTGATATTCCTTATGTTGCCCTTGATATGGAGCAGGTCTTTAGGGAAACTGTAATTGAAAACTTCCAGTCTGAGTATTTTAAGGGCCGTACACCGAATCCCTGTATTGTCTGCAATTACAAACTCAAATTTGGTTATTTACTGCA
The DNA here is from genome assembly GCA_019454875.1 of Candidatus Cloacimonadota bacterium. Taxonomy (GTDB): domain Bacteria; phylum Muiribacteriota; class UBA6191; order UBA6191; family UBA6191; genus UBA6191. The sequence goes on along the minus strand of JACFNL010000017.1, from coordinate 27,810 downwards.
AAAAGCTGAGGAATTTGGTTGTGATTTTGTAGCAACAGGTCATTATGCCCTGATGGCTGAGTCAGACGGCAGGCTCTATGTTACCCGTGGCAAAGACGAACACAAGGATCAGTCCTATGTATTATACAATCTCACCCAGGAACAGTTAAAAAAGACCCTGTTACCCATCGGGGGTTACACCAAAGACCGAATCAGGGAAATTGCCCGGGAGCAGGGTTTTTTAAGAGTTGCTGCAAAACCTGACAGTGTAGGGATCTGTTTTGTAACAGACAGCTACAAGGATTATTTAAAGGGTCAGGCCAGAGAAAAAATGGCCCCGGGCGATATGCTTGATGTCAAAGGTTCGGTTGTAGGTCGTCATGAAGGTATTGCCCTTTATACGATCGGACAGAGAAAGGGTCTTGGAGTATCGTTTCCTGAAAAGACCTTTGTGACAAACATTGATCCTGACAAAAATACTGTGACCATTGGACAAAGAGAAGATCTTCTGCGCTGGCAGATGGAAATTCGCGATCTGAACTGGATGGGACTGGCGCCGCAGACAGAACCATTTGAGGCTCTAGTAAAAATCCGGTATCACCACAAACCGGTGACCGCTCGTTGTGAGCCTATGGGCGAGAGGATGCGGGTTGTCTTTTTTTCGCCACAGGAGGCCGTGGCCCCAGGTCAGTCCGCCGTCCTTTATGATGGAGACAGGATTCTGGCTGGCGGAATTATAAACAAGGCTTATTGAGGAGATATTATGATTATCAGGGGCAGCAAGATACTGACACCCCAGCGGCTTATGCCTGTGGAGGAATGCCGTAAGGGACAGCCTGTGCAGGTGGTGGATCACACTCATTTGTACAGCACAGAGGAGATTCAGTCTATCAGTTCCGTGGATTTCAGAAGCCCTATAATATCCTTGCTGCTTGATGGCGACAGCCAACCAGTTAACCTGCATCCTCAGTTGCGGATATTGAACCAGTGGTCCGTGGACAGGCAGGATTATATTGTGGCCTTGATGCAGTGTTCGGACTTTGGATATGGTCTGGCCTTGCTGGAAGGATTACCTAAACCCCTGGCAGAATCGCCACTTTGTGTCACAAAGACTTTGTATCGCAGCTGGGGGTTTCAAAAGCTCTGGTTTTTACAGGCTTTTGCCCTCCGGGATGATGCCTGGCTTTATCAGAATACACTTTCTTTACGGTATGGACTCCCGGTTCTTGAGTCGAGGCAGTTAGGCCAGAAAGATGGTAGTGTGGATCTTTACAACAGACTTATGGGTGAATTAAATACCCTGGCCTTAAGACCCAAACTGGATGAGCTGTTTCATTTAGGCAATAATCCTGACATGGTAGCCATCACCGAGCTGAATTTTGATGATCCTGTTTTTGGTTTTATAGTTCGTGATTACCCTGATAGAAATCAGATCAAGGGAGCCAGGCTTTTTTTGTATGCAGGTAATCTACCCCAGGACAGGCTCTTGAATCGGGTTACCATCATAAACAAGGATCTGCTTATGGTGCGGGAACACTTTTTGGATTCCAATCAGGCTATTGCCTGGCTGGATGAAGTATTTTCTGATCGAAGAATGGAAATCATGATGAGAACCTATGCGGCACAGAGAGTTTTTCGGGCAGTCAAGGCCGAACAGGTCGCGGTTGGATCCTATTGTATGGCATTAGGGAGCAATGGGCAGCCAGGATTGCGCAGGGTGACTGGTCGTACCGAGTTATCCGGTGCCAAAACCGTACTGTTTGATATGCGCCTGCGGCATGGGGGATTTGTATTTTCGGATAATCTGGCTGTTTGGGTGGAGGGACAATAAATGAAAAAGATTCGCAAGGCGGTTTTCCCGGCTGCTGGACTGGGAACCAGATTTTTACCTGCTACAAAAAGCCAGCCCAAGGAAATGTTACCTCTGGTGGATAAACCCATGATCCAGTATGTGATTGAAGAGGCAAAAAACAGCGGCATTGAACATATTGTGATTGTTACTGGCAGGGGCAAGTCCTCAATCGAGGATCATTTTGATATTTCCTTTGAACTCGAGCACAATCTTGAGAGCAAGGGAAAACTCGATCTACTGCAGAAGGTCAGAAGCATCAGCGACATGATTACGGTTTCTTATGTCAGACAAAAGGAACCTCTTGGCCTTGGTCATGCCATTCTGGTTGCCAAGGATATTATAGGCAATGAGCCCTTTGCTGTATTTCTTGGTGATGACATTGTGGATTCATCCGTGCCCTGCATGAAACAGATGATGATGATTTATGAGGAAAAGGAAGCTTCGGTTCTAGCCCTGCAAAAAGTCCCTATGTCCATGATTTCCAGTTATGGAGTTGTGAAGGCTGAACAAATTTCCCCCGGGTTACATCGGATTGAGGATTTGGTAGAAAAACCCCCCATTGAAGAAGCCCCAACCGATTTGGCAATTATTGGCCGCTATATTTTGGGACCGGAAATTTTTTCTATTCTGGAATCTACTCCCAAGGGTTCTGGTGGGGAAATCCAGCTCACAGACGGGCTTCGGGAATATGTCAAGACCCGCCCGATTTATGGGCTTGAATTTGAGGGTCGCCGCTACGATACAGGCAGCAAAATTGGTTATCTTGAGGCTACAGTTGAATTTGCCCTTAAGGATCAGGAATTAGGAGAACAGTTCAGAAGCTATCTGAAACGGCTGAAGTTGTAGAGTTATGGACTATTCTCAATCTGATTTGGTGGCGGGCCTGAATGAGCCCCAAAGACAGGCAGTGCTGGCTGTGGATGGGCCTGTATTGATTCTGGCCGGTGCAGGTTCGGGCAAGACCAGGGTTGTTACACATAGAATAGCCCATTTAATCCGGGATCGAGGTATTCCCCCTGAAAGAATTCTGGCCGTTACTTTTACCAATAAGGCCGCTTCGGAAATGAAGGTGAGGGTTCAGAGTCTTTTGTCTGGTCATGGTATGGGGGCCTGGGTCACAACCTTTCATTCCATGGGAGCCAGGATTTTAAGAAAGCATAGTGAGCATATTGGTTACGATACAGAGTTTAGTATGTATGGTCCCAGTGAGCAGCTCAGTTTAATGAAGAGGTTAATCTCAGCCCGCAACCTGGATGCCAAACAATATCCGCCCAAGTCAGCCCTGGAAAAAATCTCCCAGTGGAAGCAGGAGCTTAAAAGACCAGAAGATGTGGATGAACGAACGATCAATCCTGTTTTTGTTGAACTTTACCGGGCCTATACCCAGGAACTTCTTTTATGTAAGGCCATGGATCTGGATGATCTTCTGTTTCAGTTAGTCTGGCTTTTTCGCAAAAGGCCAGAAGTGCTTCTTAAGTACCAGGAGCAGTTTCAGTACATTATGGTTGATGAATACCAGGACACCAATTCCACCCAGTACACTCTGGTTAACATGCTCTCGGCCCACCACGGGAATTTATGTGTTGTAGGTGATGAAGATCAATCCATTTATTCATGGAGGGGGGCTGATATCACCAACATTTTGGACTTTACCTCTGATTTTAAAGACAGCGGTGTTAAACGCTTTGAGTTAAATATCAACTACCGTTGTCCCCAGGTATGTCTGGATGCTGCCAACTGTCTCATAGCCAACAATACCCAAAGAACAGACAAGGCTAAACTCGTGGCCCACAAGGGAGGCATGGATCGTATTCCCTGGCATCTGGCCTCAGACGGCCTAGCTGAAGCCCGTTATGTAATGGATGAAATTCGTGATCAGATTCGTCAGGGTCGCCGTTTGCAGGATATCGTGATTCTTTATCGAACCCATGCCCAATCGAGGGTTTTGGAGCAGGAATTTCTGCGTTCCGATATTGCCTATCAGATTGTTGGAGGCCATCGCTTTTATGAACGCAAGGAAGTAAAGGATATTCTGGCTTATATGGGACTGATTCTTAACCCCTCGGATGCCGAAGCCTTGTACCGTATCATCAATGTGCCTACCCGTGGTATTGGGGCGGTTGCCCAGGAAAAGCTGGCTATATTTGCCGAAAATCAGCTTATATCTCCCCTGATTGCTTTAAGCGGGATTGATACAGTAACTGGTGCTGCCCGCACTCGAATGCAGGCATTTTATGAGACTATGGAAGAGCTGATAGAGGCGTATCATAACAATATCAAACTTCTGGAACTGGCACGGTTGATACTCGAAAAGACAGGTTATATTACCTATCTCGTCAACAAGGATGAGGCTGACCGAGTAGAGAATGTGGAAGAACTTTTAAGTGCCATTGCTGACTACGAAGAAAAAGAACCAAACCCCACTCTGGGAGGATTTCTTGAAAGGGCAGCCCTAAACTCCTCACTTGATGAACTCGGAAACAGTTCCTCAGGCTCAGTCACAATGATGACTCTGCACAATGCCAAGGGACTGGAGTTTCCAGTAGTTTTTATTGTGGGCCTGGAAGAGGGGCTTTTCCCCCATCGAGGATCCTTGGACGATCCCATTCGACAGGAAGAAGAACGAAGGCTCTGTTATGTGGGCATTACCCGCACCGAAGAAATGTTATATCTAAGTGCTGCCCGTTTCCGACTATTACAGGGGGAAGAACTTTTCCAGATCCCATCACGGTTTCTTCGGGAAATTGGCGAAGATTATTTGTGCAGGGTGTGAGTCGGGCATGCAGAGTTCAGGCTTTTACAAAAAGTAAGTGATCTGGTTTTGAGGCACTGGAGTCATACAGGTATCCGCCCTCGCAGAAGCTTTGAATTTCCTGAAGGGTTTTGGCCTGATTCATAATCAGATACTGAGCCATTTTACCCCGGGCCCGCTTGGAGTTCAGGGCAATCGTTTTTAGCTGCCCGTCCCTGATTTCCTTAAAATCTACCTGGATGAAGGGTGCTTTGAGTTTTTCGGGTTGCACTACGCTGGCATATTCTATGGAGGCCAGATTAACAACACAGTCATGGGATGATTCTTCAATCTCCTGGTTCAATTTTTTTGTGATACGCTCCCCCCAGAACTGATAGAGGTTTTTGCCACGGCCAGTTTTTAAGGCAGTACCCATTTCGAGGCGGTAAGGGGACATAAGATCAAAGGGTCTGAGAAGGCCATACAAGCCGGATAAAATTCTGAGGTTATTCTGGGCATAGGTTTCCTGAGAGCTGTTCCAGATTTTGACATCCATATTCTGGTAAACATCACCTTCAAAACTGTATATGGCCTGTTTTCCAAGACCATCTTGATCAGGCAGTACAAAATTCTGGTACCTGCTAAAATTCAGTTCTGCGAGCTTCTCTGAGATGTCCATTAAAGCCATGATCTTTTTTCGACTGAGCTTTTTGAGGTAAGGAAGAAGTTTAGCGGTTTCCGAGAGAAAATCGCAGATGGAAAATCGGGAGTTTGGGGATGGGTCTTCATTGAGGGTTTTGGCAGGAGAAAGTAGGATAAGCATAATTGGATTTTATCATGTTAGAATAGAGGAATGAATAATTTGTCCGATTATGATCAGTTCAGCAGGGGGCTTCAGGGAACCCTTAGACAGTCAAGGTTTGGCCTCGAAGAAGCCCTGCTTCTTGCCACAGTTCTTTTTCTGCTTTATCTTCTTGTGCGGGCCTATTCAGGTGGGCCAGCACCAGGGCCGCTAAGGAAGAGGTTTCCATCTCCTGTTATTCCAATGGCAAAGGTAACGGAATACATTCTTGGTCTCTTTCCATTTAAGTCCGAGCAGGTTCAGTTACTCAAAGATATCTGTAGTCGCAGAAAGCTCAATAACATTTTAATATTCTGGACCAGTGCCTCGGAGGCCATGCGTACCTGGTTGTTACAGGATGAGACTTATTCGGATACAGATCGCATGCTGGTAACGCGGTTTCTTGAATATATTGAAAAATGTCAGAGGGACTTTCAGCATGGGACTGGATTTAATGTTGGTCAGGACTATGGGTTTTTGGTTATTCCACCAGGCACAGAAACCTCAGAAAACCCGCCCCATCCCTTTAAGATTTGGGGGATGATTCACACATTAAGCCCCATTCATTGGATCATAGAGTGCCAATCTATTCCTGCCATTGATTTCTCAAAAAAATATGAGTGGAAGATTCTCAGTAAGTTTGATGAGGAACTCCAGTTTGACTTTGTTAAGGTTTTAAGAACCAAACGAAGTTTTTTTCTGCATCTGAATCTTAGGCAGCCAGATCCTCAGACAGAAGCACAGCCTGTTTTAGACGATTAAGAAGAGCGTGACTGTGTTCCCGCCTCAGGCAGGTTCCAATAGTTGAGTTCTGGGTACGAAACCGGTCGTCCTGCCAAAGAACTGTTATGTGTTTTGTTCCCAATGTGCTTTCGCAAAGGCTTGCACAAAGTATCCTTTCAATCGGGATCAGAGTGACACTTGAGATACCAGCAAGACCCTGCTCGATCCTGAGATGTGTATGACTTAAACTGACAGACTCCTGGAAGGTAAAATACATCAAGATATGTAGGCCAAACAGAAGATTTGCCAGACAGTAGGCCAAAAACCATAACCAGCTCATCACAGGAACCAGGCTGATTTTGCTTAGAAGAATTCTGACATGCAGAATCGCTTCAATTCCCAGAACCATGAGTACCATACTCAAAAACAGAAGAATCAGTGATACAGCTATTTCTCTGGGAAACTGGCTTTGTATTTCCAGAGGGAAATGATTCTCAATTGTGGATTGTGAGGATTCGTCATTGCTTAGATGAGGTCGGAACTGAAGCATGGTGTGGAGTTGCATGCCTGAGGCTTCGGCAGTCGATGTGAGTCTGACTGAGTATTGGCAGGCTGTTTCGTTTCATAGTTTGTAAGGCCAAAACAAATTAGTTATAATCAGCCCGGTTTGTGACCTTATGCAAATGAGCCGGGAGGGATGGACATGTCTTTGGAAACCATTGCGACTTTGGATTTGGGAAATTTTTTGAGTACTGATAAAAACATCAGGGACAGATTTGTCAAAGAGTTAGGAGACAGTCTTAAGGAGTTTGGCTTTTTTGCTATTGGGAATCACGGGGTGGATCAGGGTCTGATTGAAAAAAACTATGCATTGATGCAGGAATTTTTTGAATTACCTGTTGAGGTGAAGAAGAAGTATGAGATTGAAGGTGGCGGTGGACAAAGGGGATATACTTCCTTTGGCAAGGAACACGCCAAGGACTCCAAATATCCTGATTTAAAAGAATTCTGGCATGTGGGTCGTGAGGTTCCAGAAGGTCACGCTCTCAAAAAAATTTATCAGCCCAATGTCTGGATTAAGGAAATCCCGGAGTATGAAGAGGCCGCCCTGGAGTTGATGAATCAACTGGATCGACTAGCTGGCCTTACTTTGCGGGCTCTGTCTTTGTATCTTGGGGAGAATGAACATACCTTTGACAGTATGCTTGAATACGGAAACTCGATTCTGCGTACCATTCACTATCCTGAAATTCCTGAAGGTGCCCATCCTCAGTCAGTAAGAGCTGGAGCCCACGAGGATATCAACCTGATCACAATTCTTTGTGAAAGTACGGCTCCTGGACTGGAGCTTTTGCGTCGGGATGGAACATGGTTGCCAATTCACGCCCAGAAGGGTTTTATGGTGATTGACTCTGGGGACATGCTGGCCAGGATTACCAATCAGGTGATTCCAGCTACAACCCACAGGGTGGTGAATCCGGGAAACTCAAGGGAGAGGCGTTTTTCCATGCCCTATTTTGTACACCCCAGACCTGATGCTGAGTTGGCTTGTTTAAAATCCTGTATCAGTGAGGGGAACCCACAGAAGTACCCTCCAATCCTGGCAGATGATTTTTTAACCGAAAGGCTGATTGAAATTGGCCTCATAAAAAAGTAGAAGTTTATGAAAACAGTGGTAGATTTTTTAAAGGATCTGGAAGAGGTCCAGAGTGTAATATCCGATTATAATAAAAAGACGGATGCCTTTTATGAGATTCTGGATCCAAAAAAAAATACGGATCCAAAAATGTCGGATTATATCGACTCATTTTTAAATGAGATTCAGTTGCCCCGGACTACAGAATCCAGAATGGCTGCAATCAGCCGACTGGTGAGTCTTCGGGATGACAGTCTGGTTCAGGTTTTGAAGAAGAACGGCTTTACTGAAGAATCTACCCTGGATTTGGCCAAGGATAAAGCTTATAGCTGGGTCAGTGAATATTACCTAAAACAGCAGGCTTTGATGCTTGAAGAAATCTGTAAGCGCGATCTTCTCACTCCATTTTACAGAACAGCCTTGAAGGGCTGGCACAGGGTTGGCAGACATTTTACAAAATGGCAGCCAGACTGGACCCGTGTGATTCTTAGGGAAGTAAACCGTGAACTGCCCAAACAGTTTGATGGTGATGAGGACAAAACCAATGCCTGGCTGAATGATTCCGGTCTCATCGATACTGGTCATGGGGGGCAACCAGGGGACAGGGCCTATTCTGTACTTCAGAAGGGTTTGGATGGTCAGTGGAAGTCCCAGGCCTATGGGGTTGTTTTTCGTGAGCATGTGGAATCTGTGGTTTCTGAGATAGATAGTTTAAAGCAGGAACTTCTACTCCAGGAAGATCGAACCTTTCATGAAAAACCAGCCTGGATAGATTATCTGGAGTCCTTAAAACGGGCTTTTCTGGAAACCGATGTGAATACGCTGATTTTGCGCTGGGCCGATGTGGATCGGGCCTGGATGCAGATAACCTCTCCCATTCAACCTTCCCATCCACTTGAGTATTATGAAGATCATTTTCGCAAGGCTGTTGCATTGGAATGGGATATTCGGATTGCCAATCCGGAACATGCCTCCAAAGGCCGTAGAAGAGATAAGGTACGGGAAATGAGCCGCTCCTTTTTTCAGACCTTTGAAAATCAGTCAGAGTCCCGTAAAAAGATTGTGGATTTTTCTATGGAGAAGCTTGATTCTGTGCAGCTTCATATTGGCAGAGTTGGATTGTTTTATGGGGCAGATTTTTGTGGTCTGCCTTCGGCCCAGGTTGTTCCTAATGATGAGGTTGTATCCAGAGAACATGGGAAAAAAATCTTTGCATTCCCCGACAATATTTTGCAGACCATGAGATCAAGGCCTTTTGTGCGACTGTCCCGCGAGGTTTTTGGTCAGGAGTTTCTCAAACGGGAAAGAAAACTCATGTTTTTGGATCGGGAGTTATGGTTTCGTATCTATGATATATCCACAGTGGGTCATGAATATGGGCATATTCTTTGGGTAGATGAGGATACAGAAGCCAGAATGAATCATCTTGGAAATTATAAAAATGTAGAAGAATGGAAGGCGACCACAGGTGGACTTCTGACATTTTTTATGGATTCTGAGCCTTCGGAAACAGACTGGAATTTGAGATATCATGTAATATCGGATCTGGTAAAACGAAGTATTGGCCTGATTGCATGGAGAGAGTCATCCGAAGTGCTGCCATATTATCTGGAAGGCCTCATTCATTTGCAGGGTCTTTTTGATTCTAAAGTGCTTGGTTTTTCAAATCAGTCCCTCACTATTGATATCAGTCCTAAGACTTATGAAAGCCTGAAGGAATGGTATTTTAAGGCCTACCAAGATCTTGCTGAAAACTACTATCTGGCCAAACAGGAACCTACTCCTTTCTTAAAGAGATATGCCAAACGACGGGGCAGTTTATGGGTTCCCTACAATGAGACCATTGACGCAATGGCTGAATGGTACTGGGATCTGTATCAGAAGTATGGACAGGAGATCGACACCGAAGATAAAAGGGAAAACTATCTTCTGAACTGACGGTGGGACAGAACTAGAGGCTCAACGGCCAGAAGATCTTCAATTCTGGCCTTTTTATACCCTTTGACAAAGGCATGAGCCTGGGCAGCCTGCATCAGTCCAATCCCTGTACGGGTGGATAGATTGGGTGGAACATGGGAAAAATTTTCCTCCACAGGCGGCCTTTTTTCTGTACTATTTTTCTGCTTGAGTGACATCAGGCTCAATTGTAGAGGATTGTCCAAAAGAGCGGGGTCAGTGTCTAGATTGGGTTGGGTATCAGAAAAAGACTTTCTGGAAGATTCTAAAATTCTTAGGATTCTGTTTTCGACTAAAGGTTCAAGGGGCAGTGCTTTTACCTGCCTTTGCAAGGTAATCAGATCATTTGCACTTAAAATTTTTTGCAGGTTTTTTTGTTCCTGCTTTGGATTTCTAAGTCTCTGAAGAATGATTCGTTCCTCGTCTTTACTGGGATAGGGAATTTGATATGAGAACAAAAACCGGTCTTTTTCGGCCTGGGTCAGAGCATCTCTGCGACCGTCTCCACCGGGATTGAGTGTGGCAAACACCAAAAAAGGGCGGGCCAGATAAAGTACTTCCTCCTGAAAAATGCACTCCTTTTCCTGCATGGCGGTCAATAGCTCCCGTCGAAAAACGGGTTCGGTGCGATCCAGTTCTTCAACTAGAAGGAGATTGGTTCCCACAAAGTTTGCCTGATGCATGACTGATCTCAGGTTTAAGGACAGGGTTTCTGCCAGGGCCCTTAAAACAAGACTTTTGCCCATGCCGGGAGCACCAATCAGCAATACATGACCCTCACATAACAGGGCCATTAAAAGGATATTTAGAAGTTCGTCCTGACCCACGACCCTGGTAGCAATTTCTTCTCTAAGTTTTAGAAACCGCTTCTGCCAGAAACGCATATCATTGGGCGAGATTTCTGAAGTCATGGCTTAAGGCCTGGATATCGTTTCCAGAAGGGGTTTGAAATACTTTTAAACCAAACTCAGGTGCTACAGCCAATAGATGATCAAACAGATCAGACTGTGTGCCTTCATAAGGAACCCAGGCTGTGGTAGAGGTAAAGCAGTAGATTTGTAAAGGGACTCCCTCTGCGGTTGGCTCCATTTGTCTGACAATCATGGTCATGTTCTGGTTAATTCTGGGATTATTTTTTAAATAGGCCAGAATGTAGGCTCTGAATGTTCCAATATTGGTCATGCGTCTGCCATTGACCATACAGGTATGATCCACATTGTGATTCAGATTGTATTCTTCGATCTCTTCAAGTCTTGATTGCAGGTAGTCTTTGAGCAGATGTACTCTTTTCAGATTTTCCAAAAGGGTTTTATCCAGAAAGCGGATGCTTGAGGCATCAAGCCTCAGATTGCGACAGATTCTGCGACCACCGGACATTGTCATGCCACGCCAGTTTCTAAATGACTCTTCAATAAATTTGGACATAGGGATGGTTGTGATGGTTTTATCCCAGTTCTGTACCTTTACCGTGTGCAGGGCAATATCAATCACATCTCCATCAGCATGAAATTTGGGCATTTCAATCCAGTCTCCGATACGAATCATATCGTGGGCCTGGATCTGAAGGCTTGCCACAATGGACATAATTGTATCTTTAAAAACCAGCATCAATACAGCAGTCAGGGCACCAAGCCCTGAAAGAAGATAGATGGGACTTCGGTTTAAAAGTAATGAGAGGGTGAGAATGATGCCCACACCCCATAAGATCAGTTTCAGAACCTGGGCAAAAACCTTTAATGGTTTATCTTTTGAGACCTCAAAGGTGTTGTAAATATTTAGGGCCCCATCCATAAAATCCATCATGACAACCATCAGTGCCCAGCCAATCCAGATAGTTGCTGCATTCTGAAGCATCAGGTTAGGGATTGGTGTGATGGTGCCTACATGGTAGAGCAAAAGGCCAGGAATGATGTGGGCCAGCTTGTGAAGGGGGTTTTCATCAAGAATCAGATTTAAGAAACGATGTTTGGGAACGGCTTTAATAGCCGGGTTTATGTACTTGCGAATGATGTGGTTGCTGACAAGAAATGCCAGAAAACACAGAAGCAAAGTCAGAGGAATACTGAGAAATTCCAGCACCAGATGATTGTCTTTGATAAACTCTTTTATGCTGCTTTGGTAGTGAAGTATTTGGTCTTTCCAGTTCATAAGGCAGGGATTATAACATGGATAAAATAATTATCAGCATGATGGCTGCCATAAGTCTTGATGGGTTGATTTCCATTGGTGAGTCATCCCCGGTTACATTTACAAGCCTGGAAGATAAAGCCTTGCTTCGTGAAAAAATTCAGGAGGCGGATTGTCTGTTGCTTGGCAGAAAAACCTATGAACTATCCCGCTCCATTCTTGGGAAGCGGTCATGTATTGTTTTTTCAAGAAGTGCCTCCTATTCAGATTTGAATGATTCGGTAATCAATAATCTTCATAATTACGGGCAAAAATTTTTGCTTCTTGGTGGTTCACAAATTTATCACTGGTTTTTAAATCGGGGTCTGGTTGATGAGCTGTATCTGACTGTGGAACCCCTTGTTCTTGCCCAAGGGGTACCACTATTGTCGGATTCATGTCGGATTAATAATTTGCAACTGATCTCTGTCAAGGCCATCAACGACCAGGGGACACTATTTTTGCATTATCTAGCTTGCAAGCAGAGTTTGCAGGGTCGATTGACGGCCGGATCGGTGTAACTATAGATGCCCTTTGTGATGAAATAGTTTGAATTGCCCTGTCGATTTTTCCAAGAGCAGTTGTCGCTTTGGAAAACTGGGTCAGATCCAGATCTGCAAGATCCAGAGTGGAGGAAGATAAATTTCTTAAGCTGAACTGAATGGATTGTCTTTGGTTTGAGCCAATCTGAAAATTCAGGGCCCTTGCGGCCACATGAACGGCAAAAAGATTCTCTCCTTGCCCCGATGCTGTTTGAAGTAAGTCAACCCCCAGGCCCGTCAGTACTCTGGCCCTGGTGTTAGCCGTATTGGTGTCCTTGGCGACAAAACCTACTCGGGAGTATTTACCACCACTGAGGGATATAAATTCCAGCCGACCTTCTTCATTAAAACGGTAACCAGTATCTGCCTTATCTAGTCCTGCATCATCAAACACGCTGACGATTTGCGATTTTGTCATGGCAAAAGCAGAATTTGAGTTTGGTACCTGTCCAGACTGGGCATAGATGCGGATGGTTTCCGACTCTACCCCGCCTTGACCGGCTAATGCAAAATTAAATGCCCCGTCAAAACCATAACCTTCATCATAGGCATCGGCCTGTATACCTAATCTTGCCTCAACCCCACCGGATCCTCGAACGGCGTAACCGGCACCAGAACCCGTTGGATTGGAGTTTGTGATAAAAGCATTGCCATTTCTTAGAATCCGAAACCCGGTATCCGTACCTTTACTGGTATGGCGGAAAGCAAGCCTTCCATTATCAGCCCAGTAGGCCTCAAGAGGTAGTCCGGTACTGGCCAGCAGATCCTGATGGTCTTTTAAAATCTGATCCCCACTCAAAAATGTGCCAACTGCATAGGTCGGACCGTTGTAAACTGTGTTTGGTATTTCTCGGTCTGTCATCTGGTTGATGCGGATCGTGACATTTCTGCGCGCATTTGTGGTTGTGAATCCATTTTTCATGACTGGGCCACCGGTGACATAGGCGGATTGTGTGCCTCCACTGCCAGTCACAGTAACATCACTGCCCCCAAACAGCCGTTCTGTGTCTCCCGTGCCATTGGTGATTCGGATTTCAGAAGTTTCACCGGTTACAGTTGTGGCTACCAGTTCCAGGCGGTCATCAGTCACAACGGCCTGAACTCCTAGTCTTGTAGCTACTGCTCCAGTATTGATCTGGGCATTAATACGGTCTGCCAGACTGTTTAGGGTATAAGTCCCGGCGTTTAAGGTTATGTTATCAATTAGGGTTCGTCGTGAAGCATTGATATTTACATTGGCATGAGTATCCGTATCGGAAAGTTGAAAAGTAGTTGTCTGGCTGATACGAACCACTGCTTCAGGGGAAATAGCTGAAGTTATCTGGGCCTGCTCCACTCTTTCAAAATCCAGATCAATCCCAGATAACAAATTCTGGGCCATGTTTCCAGCGACACTCAGATCTTCAATCCCGTCTTTTCCAATCAGACGCACATTAAACTGATCCTCGGTTCCCAGATTAATGGCCTCCAATCCCAAAGCCTGTAAAAAATCGGTAGAAGCAAAAAAGCCAATTTCATTGCCAGCACCACCATTGGTACCGGTATAAACCAGCTGTCCTTTAGCTTCATCAAAGACAAATCTGGAATTGGTAAGGCCAAGCCCTCCATCCTGAGTATCTTTGCGTACTGCTTCCTGAATCATGGATGCAAGTTCCTGAAGTGTCTGATGCTGGGTAATGTTAAGATTCACTTCATTACCCTGATATCTCAGTTTCAGTTCCTGATCTGATTCCAGTACAAATTCTGATTCTGAATCATAAAAGGCCTGAATGTCTCTTAGTTCAGTGCTGTTACTGGCAGTTCGTCCACTGGAAACAGATTGCATTATATTGGACCGCACAATGGTGCTTTCTCCGGCCTGGGCCAAATCCACCTTGACCTGATAAGCTCCGCCAAGATCCATATCCAGGCCACCAGAGGCATAAACCTGTGTGCTCTGGTTGTCCGTAGTGATAATGGCGGCGGCGGAACCATCAAGGATTTTTTTTGTATTAAACTCTGTGGTCAAGGCAATTATATCCATTTCATCCACAAGCTGGTCCGCTTCTTTCTGAATCTCGAGCCTGTCCTCATTTGTAAATGCATCTTCCATGGATTGAATGGAAAGTTCCCTTAAACGATTTAACATGGCTCCTGATTCCTGCATGGCAGAATCGGCAGTCTGCAAAAGGGATACCCCGCTTTGCATATTGTTAATCGCCTGGCTTAAACCGCGAATCTGCCCACGAATTTTCTCTGAGATTGTGATGCCAGCGGCATCGTCGGCACCGGAATTGACTCTTAATCCAGTGCTCAGTCTGTTAATGGACTGTTCCAGTGTGCCCGTATGAGTGCGTTGATTCTGAAAAATTAATCTTGATGAAATGTCAGTGTTAATACGCATTGTCATCTGCTGTTCCTTCCTTGGACCAGACAATGAAACAGATAAGCTGTCCACCACCTAATTGATAACCGATTAGTACAGGTTTTATAAACTTCCTCGGTTCATTGGTACAATTTATTTAGATATAGTTATGATAGTCTCAGATATCGAAAAATTCAAACTGATAGATCTGTCTTAATATTTTATATGGGGCCGTTTGTGGGTAAAGCCGCTTCTTAGGTGACACGATTCCAAATCCTGGCTTATTTAGGTATACTGGCTCGGAATGTATCATCAGCCTTGGCAGGGGGAAAATTGTGGCCAGTGAAGACTTTTTCCAGAGAGCAAATCTGGATTATCTGGAGCAGATGTATCAGAAGTACCAGGCGGATCCAAATTCAGTGGATCCAGATCTGAGGTTTTTTTTCCAGGGGTTTGATGTAGCCCGAACGCAGATAGAAGTGGATGTGCGTACCGGTCAGGTACAGAAGACAAAAACACCTCTGGCCTTTGCCCAGGCCGTGGAATCCTCTGAGTATAGCTCCATACCCAAGGATGATCAGTCCAAGGTAATCGAATTGATCGAAGCCTACCGCCGTTTAGGGCATCAGAATGCCAATCTGTCTCCCATTGGTGGTAAGCGGGCCTTGGCATCCCTCGATCTTTTTACATTTGGTCTGCATGAGCGGCAGCTGGACACTGAGTATTTTACAGGCAGTCTGTTCGGGCCAGATCGGGCTTCCTTAAGGGAGATCATCAGTTACCTCGAAGACACATACTGTGGAAATGTTGGTGTGGAAATGTCTTCCATTGAAGCGGTAGAAGAAATCCGCTGGTTACAAAGAAGGATTGAATCTACCCGCAACCGTATGGAATTTGATTTGGATGCCAAATTGGGAATTTACAGGCATCTGTATGCTGCCGAGGCCTTTGAGAAGTTTTTGCATTCCCGTTTTGTAGGCCAGAAACGCTTTTCCCTGGAAGGGCTGGATACTGTTGTTCCTATGTTGCATGCCCTGGTGGAAGAGGCCGGTGAGCAGGGAGTTCAAGAGATATTTCTGGGTATGGCACATCGGGGTAGATTAAATGTTCTGACCAATGTTCTTGGTAAACCATATCAGGCCATTTTTACTGAATTTGAGGGTGCTGGTACCGGTGTGGTTGGTGATGGGGATGTAAAGTATCACATGGGTTATTCCACGGAAATCCGAACCAGATCCAATAAAGAGGTATATCTGGCTCTTAATCCCAATCCAAGCCATCTCGAACTTGTAAATCCCGTAATTTTAGGCAAGGTGTATTCCCGCCAGAATACCTTGGGAGATCATGACAAAAAACGGGTGATTCCCTTGTTGCTGCATGGGGATGCAGCCTTTGCCGGGCAGGGTATCAACATGGAGAGTTTGCAGCTTTCCCGCATTAATGGCTATCAGATTGGGGGATCAGTACATCTGATTCTGGACAATCAGATTGGATTTACGGCTGAGGCTTTGGAAACCCGATCGACAAGGTATCCGACTGATTTACTTAAAATGGCGGGTTGCCCGGTATTTCATGTGAACGCCGACAATCCGGAAGCCTGTGTGCATGCTGTCCGTCTGGCAGTGGAGTACAGGCAGAAATTCCATAAGGATGTTGCCGTTGATATCATAGGGTATCGCAGGCATGGGCATAATGAGGGAGATGAACCTGCATTTACATCTCCTCAGATGTATTCGGTTATCAGAAATCATCCTACAGTGTGCACCACATACAGGAATCAGCTTTTGCAGGAAGGGGTGGATGAGGCTAGAATCGCCGTGATTGAAACATCCGTTAATCAGGCCCTTGAAACCCAGTTTGAGAAAGCAAAACGAAACGAGCCGGTCGAACTTAAAAACACTCCCCGGTTTGGCTGGGAAGAAATCACTCGACAGGATAAAGAAACCCGTGTTACTGGTGTTTCCGAGGAAAAATTGAATCAGATTGTAGAAAAACTGGCATTTGTACCTTCAGAGTTCAAAGCCAATCGCAAGGTGAGACAGTTTCATGAACAAAGGGCATCGGTCTGGGCCTCAGACAAGGTGGACTGGGCCTTTGCCGAGTCACTGGCCTTTGCGAGTCTGCTCTGCTCCGGCTTTCCTGTGCGGCTATCTGGTCAGGATTGCCAAAGGGGCACATTTACGCAAAGAAACCTGGTTTTGAGGGCTGAAGATGGAGAGAAGTATGTTCCCTTACAGGAACTCTCTGAAGATCAGGCACCGTTTTTTGTTTACAACAGTATATTGTCAGAACTGGCAGTGCTTGGTTTTGATTATGGATATGCCTTGAATAACCCCAATACTCTGGTTGCCTGGGAAGCCCAGTTTGGGGATTTTTCCAACGGGGCCCAGAGTATGATTGATAATTTTATTGCATCCGGGGAATCCAAGTGGGGCCGGTTCAGCGGTCTGGTGATGCTTCTGCCTCACGGTTATGAAGGGGCAGGGCCGGAACATTCCAGTGCCAGACTGGAAAGGTATCTGCAACTGTGTGCTGAAGACAATATGCGGGTGGCTAACTGTACTACACCAGCTAATTATTTTCACATTCTGAGAAGGCAGGTTGTCTTAAAGGATAGAAAACCTCTGATTCTGATGACTCCCAAAAGTCTTTTGCGCCACAAAAGGGTAGTGTCTGAGCGACGGGCCTTTTTTAAGGACACAGTATTTCAACCTGTGCTGGTAGGCGACGACAGGGGTAATAAAAATTCTTCGGCTTCCCGTCTTCTGGTTATGAGCGGCAAGATTTATTACGATGTGCTTGAGGCCCTGGAGGCATTACCTGTGCGTCCGCCTATAGAGCTGATTCGTATTGAGCAATTGTACCCATTTCCTGAAAAGGAGATTCTGGAAGCTTTGGCTCCCATGCAAAACATCAAGGAAGTAATTTGGGTACAGGAAGAAAAAATGAATATGGGAGGCTGGGGATTTGTAGAGCCCTTGCTCCGTGAAATCCTCAGAGAGCGGGGATTGGAGCCCCAATATCTTGGACGCAAGGCAGGGGCTTCTCCTGCAACTGGTTATTCCAAGGTGCATGCCCGTGAGCAGGCTGAAATTGTTGGCAAGGCCTTAAGCGGTCTTTAACAGGAGTGAATCGTTATGGAAATGCTGATTGAAATGCCAAGTCCTGGGGAGTCGGTGACAGAGGCTCAGAT
The DNA here is from genome assembly GCA_019454875.1 of Candidatus Cloacimonadota bacterium. Taxonomy (GTDB): domain Bacteria; phylum Muiribacteriota; class UBA6191; order UBA6191; family UBA6191; genus UBA6191. The sequence goes on along the minus strand of JACFNL010000017.1, from coordinate 9,847 downwards.
CGCGAAGTGGTTCAAGGCTTCGGGTGATTTTGTTAAAAAGAATGAAGTTTTGATGGAACTTGAAACAGACAAGGCCTCGCTTGAAATTGTGGCGGAAGCTGATGGAGTTCTTGAAATCCTTGTTTCTGAAGGAGAAGTGGTACCAGTTGGAACCATACTTGGAAAGATTGCTGCTTCTTCTGCTCCTGCCGCTAAATCGGTGGCATCTGCACCTTCAGTAGTTCAGGCTGCTGAAGTTGTACCCGATTTAAAATCCTTTCAGAGTCCTGCTGTAAAGCGGATTTCTGAAGAAGAAAAAATCGATACCAGTAAAATTTCTGGTTCAGGCAAGGACGGCAGGGTAACCAAGTCAGATGTACTTGAGGCTGTAGCAAAACCTCTGGCGACTCCGGAAAAGTCCCCAGTGGTTTCTGGTAATAGAGTAGAACGGCCCGTAGCCCTCAGCATGATGCGCAAACGGATAGCTCAAAGATTAAAAGAAGTTCAGAATACAGCGGCCATTCTGACTACATTTAATGAAGTCGATTTAACCGAGGTTATGGAAATCCGTCAAAAGTATAAGGATCGCTTCAAGGAAAAACATGGGGCAAATCTGGGATTCATGAGTTTTTTCACCAAGGCTGTGATTGAGGGTCTTAAGCGTTTCCCTGGAGTAAATTCTGAGTGGAGAGACTCGCAGATTGTGTATAAGGATTATTATGATATTGGTGTAGCGGTCAGCACAGAAAAAGGGCTAGTAGTTCCCGTGATTCGTAATGCTGAAACTCTTAGTCTGGCAGGGATTGAAAAAGAAATTGTCCGTTTAGCAAACCGTGCTCGTGACGGAAAACTCAGCATAGAAGAAATGTCAGGTGGAACATTTACCATTACCAATGGCGGGGTATTTGGTTCCATGTTATCGACCCCAATCCTGAATTCTCCTCAAACTGCAATTTTAGGCATGCATACAATTCAGAAACGGCCTGTGGCCCTAGGGGATCAGGTTATCATTCGGCCTATGATGTATCTGGCTGTGTCCTATGATCACCGGGTGATAGATGGCCGTGAAGCTGTACAGTTTCTGGTTACGGTGAAAGAATGTCTGGAAGATCCTAGCCGCCTTCTGTTGGAGATTTGATATGAACGAGAGTTATGATTTGATTGTAATTGGTGGTGGACCTGCCGGGTATCATGCTGCAATTCGAGGGGCACAGTTAGGTTTAAAATCAGCCTGTGTCGAGATGCGCAATACATTGGGTGGGACATGTCTTAATGTTGGCTGTATTCCCAGTAAGGCCTTACTTGAGTCCTCGGAACATTATGAAAAGGCTCATCATGATCTTGCCTCCCATGGTGTAGTTCTGGAATCAGTGAAACTGGATCTTGCCAAAATGTTAAAGCGCAAGGATGATGTAGTGGCCCAGACCACCAAAGGTATTGCCGGTCTTTTCAAAAAAAATAAAATTGCTCATATTGTGGGTAAAGGCAGTCTTGAAGGCAACAATCGGGTGAAGGTGTTGTTGGCTGATGGCGGTGAAAAAATCATCGAAGGCAAACATATTGTTTTGGCAACTGGGTCCGTTCCTGTGGATATTCCACAATTTCCAGCAGATGAAGTTCGGATTTTGAGTTCTACCGGTGCCTTGTCCATCCCTGAGGTTCCTAAACATCTAGTTGTGATTGGTGGCGGGGTTATTGGGCTTGAACTTGGTTCTGTCTGGAGAAGGCTTGGTTCCAAGGTGACGGTTATTGAAGCCATGGACAGAATTTGCCCATTTCTTGATGGGGCTATCAGCCGTGAGTTTCAGAAAATACTCAAAAAGCAGGGTGTGGAATTTTTGCTGTCATCCAAGGTCTTATCTGTGACAAAAACCTCAGAAGTTGAGTTGCAGGTCAAGGTGGATATGGCGGGTAAAGAGTCTGAGATTGCCTGTGATTATGTTTTGGTGAGTGTGGGACGAAAACCATATTCAGAAGGTCTGGGACTGGAAAAAGCTGGAGTTAAAATAAATGCTCGCGGATTTGTGGAAGTGGATGAGCATTTTAAAACCAGTGTCAAAGGTGTATATGCCGTAGGAGATCTGGTGCCTGGACCTATGCTTGCACACAAGGCCATGGAAGATGCGGTTGCCTGTGTGGAGCGAATCTGTGGGGTGGCTGGTCATGTGGATTATTCCTTGGTCCCCTGGGTGATTTATACCCATCCAGAAGTTGCTGGAGTGGGAATGACGGAAGAGGAAGCCAAGTCCAGAGGATATGAGGTTCGTGTGGGACAGTTTCCGTTTATGGCATCTGGTCGCGCCCGTGCGGCTGGGGATGTGGACGGGTTTGTAAAAATTTTAGCCGATGCTAAAACCGACAGGATCCTTGGGGCTCATATGATTGGAGCTAAAGTATCTGAAATCATTGCTGAAATGGTCATGGCAATTCAGTACTGTGCATCGGCTGAAGATGTGGCTAGAACTGTACATGCTCATCCTACACTGTCGGAAGCTGTCAAAGAGGCTGCCCTTGGTGTAAGCAATCAGATGATTCATTTGTAGGCCAGATTTTTGGTTGACAAATCAGGGTTGAGGACATAGAATCAGCGCCACTTTCAGGCGAAAGGGCCGGTAGCTCAGTTGGTAGAGCAAATGACTTTTAATCATTGGGTCGTGGGTTCAAGTCCCGCCCGGCTCACTTCCCTGATTGTGTAGAGACTTTGGTCTGGTTGAGGGCCGGTAGCTCAGTTGGTAGAGCAAATGACTTTTAATCATTGGGTCGTGGGTTCAAGTCCCGCCCGGCTCACTTCCTCAACTTCAGATAGTATCCCGATGAATGAGATACAAACCCCATTCTGGAATAGAATTTTTCTACGGTTGAACCTTGTTCGGTCTGTAGATAGATCCATCGAATTCCAAGACTTAGAGCATTTTGAATTACATGCTGGGTAATCTGCCAGCCGTAACCCCGTCCCTGATCTTTTAACCTGGTACCTACATTATAAAGTCCTGCCATTTCTCCATGCACTAGCAGAGTAGCTATACAGACAGGTTCTCCATTCATTTTTCCAATCCAGTTACAGCCAGCACCTGCGCCTGAGGAAAAACTCGTTTTGAGACAGAAAAGATAGGCTGAATCGAGATCCGGCTTATCATTTTGAATGGATTCGGGACTGGAAAATGCTTCTTCATAGATGGAAAGAAACATATCCTCTTCAGATTTATCAAGAACTGTGACTGTCAGTCCTTCTGGCACCGCCCTTTTAACAAGGGAGTCCTGTGGCAGTATCATCCAGGTTTCCCTGACAGATTCATGATAAGGCAGATGTAACTTTTCAGGCTCAACGGTACTGTAGTACACAGGTTTTAGACCATAAGACTCAGTAGTATGAAGAATGGTGCCAAGGGCCTCATCGCGAAGACTTTGCTCCACAGGCAGATTACCCCAGGCAAAATTCCATTCCATATCGGAAATGAGAGGGGAACGGGACATACATAATCCCTGACCCAGAGGCATGGGGGGCAGGAGGTAGATTCCCGTCTGTATATCCAGATGGTGTTCTAACAGTTGGCTGAGATTTGGATAGTCTAAGTTTTTTGTTGACATGAGTCTTATTTTATTGCTAAAGCATTAGGATTACTATTCCTTTTGTATTCAGTCAGGAGTAAAACCAATGAAAGATCTCGAACTCAAAGTGGAGGGTATGGTGTGTCAGAGTTGTGTGAACGCCATCACAGAGATTTTAGGCCAGTTTCGTGGGGTCGAGGCCACCAAAATTGATCTGGAATCAAAAAAAGTATGTCTCTCCTACCAGATTGGTATTGTTACTCCTCAAGAAATTATCGAAGCGATTGAAGACGGAGGCTATGATGTCCTCTGAGTGTCATAGTCCAGTCACGGTTGTTCAACCTGATAAAGAAAAACTTCTTAACAACCTTTCCCGAATCGAGGGTCAAATCAGGGGAATTCACCGTATGGTTGAAGAAGACCGCTACTGTGTGGATATATTGCATCAGATCGAAGCAGTGCGAGCATCTCTTAGGGGTGTGAGTAAAAAACTTCTCACTAATCATATGCGGGGTTGTGTGGCCCATAGCAATTCGGATAAGGATGCTCAGGCTAAACTTGACGAGCTATTGACGGTTCTGTTCAAATTTCAGGATTGATCAGAGGTCTGCATTCATTAAGGAATCGCGACACAGGCTGAACCATCTGTTTTTCTCTGGTACTTGAAAAGAGAAACAGTTTTTTTTGGGCTCTGGTAATTCCCACATAAAACAGCCGTCTTTCGCTTTGCAGATTACTATCGGAAATCTCTCCATCATGGCAGGGCAGAAATTTTTCAATCAGTCCCGGCAGTAAGACAACAGGCCACTCCAGACCCTTGGAACGATGAATTGTAATCAGACGAACACCATCCAAAGTATGATTTTTTTCCAGCTCCTTGCAGTGCTGAAGAAAGTCTCCAGTGTTCAATTTGGTAGAAAAGGTGTAACTCAGAAATGAGTCCAGAATGTCTTCTTGGGCCCCAGGGCCCAGTTCACGAATCAATGAGGCCATTACAAATGCTGGATGATTCAGATCCTTGCGTTTGGATTCTATGTTTAAAATCATTTGTACCCTGTACTCAATCTGCCGCCTTTGCCAGATCTCACGGCAGGAGTGCAAAGCCTGTTTTAAACCATCCATCAGATTGATATCCCCACATTGAATCTGCTGAAGGATATCTTTGGACACTCCACAGGCAGGCCATGAGGCCAGATAGTAGCTGTTTTTGGGATCCATGCCATCTGAACATAGGGACAACCATGCCAGAATGCCCAAAATTGGTCGCAGCCGAAAGACAGAATCTTCAGCATCAAAAAAAATCGGGATATTGTGTTTATACAAGGCCAGTTCAATTCTGGGAATCTGTTCACTAAGCCTCACTAAAATGGCAATTTGTCGGGGTTGATATTGCAAAAGATGCTCAGAAACCAGCCTGGCCACTTCTTCCGCCTCATCGGCACTCTGAATCAGTTCTATCTGGGTGGCTTCATTATTGAGGTGGGCAATACAGGCCTGTCTTAAAGGAAATGGATTTTTGGCAATGCAGAGATTGGCAAGTTCGGCTAATTCTGGACCATAACGAAAGGTCTGGGATAAAAAGTAGTCCTGGGTTGGTGAAAAATCGTTTTGAAACTGTTGGGTCAGATACTGGGGTGTTGCCCCCCGAAATGAATAAATACACTGATCCGGATCTCCAACTACCATGAGGCTGGCCCTATTTTTTGCGATGATTTTTAATAGTTCTATCTGTACTGGATTGATATCCTGCACCTCATCCACAAGGATATGGGATTTTCTACCCTCAAAGTGCTGGCGTAAATCGTTTGTGGATTTTAAGGTGTGAACTACAAAGGGCAGCAGGTCATCAAAAAACAGGAGTTTCTTATCCTTGCGAATGGCTTCAAAGGTATGAAAAGTTTTGATCCAGTGCCTGGGAATTTGAGTTTGCATGGTGTCTGAATACTTCTGCATCATGGTTTGTAAAGCTTCTGTGGAAGACTTTATGAATGTGACAAACCCTGAAAAATCCAGAGGATCCAATTCTTCAGCAGTCTGGCTGTAGGAAGCTTCCCGAAAAATTTTTTGAAACTCCGCGTCCTGGGCCGTGAAGCGGTAACCCTGGATGTAGTTTTTATTCTGTATCCACTGAAACATACGCCAGGCCAGAGAATGAAATGTGAGGATATTAATTGCGGCTGATGTCTGATTCTTGAGCCGAGCACGAAACTCCGTAGCCGCCATTCGGTTGTACATTAACACCAGAATCTCAGAAGGATTAGCTCCCTGCCTGCACAAAAAATCAAGTCGGCCTATCAGGGTCCGGGTCTTTCCAGAGCCAGCTACAGCAATCACCCTGGCATGACCTGCAGGGTGACAAATGACCTCATTCTGCTCTCTGGTGAACACTTGCATTCAGCCATTTTAGCTTCTGAAACAGGGATTGTGGTAAAGTATTGTCATGCGTGGTTACAGTCTGATAGAAATTGTTTTGGCAACTGCTATTCTGGCAGTTTTGATAGTGCCAGTTTCCATGTTGTTTTCTGGTTCAAACCAGCAGTTTGATCATCAAAGAAGCCGAATGTATGCCCATCAGATCGCCAAACTGGCACTTGAGCGAGTAGCCATGGCGGCAAGCAGCGGAGTTACTCCCTCAGGTCATGATTATATGCCTGTTCTAAAAAAAGGAAGCATTGCCCCGTCTCCCTGGCTGGTTTCGTTTGATGCTTCTACCCAAGGTATTGATGAGAGTGAGTGGCAAGGGTTGGCACAGCTTTTGAGTGATTTTGAGCTGTTTATGGAGATTCGCAGTGCTTCTGGCACTAGCGGACTGATAGAAGCTGTGGCCAGGGTTCGTTTCAAAACAGTGACCATGCAGGAAGTAATAGTGGAGTTAAGATCCTATCTGGCCTTCAGTGAATCATGAAGAAGCGAAGCGGATTTTCTACAGTAGAAATTGTGATCGGCTTAGGCATCCTGGTCACTCTGTTTGGTGTTCTTATTTTTGCTTTTGCACGAAGAAATGCCCATTCAGTCGGTGGGGTGGAGCAGTCTTTGGCATTCGGGCATGTCAGAAGACTTGCTCGGGCCTGTGAGGCTCAGATTCGTCAGGCATCCAGAGTAATTCAACCCAAACCTGGGGAAGAGTCATCTACCCTTATTTTAAATAGTCCGGCAGGAGAGGTTACCATCGGTCTCGATCCTGAGTATAATTTATATAAAAGTTCTCCATCGGGGATGCTAAGCAGTGCTACGGTTTCTACTCTCTTAAGAAACCCTTCCCAGAGTTATGTGATGGAACCTTTTCATTTCAGAGTAAGAACAGAACGAACTGTGGAACTTTATGTAAAGGTAAAAGATGCAAAATCGAAGCAGGATCTGGTTGGGTTTTTTGATACCTTTCGTTTCTGAACGGCTTTTGTGTACCTCCAGGAGGGGTGTAGCCATCCCATTGGTTGTGACCCTGATTTTTGGGGCCACCGGTTTTGGGCTGATGTTTCAAAACACGGTTCGCAATCAGAGAAGCCAGGATTTTTTGATTGAACAGGATATGAAGTCCTGGTTTGCTGCAGAGTCTGGCTACCAGTGGCTGATGGCCAGATTAGGTTCAGCCACTCGCTGGGATCAGCGATATTTTGCACCTAACGCCTCGGATCTTAAAAAAATTCCACTCTATTCAGAGCTTTCCCTTGGTCTGGCTGACACCCAGGTGTTTGTTCAGGAGCTGAGTGTGGGGGAAATAGCCTATCTGATTCGGGGAAACTGGGCCCAAAGGGTTGATGGGACAGGGGATCGAAACCGAACGGTAATCAGCGGTACTCTTAGAATGGTGGGACCAGATAGTGGCCCTCAGGTTTTAGTGACCTCGGAAAGACTCGATCTGAGTCGTCAGACCCTGCAAAAAATTGCCACGGATCCCAAGTACCGGGAATACCTTATGGAAACTGGAAATCCGGAACAATTAAAGACCATTGCGGAATGGTTGATGGTTGCAGATGTTTCGGATGCCTTTGAAAGGCCAGATGCGGCCCAGTTTCTGCCACAGATCATGTCTTTGGCCAGGGTGGCACGAAGGGTAGAGCAGGATTTGGCAATGGCGCGATTTTTTATCCGCAAACGGCCAGAATTGGCGGGCCTAAGTACGGCTAGTTCTTCCCTTATGCAAAATGTCGCCCTGATTACTGCCAATGTAAGTCCTCGCGATCTGGATTTGTTTATGGCTTCTCAGATGGCAGCGGAGGTGGAACGATGGCCAGTGTCTGCCCAGATACAGCTTGAGCCTTCGGCGGATGGATTTTTTGATCTGTTTCAAACCGAAACTATGTCACCGCAGGAGTTTGCAGCTCTGTTAAGGGACACAATGGAGGAAGATCCTGATATGGGTGTTGGGATTCTGGCTCAGACCGTGGTGAAACATCAGACCAGTATGGTGGTTGATAAAAAGCAGGTCAGTGTTACGGAGATATTACTTGATGGTCTGGCTCGGGACGCACAAAGACTAGATGATTTGGCTAAAATGGGAGAAAAACAGGCTCTAGCCTCAGGGGGTACAGAATCCAGATCCTTTGGAGATTTTGCACCTGCCCAGATCATTGAAGAGCGGCAGGCAAAAAGCTCTCCTTTGTCGGTACCTTCTGGTGGCACTCAAATCAGAAGAGTCCCTGAAATCAGAACTCCTGGGCCTATGGTAAGCTGGATTGCCCTGGCATTTGATGAAAAAAACGATCTGGAATCTGGTCCGCCCCGGGTGTTAAGAAGAGTGCCTGGCTCAAGAGAGCAGCCCCGCCCACCTCGGCCCCGTCCTTTGGTGGTTCAGCCTTTGCAGTCAGCACCGCTGGCCTCAGGCTCATTAGAATCGGTTGGTGTTGTGAATATGATGCGCGATATTCAGAGGCAACAAAGAGAAGAAATGGAGAGGGCCTCGCAGAATCAGCCTAGTGAAGAGTCTGATCCAAATTACCCATCTCAGACTGGAGGGCCATCGCAGGAGGTGGCAACAGTTCCACCGACTCAGGTTCCGCAAAAGCCACAGGCTCAGAAAAAAGAAGGCTGGTATCCGGGAAAATACATAGGGAAATTTATGAAGGGAATCTTTGGGGGTGGCAAATAACTTGTGATCAAGCAAATTTTACTTTCCTTATCATCTGCACCCTTGCCAAAGTAGAAACAAGCCCCGACTATGATGGGTTAGCCCGCCCAACAGAGTTTTCAGCCGTAACCCAGTCCTACCAGCAATTGGAAGGGCTATTAACCCAATAGATAGTAAATGAACGGGATGGCCACGAGTCTTGGCATTCTCCCATTACTGTCCCGGATTTTGCTGAGGCTGAAGGCATGGTCCTTCACTTGTATGTAAGAAAAGACACCAAGTTGTCCTCTACCCTTTTAAGGTTGAAAGAAGAAGGAAAAATTAAGATTTTTGAGGTGATAGAACCATGAAAAATTCAAAGAAAGAGATGACTTCACTGGAACACACCGGGCTATTGGAGCAAGACTCAAAATGGGTGGCTATGATGGAGGAGAGAGAGAAAGTTTCAGGACAGATGGGCGGAATATGACAGATTGGAGAAGCTGATTCTTCAGGAATTGGAGTCTGTGGGAGTTTCTGTAAAATCGGTTTGGAGTCTAGATAGCGAAGAGGATCCTCACAAAAAATCTGTGCCTGTATTAGGCGCTGTTGATCTTTGATCACAACAATCTGTCACGGGGTTGCTGGTTTTGCTCAAGCTGGATACAATTCATCTGTCACGCACATTTTATCGTAAATTGTTCTTGACAGGATTTTGGACACCATTTTCCAATCCATACCAACCCCTCAAAAAATAGCGGTTTTAGTGCCCCATTTCTCTTTGTTTCTGCCAGATCTCACAAAGCTCTTTCAAAAATTGCAAAATTTCTGAGTCTGCCCTTTCTAGCCGCCTCAAATCAAGCCAAAAAACCCCGTGGTAGTATAAATGTATGCAAAACCTACATCAAAAAATCACAGAAACCGTCATTGAGTATAGAAAACAGGAAGGTCTCCTGATTGAACTTACTCAGGAAGCCGATTTCACCAAGTTTTATCTTGAGCTTGGTTATTCATCCCTCTTTGAATACTTAAATCTTGGTCAGGGAATCAGTGCCTCTACCGTAAGTAATTTAATTACCGTAGCCCGAAAAGCCGTCCAGATTCCAGCTATGAAAGAGGCCATAGATTCTGGGGAAGTGGGCTTAGCCAAACTAAGAAAAGTATCCTCGGTAATCACTTCTGAGAACAAATCAGAATGGATTGAAAAATCTAAAAAACTCTCCTGCCGGGAATTAGAAAAAGAAGTTGCTAAAGTCTCGACCTATAAGCCCA
>JACFNL010000154.1 GCA_019454875.1 Candidatus Cloacimonadota bacterium | reverse complement strand
GTAAACATATTTAAAGAAATCATGTACTGACAAAAAGCTTCTGTAAACTTTTCCATCTGCTGCAGTTCGCTCAGATATTTTTTCACTCTCTCCATGACCTCAGCAGGCTCACCAGCTTTGTCAAACAGCTCCTGGCCTTCTTTATCATTGACCAGATCGCTAGCCTCATCCAGACAGATTGTGAAGCGATCTTCTTCCCCGGTTTTTGCCAAGGCAAAGGGGTATCTGCGAATAATGGCCGGAATATAGGAAGCGTTCCATTTTCCATCTTTTACAAACAGATTTTCACCCTGCTCAAGACCTAGAAGAACCGTAGGCCGAAACTGATCCTTGTCCTTATCCTCCAAAAACACAATCGGATATATAGCCGCAGCCCTGGAAAACTCATGGACCATAATTGCCGCTAAATTGATATTTTTAGCGAACTCAAAGCTGCTTAATGCTTTTATTTTAGTCTTTTTATGTCCATCTTTTGTTATTGGCACTACTTTTTCAAACATTCATTTCTCCTACAAAATTAATTCCGACAGCTAGCCCAGCATATCATCACAATCTACCATTATCTCAAATCCCCAAACATTGATCAAAACCTATTGTATAATGGCCTCCATGGATTTTCTGACACTCATAAATGATCTAAAATGTCTTCGACAGGAGCCTTCTTCGGGGCCGACATTTTTGCTCTCATTTCTTAACAAATTGATTATTCTGTGTAAGGCATCGGCCGGAGCTATTCTTTCTTTTGATAGCTCTTCAGGCTGGAAAATGATTGTACAGTCCGGCCTTGAAGATCCAGGCCCGATTTTACCTGTGGTCCAAAGGGCCTATAACTCGACTCAGGCCTTTGAAAAACTTGATGTCACCGTAGGAAATGTTTCTCGTCCCCTGGTTGTATCTTTAAGACTGGATGGGAACTCTTCTTTAGTTGTGTGTCTTTTGGCCGAGAGACAAAACGGCCTGCCTATCCAGGAGTTTTTGCTTCGGCTGCAACTGGTCTCAGATATTCCCCTTTTAACTCAAAAACCCAACACAAATGATGTAAATCCAGCCTTTGACACCATTTTGGCCCTGCTGACCAAAATTGTGGATCAGACTGAGTTTCAGCTCTCATCCATGGTACTAGTCAATGAAATTTGCTCCAGATTTTTATGTGCCCGGGTCAGTTTTGGCATTAATGTGAAGGGCTATTGCGAGACCGTGGCCATCAGTCATCTGGAAAAATTTTCCAAAAATACGGATGCCTCCCTGGAACTTGTTGGTGTGATGGAAGAATGTTCCGATCAAAACGCCGAAATCCTCTATCCCTCAAAATCAAACAACACCCTGATCACGGTTTGCCATGAACGATACCAAAGACAGCAGGGCATGGCTCAGATTCTAAGCCTTCCTTTGCGCCTTGAGGATAGGGTATGGGCTGTTCTGGTGGTGGAGAGCCTTAAGGAACTTACACAAAAAGAAGTCCTGACCCTCAGATTTTTTACCAATCAGATTTCCCAAATCATGAAAAACCAGTATCAGAACAGCCTGGGAATCCACCGCCGGATCGCCTTTAAAATCAGGGATTGGGCCAGTTTTTGGCTTGGGGTGGAAAAGACCTTTACCAAACTCTTAATCCTGGTATTTTCCCTTCTGACACTTTATATCTGTACCGGAACCTGGGACTATAAAATTGAGGTTTCCGCCCAACTAGTGACCGATGAGGTGAACTTTGTATCTGCCCCCTACGATGGGATTGTATTCTCCGTAGCCGCCAAAGCCGGGGATCTGGTCAAAAAGGGAGATGTCCTGTTGACCCTGGATACCCAGGATCTGTTTTTACGCCAGGCAGAATCTGAGGCAGAAGTCACAAGATATATGCGCGAAACACAAAAAGCCCGTGCTGATGGAAGGCTTGCGGACATGAATATTGCCCAGGCAAGGCTTGAACAGGCTCAGGCCGAGCTTTATCGCATAAACTACTACATCAGCATGGCCACCCTCAAAGCCCCAAGAGACGGGGTAATTATCCAGGGAGATACCAAAAATCTGCTAGGAGCACCTGTCACCAAAGGAACCAGCATTTTTCAGATTGCAAATCCGGTGGATCTTTATGCCGAATTAAAAGTACCTGAAAGAGATATATCCAGAATCCAGATCGGGGGAGTAGGGCAGATTGCCCTGATCAGCAACCCTTCTCAAAAATATGATTTTGAAATTGAAAACCTTATACCGGTAGCCACCGTAGACGGCTCCAATGGCAACATCTTTTTACTGAAGGCCAGATTAAAAGCCGGGGCAGAAAGCTGGTGGCGGCCGGGGATGAGCGGAACCGCAAAAATTGATGCTGGTCGCCAGAATATTTTATGGATTCTGACCCATCGAATTCAGGACACCCTGTCCCTTTATCTCTGGTGGTAAATGATTGGCAACCTTTTTAGTGAGTCATGGTATCGGGTCTGCGATCTGCGGGTTTGCCTCCTGTATTCTGTCAAAATCCATAAACAGGATTTTCGGGGTAAAACCTGGTATGTAATAAGCGATCCGTTTAACAATCATTTTTTTCGTATCCGGCTGGAAACCTACGACTTTTTAATGCGACTCTCCCCCAAACAGACCGTTGAGGAAATCTGGGAAGACTGCCTGATACGAAACCCGCAGAATGCCCCCACTCAGGATGAGGTGATTCGCCTCTTATCCCAGCTTCACATGGCTAATCTTCTGTATTTTGAAAATACGGCTGATACAAGGATCATGTTTGAGAGGCTGACCGAAATGACCCGTAAAGAAAAAGTCAGAACCATTGCCTCCATTCTGTTTTTAAAAGTTCCCCTCTGGGATCCAGAACTCTGGCTTAAGCGATACAATACCCTGATTCACGCCATCTTCTCCCGGTTCGGAGCCATCCTCTGGTTTTTAGTAATCGGGCTTGGGCTCAAAACAGCCCTGGATCACAAAGAAAAGCTTTTTTTAAACACCCAGGGGATTCTGGCCCCCGATAACCTGATCTATTTATACCTTTGCCTGGCTGTTCTGAAGTTTTTTCATGAGATGGGCCATGCCATGCTTACAAAACGCTTTGGAGGGGAAGTACACACAATGGGGGTTATGTTTCTGGTTTTGACCCCTTTACCCTATATGGATGCCTCAGCTAGCTGGGCATTTCGCAACAAATGGCATCGAATCCTGGTTTCGGCTGCTGGAATGATAGTAGAGCTGTTTTTTGCAGCCATTGCCTGCCTGGTCTGGGCCAATACTGGGGATGGACTTATCCACAGTCTGGCCTTTAATGTCATGTTTATTGGCTCAGTATCTAGCCTTCTGTTTAATGGAAACCCTTTGGCCCGCCTTGATTCCTACTACATCCTCTCCGATCTTTTAGAAATCCCCAATCTGTCCAATCGCTCCAAGGAACAGTGGAAATATATTCTGGATCATTACCTGTTTGGCCTGCCCCATTCTCACTCTTTGGCCGAGTCCAGATCGGAAAGTTTCTGGCTTTTATTTTATGGTCTTTTAAGTTCTGCCTACAGAATTCTTCTCTCTGTGGGAATCGCCATGTTTGTCATGGACAAGTGGTTTGTTTTAGGGCTTATCTTTGCCACAATGACCCTGGTCTTCTGGTTTATAAAACCCATCCTGGAATTGATTCACAATGTGTTTTTTGATGAAAAATATACTCGGGTCCGGGCCCGCTCCGTTGGATTGACCCTTCTTTTAGTGGGCCTTTTTGCTGGTGGAATCGGAATCCTTCCTGTACGAAACTCCATCCGCGCCCCAGGAATTGTGGATATTCTTGATTACACCAAAATCATCACAGCAAGCGACGGTTATTTAAGTACCGTTCACAAAAAAAACGGAGACTTAGTAAACAAAGGAGATCTTCTATTTGAACTTGAAAATCCAGAACTTAACCTCGACCTTCAAATCGTTAAGGCCCAGATTCAGGAATCCGAGGCCCTTAAATCCAGGGCCATGGATCGCTTTATTGCCGATCTGGAACCGATTCAGGAAAGACTGATTTTTCTTCATAACAAGGTAAACTCCCTTTTGGAAAAGCAGGCCAAATTAAAAGTTTATGCCGAGGTCAGCGGAATCCTCTCAGCCCCTAATCTGCACAAATTTTTGGGCAGTCATGTCAGTCAGGGCTTTGAAATCGGCTCGATTGTGCCCGACACCACCGCCGAGTTTATCGCCGTAGTTTCACAGGAACAGGCCTATGATCTTTTTCAGTATCAGAATCTTTTAGGCGAAGTCCGCCTTTTTGGAAACTCCGATCGTACCCTGATTGCCAAACGGGTTCAGGTAATTCCTTACGAAAAAAACGAACTCCCCTCTGCGGCCCTGGGCTGGCTTGGCGGCGGCAGTATTGCCGTAGAGCAAAAGGACGGTATCACTACCCTGGACTCATTCTTTGAAGTTCGGGTCCAACTGGATGAAAACTATCGCGATCTGCATCACCAGCGCACCGGGGTTCTGCGCCTGATTCTCCCCCCTGCCACCATCCTCGAACAAACCTACAAATCCCTAAGACAGTTACTCCAGAAGAGGTATCAGATTTAGTCCATAGTCGCGGTATAGATCAGGCTGGGTTTTCAGAGTATGATGAAGCAGGTCTAACAAAAATTCTCTCCCTTCCTTGGGTGATATAATCAAGTACCATGAAAAAATTCTTCAACACCGCTGGAGCCAATCAGACGGATATTCACTACACAGTCTGGCGAGAAGATGGAGTCAGACCAATTCTTGAGCTGATTGAGCAAAGAAAATACTTCACCCACCATGCCCCAAGACAAAGCGGTAAAACCACATTGCTTCGAGAACTATGCAAAAGGTTAAATCAGGAGGGTAAATATTTTGCTCTACATATCACTGTTGAAGATGCCCAGGCCGCCAGGGCCGATGTTTTGGCTGGTAACCGGGTTGTATTATATGCCTTAAAGCATGCGGTTCAACTGACAGGCACATTAAACCTGCCCGAAATTAGCTCGTATTTTTCTGATTCCAATGGGGTAAATCTTTACTTGCGAGAAATCGCCATTCAATCGAATCGACCTGTTGTTTTAATGGTCGATGAAATCGACTCCATGGCCGGAGAATCTTTAATCGCCCTCTTGCGCCAGCTTCGTGCTGGATACGATCAAAGACCCCATGCCTTCCCCCAATCCATCATTCTCAACGGGGTACGGGATTTAAAGGATTACCGAATTTATTCCTCAAAAGAAGACACCTGGTTAACCGGTGGTTCCTGTTTTAACATCAAAGCGAAGTCTGTTCGATTAGGGAACTTTTTGC
>JACFNL010000153.1 GCA_019454875.1 Candidatus Cloacimonadota bacterium | reverse complement strand
CTGGAACTGGCTTATAGACTTAAAAGGCAAGATTCCCAATGTGATATTAAGTGATTCGACTATGAATGTGTCATCCTTTGATCTGATGGATCTGGCTGATCTTTGCCTGGTATCAATTTCCTCGGCTGGCCTGGAAAGTATGTCCTTTGGATTACCAGTGATGTCTATCTGGCCTTCACAGACCTGCTGGCCAGTGGAAGAGAAGTTTCGTAATGTCAGCACTCCAGAAGTCTATTTTGAGACCATAGAGGGGATGATTCAAGAAAGGCCTGTTCGTGAGATTGAAACATCTCTGTTTGCCTCAGGATATGGGGCATTTCTGGTGTCTGCCAACAATGCCTTCTTTTCCATAAATCAGTTCTGGGAGAAAAATACGGGCCCAAATTCTATGGATCCCTTGGAGAAACAAAGACGAATCAATCTGGACCTGCCCGTACTGAGCTTCCAAAAATACTATGAGGATTTTCAAATTGATGATGATGAGCTTGATAAATTCTGCCATGTTCTGGAGACAAGGGAAGAAATGTATTGTGGGTTTTTGAAGCAGACATCAGGAAAGTCGTTCAGAAATTCTTCAGTATTAAAAGCCATGATTGCTTTATGGATGAAAACTGTAGAGAGCTGTGAAGAAAAACAATTGGATCTGAATAAAACATACGCTTTTTTTCAAAGGTATTTAGCATGTGCGGAATCTCGGGATACAAAAGTTTAGTATTAACCCCGGGCTTTAACCGTGACCTCCTTTTGAAAATGGCTCATTCCATTCGTCACAGGGGTCCAGATGGCACTGGCATTTGTGTTTTGGATGAGTCTCATTTTGGTATGGCTCACAATAGACTAAAAATTATTGATTTGAGTGAAGCAGCTTCCCAGCCAATGCATGATCATTCTAAGAGATTTGTCTTGGGCTTTAACGGTGAGATTTACAATTATCTTGAGATCAGAGACGAGCTAGTGGATGAAGGGGTCAAATTTAATTCCCTCTCGGATACGGAGGTTTTGTTGGAACTTCTGGTTCGTCATGGTTTTGAAGCACTGAACAGGCTTTGTGGGATGTGGGCTTTTGTGCTTTTTGACAAAGTCACAGGCAATTTATATCTAGGAAGAGACAAGCTTGGAAAAAAGCCCATGTACTGGGCAAGGCGTGAGTCCACTCTCATTTTTGCCTCAGAACCTAAAGCTCTTTTAGCGGCAGGGGTAAAGAACAATATTAACCTTAGAAGACTATCACGATATCTTGCCTGGAATTATCGTTTTGGCGAATGGAATCAGGATTCATTTTTTTCTCAGATTCAATCAATTCCGGCTGGCACAGTGCTTAAGTTTGACGAAGAATTGAATTGTTCAACTGAGTGGGCCTGGAAGCCTCAGTTTTCCCAGACTGAGTTTTCTGAGTCTGATGCTATTGATCTTTTACGCAACGAATTGAGCCAGGCTGTGGGATTGAGATTGCGGTCTGATGTTCCCGTTGGGGCCATGGTTAGTGGGGGACTTGATTCAACAAGTGTAGTGGCGATGGCCTCCAAGGCTCATCACACCAATATCTCCTTGTTCAGTGGAGTCACAGGGAAAACTCGAGGAATTTATGATGAAAGTCCATGGGTCAGGAAGCTAGTCCGCTATTTAAATACATCAGAAGCTGAATTCATTCACCTGGATTTATCCCAGTTTGAACAAAACTGCATTAAAATGGTTCAAATCTTTGATGAGCCCGTGTTGACAGTGTCCTTTTTACCCTTGTTTTTGCTGTATCAAGCCATTCGTGAGCGAGGGATCAAGGTGGTTCTGACCGGCCATGGCGGGGATGAAGTCTTTGCAGGATACTGGCATCATTTTCTGATTCATTTTTCACTATTTTCCGGCAAGGATAGAGTCGAGCAGATTCGTAGCTGGAGACAGGTTCATCAAAGGCCATTAAGAGAAATAAAAAATTCAAAATACAAAAGTTACCTTCCGATTTCAGCTTATGATTTTGTGTCGTATGAAGAGGCACTTGGAAATGAGATGGTAATCACCCTACAGGAATTGCATCAGGAAAGGGCTGAAAATGTTCATTTGGATGCCTTAAATCATCGTTTGTTTCAGGAATTGATGTATGATCATGTGCCCCCGGTTTTAAAGGCTGAGGATCGGGTCTCTATGGGCAATGGAGTGGAGTCACGGTGTCCGCTTTTAGATCTGGGCCTGATTGAAAAAGCGTTTTCTGTGCCAGGAAGGCTTAAAATTTCTTCAGGACTTAACAAATCACTGTTAAGAAAAGCTATGAAAGATTTTTTGCCAGGTTCCATATCAGGAAGAGCGGATAAGGTCGGTTTAAATTGCCCCTTTGACTCCTGGATTCGTGGTCATTTAAAGGATTATATGATGAAATTTATCAGTCATGGGATTCTTACAGGGTCTGGATTTCTGCGACCCGCTATAGTTGACAGGTTGTTTAAAGAGCATCAGGCAGGTGCATCCCATGGTCAGTTTTTCTGGCAGTTGCTTCAGAGTGAGCTATGGATTCAGGAGTATGGGCTGGAGTCTCAATTTTAATGCAGGGAGAGATTTATGAGAGTTGTAATCGGAGATCTGGTTCATCGAGCCATCACATTGTCTATAGATTCTTTTCCTTATGCCGCTGGTCTTTTGGCAGCCTATGCCAGAAAGTATGCTGAGTTTCCGATTTCCGTAGAGGTGCACCGCTTTTATGAGCCTTTTATGGCCTCCGTTCTTCAAGATAAACCCGCCATTGTTGGTTTGACTAATTACAGTTGGAACTGCAATCTCAGCCTTAGGGCAGCGGAAAAGATAAGGCAGATTTACCCGGATTGTGTACTAATTCTGGGGGGTCCGAATATGCCTTCGGATACCAGAAGCCAGATAGAATTTTTTAGATCAATGCATCCCTTTGATATTGCCGTACTAGGGGAGGGTGAATCAGCATTTCTGGAAATTCTGAGGCAGTTTGAGCAGGTGGGTCGGCAAAGAGAGAGTCTGCTTGCGCTTGATTTGCCATCAACTCTGATTCGTCGTCCTGATCGAACTATTGAGGGGTCTAAAACTGGCAAGGCAGAGAGGATTAAGGATCTTGATTTGATACCAAGTCCTTATCTGGAAGGGTTAATGGATCCGTTTTTCTCTCAAGGACTTTATCCGATTTTACAAACCAATCGTGGATGCCCCTTCACCTGTACATTTTGCCTTGAAGGTACTGATTATTACAGCAAGGTCAATAAATTTTCGCTTGAGAGAGTCAAGGAAGAACTGACCTATATATCAAAAAGAGTTAAACCAAGTGATGTGCTATTTATTGCAGACTCAAATTTTGGAATGTATCGCAGGGACAAGGACATTGCCGAATTTCTGGCTGGGC
Organism: Candidatus Cloacimonadota bacterium; assembly: GCA_019454875.1. Lineage (GTDB taxonomy): Bacteria > Muiribacteriota > UBA6191 > UBA6191 > UBA6191 > UBA6191. The sequence goes on along the minus strand of JACFNL010000153.1, from coordinate 2,037 downwards.
TGCAGAAAGAGTTGCAATGGCCCAAATTTATCAATTGTACAACGGGAAAAAATAGCCCAGGAACAGTGATTCAGGCTGTTGATCTGTTAAACGGAGCTCTGGAAATTTCCAGTTCGGTTCAAAGTCTTAATCCCACAACTTTAGAGCTGGTTCGCAGGGAAAATATCCATCTTTCTGCATATGAAAAAATCCAGACGGCCATCCGTAGTCGTGGTCTTCGTAGTATGGCAGATATGATTTTATGCCTGCCTGGTGAAACCATTGAATCCCATATGGAAGGGGTCAAATCCCTTCTTAACAGCGGTATTCAAAGGATCCTTCCCTATCAGTTGATGCTTTTAAATGGAACTCAGCTTAACACACCGGAATCAAGAGAAAAGTATAAATTTATGACCCGCTTTCGTATTGTAGCCAGAAACTTCGGCAAATACGATGATGTGCCTGTCTATGAATGGGAAGAAATTGTAGTGGCTACAAGCACCATGAGTTTTGAGGATTATCTGCAGTGCCGGTTTTTACACTGGATTTTAGAGGTATATCTTAAGCAGGAGCCGTTTCGTGAGCTGTTTTTACTTATGGAGCAGAATGGGGTATCCCGTTCGGATTTGATTTTTGGAATCTACAAACGGCATGAGCTTATGCCGCCGGCGTTGGCTAATTTAGGCAGACAGTTTCTGGATGCAACTCAAGGTGAGTTGTTTGAAAGTGTGGAGGCACTACAAAATCTGTTGCAGGATGGTTATGATAAACTGGCTCAGGAACACATCGGTGCCAATTTGTTGCAGAAGTATTCCGTGTCAGCTTGGTTCAGCTGTCTTCCGGAAGTGATAAAACATCTGATTCTGGTGGCAAAAGAACTCCTTCAGGAGAAGTTGGGCAATCAGTTAAAAGTAGGTTTGATTGCTGAACAGCTCGAGCAGATTGGTAAGTATCTTGAAATCAGCTATGTGAATATTTTGCAGGAAGAGGAGCTGGAGTCGGTCAAAACAGTTGCCCTTTCCTATGATGTAGCGGGTTGGGTAGCTGATGGATGTCAATCTGGCCTTGATGAGTACCAGCTTACTGTATCGGATGCTCATGGTGGAGTCAGTCCATGCACTAGAGATTTTGTATTTCGCTTGGCTCCCAAAAAGCAGGAACAACTGGGACAGAAACTAAAAACATTTGGTAGAACAAAGTCGGGCCTGGGTAAAATGCTTACCCGACTGTACTTGAATGATATCCGCCGTGAGCCTGTCGTTTAACAAGGTTTTCTGAGGATTACAAAGTCAATGAATTGAGGCCCCTCAATTGCCAGGGGGCCAGAAATCGGAGTTGATTTTATGATTCTCTGCCAGCCTTTGAAAAAGTAAATTGTATCCAGGGCATCAACAGGATTTGCCAGGAGTGAAATGCCCAGGAGCATTGGCTTGTTTTTGCAATAGTTTACAAGGTTTGTAAATCCTTTACCAAAGTCGTTTCCAGCATCTAAAGCGTGAAAGAGTTCATCTGATTTTTCGCAACTGAATTCCAGTTCCAGAACTTCAATCAGGTCAAGAATTTGGGTGGAGATGGTGTGCAGCAGGTTTTGTTTGATATAGAGATGAAGATGAATCGGGAGTTTCCGAAACTCTTTCAATGCTGGATATAATTCATGAATCGAGCCAAGACTGTTTGGAGCTATTCGTACCGTAGGTCGACCAGTAATACCAGGCGGTATTTGTACCAATAATTGAGGCTGCAGTTTTTCCAGGGTTTCCAGTGAATCCACATGAAATGTTATGTCTTCAGTTGATATTGGATGGGCCAGGATGTGGGAATGTAATTCGTCTAAATCCACAACCGGCATACTATCAACAAGATTAGACCACCAGGTAAACATGGTATCACTGATGAGCCTGGTTTCTACTGTGGATTGTACTCCACTCAGGATTGTACTTTCTTTGGATGTTAGAACAGTAGGCGACTTTAATATATGTCCGGCACTGTAATAGATACTGTAGGGTTCTTTTTGTGGAGTTGTAAAAAACTGACGCAGACTTTCAATCCGGTAGCAGA
>JACFNL010000152.1 GCA_019454875.1 Candidatus Cloacimonadota bacterium | reverse complement strand
CAGCTACCGCAACTGTAACCGTGGCTGTGGCCTGATTGGCTAAAAACTCAACCTGCCCTGTGGGAAGAACCCCGCCAGGAAAATCAGCTGCGGTGGCAGTAACCCCATCCACTCTCCAGTTCAAGGTGGCAGCTGACTCTATGGGTCCTTCACGGGTAATGGTAAACACATGATTTACGGTCGAGCCCTCTGCCAACTCCTGCATAGGAGTAGCATCAGCAATACTCACCTTCTGGTCATCATTTAAAATCTCAGAAACCACAGAAACTGCATCACCAAGCAAAAATCCACTGCCAGCATTAGGAGCCTTTAACAAAACCGTAAATCCTTCGGTAGTTTCAAGCTTATTATCCGATACCGTAGAAACCGTAAAAGTACCCTCACTTGCCCCAGCAGCAATTACAACTGTTCCCGTCATAGCCACAAAGTCAGAAGCGACGGCTGGGTTATTGCCAGAACCTGTTATCTCCCAGTTCACGGAAATCTCAGAATTCAGATTGCCTTCACGAACTGCCTTGTAGGTAAATATTCCGTTCTGGGCATTTCCCTCCAGAGCTGATATGGTTACACCCTGCAATGTAACTCTGGAATCATCGTTTACAATTGAGGAACTGGATATACCCTGGGTTCCACTTACCAGAGTCCCCAAGGATGGTTCATACAGCTCGACTGAAAAATTTTCATTGGATTCAAAAACATCATCCCCAACCATCTGTAACACAATGTTCTGAGTCGCAGACACGGTCGCGAATTGCAAAACCCCCGACACAGGACCCGTAAAATCGGCGGCGGTTGCCCCTCCATCAGGAAACACAACCCTCCATTTCACTGAGTCTGCACCCTCCAGACTTCCGGATCTGGTGACAACAAAGGTAGCAGTATTACCTGCCCCAGCCGGCCCCTCAATCACAGTTTGTGGGCCCGCAATCGAAAATGTACTGTCATCATTGACGATGATGCCCGTGGCCTGGGTGACTGAACCCAGGATATGTCCAACCCCAGGATCAGATAACTGCAAACGGAATGTCTCATTAAGCTCCTGCACTGAGTCAGGGCGAATTTTCACCTCAATCAAGGCCGATGACTGTCCAACCTCAAACGATAGTGTGCCACTGGGAAAGCCCCCGTTATCTCCAGCCTTATCCTGATCTGCCAAGAGATCCTCTAGTGAAACCGGATTATCACCAAATGGATTTAGTCTCCATTTAACTGTTCCATTCTGTAGTACAAATCCCGTTCTTTGCACTACTGCCTGAAGAGTTATTTCTCCTGAGTCCCCCTCACTGACACTCCATTCAGCCTGGGTAAACTGAAAACTGGCTTCGTCGTCCATAACCGTACCACGAGCCGTAGCCCCAATGACTTCAACCCCACTGGCCGTAGTGGAAATTTCAACCAGAAAGTGTTCGTCAGTTTCAAGCATCTGATCGGGTGTTGGGGTAAAGGAAACAATCTTTTGCGTATCCTGAGGCCCAAATGTAACCGTACCCGATGGCAGAGTGCCCCCAAAGTCAGCCGCATCCACAGGAGTATCTCCCACTCCCTTAACCTGCCAGTTTACTGTAAAAGTCTCCCCAAAATTTCTTGATCTCTCAATTACAAACTCATGAGTTCTGGCTGTATCTGAGGAAGAACCTTCCAGTAAATCAGTGGCCTGAGCCCTTACAAGTATGGCCGAGTCATCAGATAAAATGGTAATTTGGGCACGACTCTGCCCGAGGCTTAGATTGTTACCATCTTCATCCTGCAAATCCAGAGTGAACAGTTTGTTGCCTTCACTGACACTATCACTTTTAATAGGTACTTCAAGAATAAATACGGACTGATTGGGAGCAAACACGACCTCCCCGCTCATGGCAGTACCTTCAGAAAAATCATCTGCCTTAATTGGTAATTCACCGGCCGCTCTTAAACTCCATTTAACGGTCTGTTCGGCCCCTAGTTTATTGGTGCGTAAAATTTCAAATTTAGCAATTGAAACCCCGGTATTGCCTTCGGGAATCTCTGAAGCAATAGCTTTAACCTGAACTGTGGCATCATCGTCCAGAATTTTACCTTCTGCGGAACCAATAATAATCCTGTTTCCTGAAGATGGATCTTTTAAAAGAACCTGGTACGATTTGTCCGGGGCGGCAATATCATTGCCAGCCAATACCACTTCTATCATTTTTTCAGTTTCAAAAGCCGCAAACTGTACTGTTCCTGATGGCATCACACCACCAGAAAAATTCTGCCCGGAAATCCCATCTCCAAGACCTGCTACCTGCCAGCCAACCGAGGCTGGATTTTCCAAATCCCCATCACGAATAATCCTAAAAGTAGCTGTTGTTGTAGTGCCTAATTTTCCTTCAATTTTTTCAGCATCAACAGCCTTGACCACAAAACCCTGATCATCGGTTCTGATGATCGTCTGGGCTGTATTTTTTAAGGGATCAATGGTTGTGTTTTTTCCGTGTTCCACCAAGGTAATAACCGCTGTTTCATCTGGCTCAATTTCATAATCAGGCTTTGTAAATATTCTAACTGTAGCAGAAGACTGACCAGCGGCCAAAAATACCTGACCAGTGGGTAAAGCTCCACCAAAATCAGCCGGATTAAGACCCTCCAGTTTCCAGTCAATAGTGGTAGAAACCATGGTGTCTGTTCTTTCCACAATATACTCCAAAACAGGAGTATGTCCGGGCTGCCCCTCAAGCTGCTCTGCCCTGACCGCCCTGACTGAAGTTACGCTGTCATCATTTCTGATCAAAGTTTCAGAGCTGAATGCACTACTTGAAAGAGTGGCATTTACACCAGGATCAAACAAAACAATTTTTGCCGTCAGTGAGGGCTCTACAATATCGTCGCCCTTTAGCTTAATCGTGACTACAGCCTCAAGCTGCCCGGCAGCGAACTGAAGTTCACCAAAAGGCAATTGTTCATTTGCAAAATCCTTAGGATTGAGCCCTTCTAGCCTCCACTTAACCGATGATATCGAGGTTGTATCCGTACGAGTTATTTTATAAATCAGCTCTGGGGCTTCATCTTTTCCGCCCTCAAGCTGGCTATCTTTAGCTGCGCTCACCGAAAAAATCCCGTCATCGTTAGAAATAACGGTGCTTGCTTTAGAGGGACCACCCCCAAGATCAAGAAAACCTTCCGTAGTACCAAGCTGAACTGTAATGGTTTCGTGGCTTTCCTGCAAATTATCCCCACGCACCACAAACTCAATTTTTGCCGTCCTTTGGCCTGGGGCAAATTCTACCTTGCCATCAAGTTTGCCCCCAGAGGCCAAATCCTGAAGATCAATGCCCTCTGCTTTCCATGCCACAGCTGCTTTGCCCGTAGCATCACTTCTAGTCACCGTAAAACTGATGGTTCTAAACAAACCCTCAGATTGTTCCAGCACAGACTCCTGATCGGCCTTAATAAAAACCTTGCCTATCGGAGGTAGAGTCGGTGGGGGGGGAACCTCTACAGGTTTTTCTGTATCAACAATTTTTACACCGTCCAAAAGCCTGGCCACCGAGCCTGAGCCAACATTTCCTGCGTTTTGCTGTGCTGACAGATCGGCCAGATTTCCAACCTGCCCACTAACACGCACACTGCCACCAAGATTTCCGTCTGCCCCAACCACCTGCTGTACAAATGGGGTTAATATATTGGCATTGTGGGCCTCAAGCCCTGAACCCAAATTAGATGTCACCTGTCTGCTGGTAGAAAATATGGCATTGGCCACCGAGTTTTCAGAAGAACTTTCCGGTGAAAATGTCACGGACTGTACACCTGCTCTTACATTCGTAGTAGAGGTTCCAGGCGTATTTGCCGCCACAGTCTCCAAAACATTGGCAGCAATCACAGGTCTTAATGCAGTTTCAATTGACTCAATTGCTCCCATGGCTTCAGGCTGAGAAGCCAATAACGCCTTGGCTGCCTCTAAAACGGCCTGAACTTCCTGGGCCTCCGCAGGGGTCAGGTTTACATCACCGGACAGTACCTTTTCAACCAGCAGTGTGCTAGTGGCATTATCCTGTGAAACTTCTTTTACCGCCTCAATCAATTGTTCACGAATGCTCATAATTTTTCCCCTGCTACAAAGACTATTTTGTCAAAACCGCGATATGCTTCAAATCCAGAATCCCCACGGCCTGCATCAGAGTAAATGCCGCAATTTTTTTGTCATAGGAAGTAGCAAACAAATCAGCCTCTGCATCCAAAACCCTGGTTTCAGCAGACAAAACATCAAGAAGAGACCGACGGCCTGCCTTTCTTTCCTGCCTGGCTGCATCCAGAAATTGTCTGGCAAGCTCAACCTGATTTTTTATAATCTCTTCATTGTTATTAGCCGTGGTAAAATTTCTCCAGGCAATTAAAACCTGCTCGCCCACCAGCTGTATGGTTTCCTGTTCTCTTTGGCGGCTAGCTTCGAGATCCTGTTGAATGGAACCAAGTCTGTTGGTTTCGGCACTGCCAAAATTCTGATCCCAACTTACCTGAACCATAAACCGATCGTCGCGTTTTCTGCGTAATACTCCATCAGCATCCCAGTTTCTCTCAATTTGAGTCACCAACTCCACCTTAGGAGCCTTGTCTTCAATTCTGGCTGCCTCATAACGATGGCTCAAAGCCTGGGAGCGGGCAGAACCCACTCTTAACTGAAGATTGTTTTCAAGCGCGACCTTTTTTGCCTCACTCAAGGACTTAGGCAAGTCCTTGGACAAATAATTTATCTTCTGAGAATAACGAACCTTAGGGTACAGATCCCCACATACAGCTTCCATTCTGGCTTTGGCTACATCAAGAGAGCCCTCGGCCCTTACCCGTCTAGCCTGAGCCGAGGCAAGTTGAGCCTTGGCATGTAAAACATCAGAGCGATACCCCTTACCTGCATCCACCAAAGCATCTTCCAGACTGGCCTGATTTTTAATGTTGTTCTCGGCCTTAATGGCGCTGTCAAGTACCTCCTGGGCCCTCTGAACACTCAAATAAGCCGTTAACACTTCCAGAATAAGCCCCTGTCTGGCAGCCAAATGTTGTTGCTTTGTCTGTTCAATCACAGATTCAGACTCTTTTAAGGCATTGGCAGACTGCCCAAAATCCATTAAAAGCTGAGTCATTCTGGCGTTAAAGCCTCGAGCTGCATCTTCTCAGACTGCTGGTTGCCCAAAACTTTCTGTGGTCTGGGTTCCATAATTGGTGTCAATGTTAAAATTTGGGGAACGAAAACGGCTTTCCCTTTCGTCCTTGCCATGCTTCTGACTCTTGACATCAGCCATTGCCGCTTTAGTTCTAGGGCTTGATTCCACTAGCTCTGTCATGAGTTTTAGTAAATCCGCAGAAAAAATCACTTGATTTGCCAACAAAAAAGACACCAAAAACAAATTTCGCAACATACAATAAGTCCTTATCCAAAAAGTAATTCAGGACATTAGACCAAAACCTATTCTTGTTGG
>JACFNL010000016.1:38922-46632 GCA_019454875.1 Candidatus Cloacimonadota bacterium | reverse complement strand
ATGGTTACAATACTGTTCAAGCCAGAAGCCAACCAGTTCATCCGTCGCAAAGGTTCGGACTTTTTGTCTAAAGAGACCTTGATTCACGCCGGGGAAAAATTAAATGGTCCTAGAATTGCTCTGATGGCCAGTCAGGGAATCAGTGAAGTAACAGTGAATCGACGGCCTAGTATCGGGTATGTTTTAAGTGGTAATGAGCTGGTTTTACCTGGTGAGTCCATGCAACCGGGATCCATTCGTTCCTGCAATGGGGAACTGTTTGAGACTTTGTTGGCACCTTGGGCTGAAGAGGTTGTGGGCTACGGCAAAATTGGCGATAGCCTGGAGGATGTCTTAGGATCTCTTGATTTAGCTTTGCCTCATGATATTTTTCTTATAAGTGGTGGGGCTTCGGTAGGGGATTACGATTTTACACGAAGGGCCCTTAAAGAGCGGGGCTTTGCAATTCATTTTGAACAGGTTGCTATTCGGCCAGGAAAACCACTGATTTTTGCCACCAAAGACGATCATGCTGTATTTGGTGTCCCAGGAAATCCCGTATCTACTGTGGTTACCTGCCTCATGTTTTTGCAGGTGGCAGCAGCAGCTTTTTCAGGTCAGAGGCTTGAGCCAAAAAGATTTATGGCCAGATTGGAAAACAGCCAGAAAAAACCTCAGGATCTGAGTGTTTATGCACGGGGAAACTTCCGGGTGGTTAATCAGGAAAATCTCGTAAAAATTGATTCCAATCAATCTTCGGGTGCGATAGGGGCTTTTACAAAGGCAAATTGCCTGGTAAGTCTACCGGCTGGGAGAAGTGAGTTTCAGACAGGTGACTTGGTGGCAATTGTGCCCATTGAAGATGGTATACCCTGGAATTAGGGTGGTAAGGGATGGCAATGATGAAAATCCGATTCATGTTAGTCACGATGTTGGGAATTGCGACTACTCTTAGTGCAAGACCGGAATATGCTCAACGAGAAAACAAAAGCTGTATCCATTGTCACTTCAATCCCAATGGCTCCGGGCCACGCAATTTTTTGGGGCATTATTACGCTAAAAATGGGTATTCCTTTAAAAATACGGTATATGCTCAGGGAGTTTATGAAAAACAGGCTCCAGTAGCTCCTGACTTGTCATTTCAAAGACCTACGGCAGAAGGTAAACTTCAGACACGGGATATGGAAGTGTTAAAGTCGATCCGTTACCGGGCCAATAGTTCAAGTTCTTATTTTTCCGGGGCCGAAATGGTGAAATCTGGCAAGGACTTTGTCCGCTCCCTTCAGGAGGCTGGAATTGCCTACAACAAGGGCCTGGAAGAAATGCTGCTTCGGGAGTTTTTTGGAGCAGGATTATACAATATTGAAACCATGGCTCTTCACAGTGGTATGGGCCTTAAGATGGAGCATGCCCCTCTTGTTGCCTTACGATCCAAGTCGGCAAAGTTAACTCCAAAGGCCTGGTTAGGGGAGAGGCTGAAGCTGTTTGCCAAGACAGCCGGGTATTCCGACAAAGAAGTATTTTCTCCTGTGTACGCTGAGTTTCACTCCGGGGATCCACATTATGTTGCCAAGCCAGATTTCAAATCTGGAAAAAATCAGGTCTGGGCTTCCGAACACATGAATCAGACCATAACCATGGAATCTTTAGGTATGGGTCTGTATGCCAAATCTGTATTGGCATCCCATTACCTTGAGTCCCGCCATGAACATGGGGTTGGAATTACACCCCGAGCTGGATTTCTGGCTCAGATCATGATCTATGAGATGGTAAATACCATGCTTTGGATCCGTTATGGGCTGGCATTTGACGGGGTATCTTTTAAAAGTTTTCCAGCTGATTATTATGAAAGTCGTGACCTTCTTTATATTCCTCATGAGTTGATGGTGGAGTTTGACGATAAAACCAAGGCTCCTAGAAGCTATTATGTTAAGGAACGCTTAAGCTACGCCAAAGATTTGGCCGCATTATTGATGGGGCTTAGTGAATTTTATGCCATGAGCGATCCGAGAAGGGGTGGGGTTTCTTTGGTGTTTGGTGAGGGTTCCGACGATTCGGCTGAATTTCCATTCAGCTGGAATACAAGACATCTGGCCCGTGAATTGATTCTTGTGGTTCTAAAAAATCTTGAGATGATGCATTTTGACACCAGGCTAGGGGCAATTTATTCCACGGCAACACTGGTTAAACCACTGGAGCATATCAAGGCTTCCGAGATTGGCCTGACGATGATTGGTCTAGGTAATGTGTACAGGCATTTTATCAATGATTCCGAAATTTGCCATGTTGCCGGAAACCTTATGTATGCCTTAGGGCAGTTTACCGTTCAGAGGCTTCAGGCCACCGATGGGGGCATTGCCAGCATTTACGATGCCAAGCGCAATTCTGCCGATGGATTGAACCGTCGTCTGGAAGATCAGATGCTTCTGATTCGTGGTTTTCTGGAGGCTTACAAGGTCACTCGTGAGGAGAGGTTTTTTAATTCAGCCATAAGAACCTATGAGTTCAGTGTTTCTCAATTGTGGGATGAGGATTTAAGCACTTTCAGAACGCATGAAGATACCAGGGTTTTAAAAATCACTCCGGAAAATGTGGGAGCAACCGTAGCGGCCCTCAGAGAGCTAGTTCTGGCTACAGGAGATTTACGGACCTTTGCGTACAAACTCGCATATTTTGATGGGATTCTCAAAAACTATGGATTGTTATTATCTGAACTTGAGCTTACCGGTGAAAAAATGGATTCCATAGCAGATTCTGATGGGGATTCAATTTTACAGGCTGATATGGCAGGTCAAAAATTTGGAGTCGCACCTGTGTTTGCATCCGAAGTGCAGATTGAACCTGTAAGGTAGTCACCTTAGTATTTGAACATTGTGACTATCAATTACCTTAGCCGTAAATTTGCGCCTGGTCGCTGTTGCAATGATCTCGATCACATCGCCAACACGACCGTCCTGGAGTGATTCAGCTTCCATTTGTAACTTCAGGCCGTCGCGATGAAGCCAGGCCTGAATTCTTTGTCTGCGGCCCATTACGGGTTTCTCAAGGATATCTCTACGAATCAGGACTTTTTGAGCTTCAATATCTCTAGCAAACAAAAGTCTTTCAATATGGTTCATAGATGAGGCGGGAAGCAGATCCGTACCCTTGAGGACCCAGTCCTCTTCAATACTGATTAAATTTGGATCCAGTTGGGAACCCCGCAGTTGGGAAACGGTCGTTTTAAGCACAAGCCGCTTCTCAAGTACATCAAAGGAGAGGAAGTACTGCTGGATAACTTTGCCCATAATCAGGATTCGGGCCCGTACATGACCTGATTGTACCTTGGTAGTATCTACTTTTAGAGACCATTCGCCGACAGGCAGATTCATTGATCTGGGTTGATTACGGAATTGAATGCGGGTTGGGACATCTGGCTTTAAGACATTTAAAATCTCCTGAATTACCAATTTGGCAAATTCAGTGTCCTCAAGAGTCTCGTTGTGAAGGTTGACCCGCACTTCTGAGGCACCACTTAAACTGAGGGGTATATCGGGATGAGACTGGGACCATTTGTCCCGAAGTGAGTTCTGGGAGAAGGTCAGTTGAGGGCTGGTAGGAAACATTCTGGCCAATACCAGCTTATCCAGTTTCTCCTCTACTTCCCGCTCCTTTTTGCTGCTTTGACAACTAAGTGTTCCCAGATTTCCCAGAACCAGAAATCCCGGTTTCACCTGAATTTCATTCACCAGCATTAGCTGACACCCATAGGCTGCATTCAAAGTCGATACGATCAGCAGTAAAATGGACTGCAAAAAAGGGTTCATGGGCAAATTCTGACAGAAACAGGTTATGATGTAAACCTATGTCGTATCGCATACTATATTTTGTCCCCCATGTTTTGAATCTCATCTTTATGGTAATCCTTGGGCTATGGTGGGTTTATATTCGCATTGATCCCGGCTTGCAAAGTTATGCCCATCAAAAAATTGCAGAACCATTGTGGGAAGCTGTCCGTGATGAAAACTACTCGTGGTGGCAGAGAAGAGAATTGATTAGAATTGCCTCAGGGATTTCCTGTTCCGAGGAAAACCAGGATGTAAATTTAATTGCAGGAAGTGGTAGGACTGAATATAAAACGGCACTGTATCAGGGTTGTTTCACCAGAGATTATGGACATGCGGGGTTTCTTGTACCTGCTGCATTAAAGGATATGGGTTTGTCTTATCATAGATTTATGGCATTGCGGTATCTTCGCAAACAGGGTCAGCTCAGTAGTTACATAGATGAGATAACAAAAATGCAAACTGATTCGTCTCAAATGGTTCGTTATGAAGTACAGGATATTTTAAAATTTATGCAACAAGAAGCAGGAGCGGTTCGTAAAGAGTAATTATGAACTGGTTTCGCCTGACATGCAAAGTTCTCACTCTGGTTTTAGTGCTTGATACCAAAGCCATGGCAAACAGTGGGCTGTATGGCTCTTATCTGATTCGGGTCAGGCCGGTAAAAGTTCCTATGGCTCCCGGTTCTACAGATACTCCCACCCAACGGTTACGCAAAAGTTCAGAAAGGTCTTTATCTGGGCTTCACAGTTACTTGAGCCGTGAAATGGGGGCATCTGAAACTATAACCACAAATGGCCCTGGTTCATCCATATCAAAAAAAGTATCTTCCTATCAGAGTTTCTGGATGGCACCTGTAGCAAAGATAAGCTGTAGGCATGACTTTCTGGATGAACTAAGAAACCATCCCGATGTACTGGAAATTGTTCCCGATGAACCAGTATATCTGTCAGTTCCTGTTGTAGAACCAGTATCAGAAGATGTGCGGCTGCCTGTTTTGCATGCAGGGAACGGATATGGTAAAGGCAGGGGTATCAGAATCGGAGTAATTGACTCAGGGATTGTGGCTCATCCGGTTTTTGGAAACAGGATCCGTGCCTATCGCGACTTTACATCAAAACCTTTGGAGGCAATGACAGATACAGCAGGTCATGGAACTTTTGTAGCTTCACTGGTGGCGGGGGGCGAGTATCAGGGTAAAAGCCTTTCTTTTGCTCCAGAGGCTGATTTGATTGTAGCCCGTGCTTTGGAAACTGTGGCTGCCGGAGGAACTTCAGGCGAGGTTTCGGAACGGGTTTTGGCTTTTGCATCCAGAATTCTTGAAGCCATGCAATGGATTTTGGATCCAGACGACAACCCAAGTACCCCGGATCATCCACATATAATGATTAATTCCTGGGGTTTTACGGACAGGATGCCTATAGCCATGACATTTTTTGACGATGCGATTTTGGCATGGAAAGATGCGGGAATTATTGTTTTGTTTGCGGCAGGCAATGAAGGTAGAAATGGTGCGGATACAATCCGGTATCCTGGTTCGTCTTCTGAAGTATTGACCATTGGCTCAGTTAATCATGTGCATCAGGTTTCCCGTTTCAGTTCCTTAGGCGGGGCTTCCCAACAAAAACCAGATTTTGTTTATTATGGCGAAAATCGGGATGGTCTAGGTCGTTTTTCGGGAAGAATGGAACTTGGCAAAATGAGTGGAACTTCCATGGCTACTCCACTGGTTGGGGGACTTATTGCCCTGATGCTTGAAAAGGAGCCTGGTTTGTCGCAGGATAAAATTTATGCGCGCTTACAAACAGGCGCACTGGATTTAGGAACCCCAGGCTGGGATTCTGTTTATGGTCATGGAATGGTGCAAACCACTGGTTTAATCAGCCAAAAGTCTGATACTGAGGGCACACATCTGGTATCTGAATTATCTGTCTGTCTTGAGAAGTCTGTGGCTGAGGATGACTGTGAAGCTATCCGCAGCCAGATTACCCGTTACATAGCTGATATGGCAGAGGCAGGCCTTTGGATAAAAATTCAGAAATTTCAAGGTGAATTTACCTTACATCCTCGGGCCCATGCGGATCTGAAGCTGAAACAGAGCATCAGGCAGGTTTTTAATTTTTATAGCAGCCAGGATAGTTCAGGAGCAGCAGTAAGTGTGTACCGCTCGCTTTACTCACATTAATGAGACATTTGATTGTGGGTATTGCGGGCATAGGGTAATACCCCATCAGCATGGCTCCTGTCGAAATCATTGCCCCTCTTGTTTGTATTCAAGACATCTCGATATAAATCCGGGGGATCGCAGCAGTGATTGTGGGGGGCTTATGCCTGCGGTGAAGGCAATAATTAAGCAGATGGATCAGGTTACTTTGATACATCGTTGCAATCAATGTGGGATAGAGAAATCGAATCGTAGTGCTCCAGATGATGACTTTGAAAAAATTTTGGAGATCATGCGCCATTCAAATTGACGGTATAATGTCAATAATGGAGCGATTTTAGTCGAAAATGGCTAAAATTAAACCTGAAACGCAGTACGGGAATCTAGTATGACACAAATGGATTTTGGCCCCACGGAGCCGGGGGAGGAATTTAACCCCTTTGGTGAGGAAGGGTTCAATCCGTTTGGTGAAGAAGAAGGGGTGGAAATTGATGAATCCGAAGTCACCCTCCCTCCCCCAAGAGAGTTTCCAAAGCCTGTAAAACCTCCGGTACAGGAACCCGAACCGTTGATTGAACCGGATTTGCCCGATGAGCCGGTTGACTTCAACCCTTTTCAGGAAGTTGAGCCTGATTTGGGTTCAGAGATCGAATCTGTTTCTGAGCCGGAATTAAAAACAGACTTTTTAGACATCCCCGATATCCCCGACTCAGGATTTTCGGATGCGTCTGATGTTTCTAATGCCATCCATGATTCTGGTGATGCCAAGGAAGAGGTATTAGCTGAATTAGTTGATGAAAATCTAGCTTTTGGGAAGCAGGTGCTGGAACTTAAGGCAATTGCCCTGCGAATCATCGAACCAGAATCGGAGTCCCTACCTTCTTTAGAGGAAGAATCGACCCTTACTCTTGAGATTGAGTCCCCAGAGATAGATGATCTGGATGTTTTTGACACTCCTGTCTTACAGGATGATCCAGTTATGTTAGTCGATGAAACTGAGCCAGATATTGAAGATACAGACATACTGGATTCTCTGGATATCACTGAAACAGCTTTGGAGTTGGAACCTGAACCTGAGTTCGAACCCACACCTGAGCCTGAATTTGATTTAAGCGAACCAGATGATTTAAGCGAGTCTCATATCGAGCCTGAGTCCGAGCCGGAGTCCTCCTCAGATAGTCATGGCTCAGATTCCGCTTTGGAATTTGATTTGGATATTGGCATAGCCGCCAGTAATGAGGATGAAGAGTTTGATATGGCTGATTCAGAGGATTTGTCTGAGTCTGAGTCCGAGCCCGAGTCATCCACAGATAGCCATGGTTCAGATTCCGATATGGAATTTGATTTGGATCTTGGTATAGCTTCTAGTGATGAAGATGAGGAATTTGATATGGGTGATTCAGAGGATTTGTCTGAGTCTGAGTCCGAGCCCGAGTCATCCACAGATAGCCATGGTTCAGATTCCGATATGGAATTTGATTTGGATCTTGGTATAGCTTCTAGTGATGAAGATGAGGAATTTGATATGGGTGATTCAGAGGATTTGTCTGAGCCCGAGTCCGAGTCCTCCTCAGATAGTCATGGTTCAGATTCTGATATGGAATTTGATTTGGATCTTGGTATAGCTTCTAGTGATGAAGATGAAGAGTTTGATTCAAGCGATTTTGAAGGCCTGTCTGAATCCGAGCCCGAGTCCTCCTCAGATAGTCATGGTTCAGATTCTGATATGGAATTTGATTTGGA
>JACFNL010000016.1:0-38822 GCA_019454875.1 Candidatus Cloacimonadota bacterium | reverse complement strand
TGGTATAGCTTCTAGTGATGAAGATGAAGAGTTTGATTCAAGCGATTTTGAAGGCTTGTCTGAGTCTGAGCCTGAATCCGAGCCCGAGTCCTCCTCAGATAGTCATGGTTCCGATTCCGATATGGAATTTGATTTGGATCTTGGAATAGCTTCTAGTGATGAAGACGAGGAGTTTGATACGGGTGATTTTGAGGAATTGCCTGATCCAATGCAGCAGGAAATGCTGGCGGAAGGATATCTGCTAGAAGAGGCTGACGAGGTAGAGCCTGTCACAGAAACTGTTTCACTCCTGGAATTGTCCGAAGATCTCGATGAGAGAAAAGAGGTTCTGGAGTTTATTGAATCTCAGGGTATTTTGGACACACTTTCACAAAGTGTCGCTGAGGTAGAAGAGTTTGAGCCCACACCAAAAGTTGAGCCAGTGGTTGCTGAATCAATACAGGTCCAAAATGAAGGTTTTAACTATTTTGATATTGCCTCCCGATTGAGTGAGGAAACCTTGAGGGCTCTAAAAAACATTGAAGCAGTGACCTGGAATCCTCCCCAGCCTGAACTTGTAGAAGAACCGGAAGTTGAATCAACTGTTCTACCGGATTGGTTGCAGACTCAGCTTGTTGAACTTAGTTCAATGAAACAGGCTCAAGAAATGGCGGCCAGACTACATTTGGAACACAGAGCAAATCTGGATCAGATTGTGGAGGTTTTACGGGAGGGTGGTTTTGCCCACCTTATTCTTCTGGCTGAGCTTCTATTAAGTTCCGAAGAACCCGTAGACGAAATTGAAACTATTGCTTTGTATCATAGTGCTTTAAAAGTGATGCCAGAGGCCTTGGAAACATTAAGACTGGAGATTTTACTTCGGTTGTGGGAAATGGCCCCATTAAACCAGCAGTTGATCCTCAATATTGCCAGTTTATACCGAAAATTAAATCAAAATCAGCAAAGGGAGAGTTTCCTCATCAGTGCTATAGAGAAGATGATAGATCACGCACGATTCAGGGAGGCCAGATATTTGTTCCAGCTTTGCACAAAAGAGGGCTTTGAATCAGAGATCTTTTGCAGGGTAGGAGTCAGACTGTATTCAGGTTGTCAGGACGATGAGTCATTACTACTTTATCTGGATAGAGTAGAGATGTTACACGGAAGCCATATTGACTGGGAGTTGCAGAGAAAAGATGCGTTGATTCGTATGGGTAAACTAGTGGAGGCATTACATTCCTTAAAACAGTGCCTTACTCTTAGTGATGAACCAGTTCCAGTCTTGGAAGAAATTGTATCGCTGATGCGCCGTCTGGCCAAGAGGCAGGAAGTGTTACCATATATCAATCAGCTCTTGTCCCTGGACCCACACAATTCTTTGGCCGAGGAGATGCTGGCCTGGGCCAAACCTGTTGAGGTTAAGCCGGTTACAATTGAGACCCCAGTTCTTGCCGAAGATTCACTGCGCAACCTGGAAAGCCGTCTTGAGGCAATGCTTGAGAAAAAGCTGTCTAGCCTGAAGGTGGGAAGAGAGATTCCGGTTCAATCTGAAGTTATACATGAGTTTGAAGAAAAATCGATTGAGGAATCGCATTTGCCCAATGAGACTTTAGTTAGTGATGCTATTAATTTTGAGGAGTTTGAGTCCTCCAATCAGGACAAGCAGGAACATGTCAAGAGAGATTTGGACTGGGAAGAAGTTCGGCTGGAACTGCCACCAACCATTTTACGAAAGCTAAAAGAAATGGAAGAATGGGAGAGAAAGTTATCTGTAAATCATGATCTGTCTCAGGAGGATAGCCTCATAATCCTGGGTAATTTACAGGAGTTGATTCTGGGGGCCGAAAAAATGCCTGAAAAAATCCGCAGGCGCTATTGCGATTTAGGTAGAAATCTGTCCAGAAATCTTGCTGATCCTATGCTGGCATTTTTCTGGACGAGCGAATTCCAGAAATTATCATAACAAAAATACGCAATTATTTATTCATTTTGTACGAAGGTCTAGTGGAGTTTGTTTGTGAACTGCTAGTCCTTGGGGGGATGAAATATGCGTTATCAAATTTTTGTCTGTTTGTTTTTTCTGGTATCAAATTCATTCTCGATGAGGATGCCTATGGAGTTTTTGAAGTTTGAAAATGAAATGAAACCTCTTAATTCGAGACCCAAGCGGACTCTGGAATCAAATCTATTTGAGATCAGGCGATTTGAAAAGCATCAGATTCACTATCATCAGGACTATATATTTATGCCATGGGCCTGAATAGCCGAATCTATTTCCATATATTTTTATCCTTCAACGCTATCCTGTTTCTGGCATTTCAGGGGTTTCAGGCCTTTAGTGCTTACCGTACAAGAGAAGCACTAATAGAGTTTCAGAAAAATCAGGCATCACAGGCTGGAAGAGATGCATTAGAACTTACTAGCCATCCTCTCTTTGAATCCTCAATAAATACAGAGAAGAACACCTTGTCCTGGTCCTGGTTTGTGCGCGAAGTGGGTCGAATAGAGAAGACATATTATCTTCAGGGACTCTGGTTTTCAGGTGAGAGCAATGAATATTTTTCTCTCCATGGGGATAGGCTGGAGAATTTAGACATAAATCAGCTGCCAGAGGGAATGTATCACTTTCAAAACGAGGATCGGGGAGTCATCATTGCTTTTTCCCTAGAGCTCCCGGAACTGTTTCAGGCACAGAAAAACACACAGAAGGTCGGGGTTGTGCTGATTAGCATACTGTTTATTCTTGTCATGTTTACTGTTCGTGTGTTGTTCAGACGGACTGAAAAATTGCAGGAAGAGCTGGTTTCAAGCTCAAGGTTAGTTGAGTTTGGGAGGCTGGCAGCCGGGGTGGCTCATGATGTGCGAAATCCACTGGGAGCAATGAATTTGATGGTCGAGGAATTGAAGGAACTACATCCTTTAGATATGGAAACACAGGACTGTTTAAAGCAGATTGGCAAAGAAATCAGTCGTATCAATCACACCCTGGGCACTTTACTGGTATTTCAGAAAGAGAATCTGCCTTTGAATCAGAAGGTTGATCTGCAGGAGCTTGTATTGGATGTAATTTCCCTTTTCCCCAATGACAAAGATTTGATTCGTTATAAAAAAGGAAATGGACCCCTGACAATGTGGGGAAACCGGGATCTATTGTTCAGAATGCTGGAAAATTTAGTAAGAAATGCCTTAGAGTCAGGTGCCAAAACTCCTGAGGTTGAAATTCAACTGGAAAAAAAGCCAGAAGGCATCACCCTGGTGGTTTTGGACAATGGGCTAGGCTTATCTGATTGGAAGACAGCCGTGTCCCCATTTTATACCACAAAAAACTATGGGACGGGCTTAGGGCTAGTGGTAGTCCAGGATGCTGTGGATCGCCATCGGGGCAGCATCAAGGTAGAAATGATTGAGCCAAACGGAACCCGGTTGACTCTGTGCTTTCCGTTTGACACTGTGCCTGAAATTGGATAGTATGGCCCGGTTCTGGTCTAATGCCAGTACTGGCTTGTTTTAGGATGGTCTCATGGCTGAAAAAATTACCTTGGAATCTCTTTTGTCTATGAAAGAAAAAAAAGAGAAAATCACTATGCTGAGTGTCTCGGATTATTACGGGGCCCAGTTAGTGGACAGCCTTGGCGTGACCTGTATTCTTGTAGGGGATTCCTTGGGCAAGTATGTTCAGGGTGGGGAAGATGCATTGTCCGTAACCACCTGGGATATGTATTATTATTGCAGAATTGTTCGTAAAGCCGTGCAGAACTCCCTGTTAATTGTGGATTTACCCTTTGCCAGTTATGAGTTGAAAGACCCACAGGAGACAGTAGAGCAGGCTCGATTTTTAATGGAAAAGGGTGGAGCAGGGGCTGTAAAACTGGAAGGGGCGGAAGAGTACTTTCCAGTGATTAAAGCTTTGATCGAGGCAAATATTCCAGTAATGGGCCATTTGGGATTGAAGGAAACCTACTCCAAGCAGACGGGAGGCAGTCTTAAAACTGCTAAGGACAGGCATAAGGACTGGAACTGGGTTGCAAAAAACGCCCAAAAGCTTCAGGATATGGGAGCATTTTCATTGCTTCTTGATTGTGTCCCAGCGGTTTTGGGTGGGGAAATAGCCTCAGCTTTGAAAATCCCAGTGATTGGCAAAGGTGCTGGCCGTGGAGTAGATGGCCAGTCTATGGTCTTTCATGAAATGATGGGGTATCACGAAGATTTAAGAGCAAAATATGTGAAACGCTACGCCAGACTTTCCCAGGTTATGTCTGCTGCTGTACGCAGTTATGTGGATGATATTCACAATCTGAGATTTCCTTCTGAAGAACATGAAATTTAATATCTGATTCGACGATATAGCATTTATGTTAGAGATATTAAGTTTGTTCGGAGTCCTGTTGTCCTCAGTAGGTTGTAGCTATCTTCTCCTGTACACCTTTTTTAAGGTGTTTGATGTGTTGAAGTCTCGCTAGCCAATTTCCTGACAGGGTTCATTTGCCGTTTGTTTTCATAACAGGACGCAGTGTCGAGGCTTCCTGCCTCAATGAAACCGCAAACTCGCTTTTCCCTTCCTGGTTTCTGGATTCTTCTACTGAGAGAATTTTTCCAATTTCCTCTGGGGTTTCATAACAAGTTATCTTTTTACTGTGAATGCACACGCCGTAAATTGGCAGTTTGCGGATCAGCAGTTTCATGCTGTTTGTCCTTCGCTGTCTAATGATGTTTGTATTTGTTTGGTTTTGTATTGTACTGTCCGATGTGTACAAAAACAAGCAATAACATATAGATCTTGTTTATAATTCTGGAGATCTAAAGGGATAGATAAGGAGTATGCGCATGAATAAAGGGGTTAGCAAATTTGGAGCTGTTTATTTGTGTTTATTTATGACCGTTTTTGTTTGTTTTTGTGCGGGGTCTGAGATTGAGGTTACATTGATATCGCCGGAACCAAGAATCAGTTCAGGTGATTCCAGGGTAGAGCTTGAGGGGCTGGTATCGGATCTGACAGTTAAAGAATTCCGTATTATTGTAAACTCCCAGTCAGACAGATTTATTGCAGTGGATAAGGGTTATTTTAAGGGAATAGTTGATCTGGACCAAAGAGAGAATAAGATTATGATCTTTGGAGCGAATCAGCAAAGGAAGCAGTTTCGGGCAGAATTTACGGTTGTGAATGAGGTTTTCAGAGAAAAGACTGAGGATCAAAAAATTGCCCCGTTTTTAGAGGTTCAGGGCCTGACCCCAGATAAGTTTCAAATTTTGAGTACCCTTCAGTATCTGAATCTTGAATTACTAGCAACGGATAATCGCGGAGAAATAGTACAGGTCGGTTATGTGTTCAACGGGGAAAAACCAGTGTATCTGAGACTAAATGATTCATCCCGGGCCCGTCTTAACCTTCCTAAGGACTTAAGCAGACTTTCACAGAGTCTACATGTTTTTGCCCTGGATAATGATGGAAACAGAAGTAGCCTCAATTTTCATTTTCGGGTGGATCATCTGGACTGTGACCTTTTATTCACACCTCAGGTTGGAATTTTTGGAGTCACACCAATTGTGTTGTCATCCAGGGTTACAGGGGGAACGGAACCTGTCAAAAAAAAGTTCAGTATCAGGGCCAGCGGTGATATAGAGATTCTGTCCAAAGAGTCTCAGGAAAGTGATGTCCTTTTGCAGCCTGAAGTCAATTTTGGAAAAACCGTGTTTTATGCCCAGCTTGATTTAGTGGATAAAAATGGTATTGAAGGCAGATGTACCAGTAAAGAGAGGGGCCTATTGTATCCCCAGGAGTTTCCCCGCCAGTTTCATGTGTTAAGCGCGAGACTAGAAACGATTAAACAGAGCTTGTCATTTCAGATGGAGCCTCCAATACAAAAGGGAGAGGTTTCAGTCCTGTTGAAAAAAAATGACCCACTACAGGGTATGAGTCAGGAAGAATGGAAGGTTCTGGGTTCAATATCCTTAAACTCTTCTACCCCAAGAACCAATTGGGAATCGAGTCTGACGCAGAGAGTTCCTGTAGGGCCATATCTTATGAAGTTATCTTTTGCTTCAGGAACTCAGTCTCAGATGAGTTTTACCCAAACTACCCAGGTGCTTGTGACTCGTTCCATGCACGACAGTGTGGATCTATTGCAGGGAATTCTTCGTGAGGAACTTGGCAATCGCTAAGAAAATTTTATGGTACACTTATGGGCATGAGACTGATTTTGGTTGTGACTGGGCTTTTATATTGTTGCTTGTTTTTGGGGCATAGTGCCGAGTTTAAAATCGGTAGACTGAAGTATTCTGGGGGTGGAGACTGGTATGCATCTCCTACGGCTATTCCAAACTGGCTAAAGTGGCTGCGTCAGGATTTAGGGATGCAAACCGCTTCAGATGAGATACTGGTGGATTTACAGTCCGATCTTTTGTACCAGGTACATATACTGTTTGCCACAGGTCATGGAAATATCTCATTCAGCCCTGAAGAGGCTAGAAATCTTCGCCGCTATCTGCTGGCTGGGGGTTTTTTGTTTGTGAATGACAGTTATGGTATGGATAGCTACTTTCGTCGCTCCATAAAAACGGTTTTTCCTGATAAGACTCTGGAACCCGTATCTTCAGAACATCCCATTTACCGTGTCAGATATAATTTGCCAGGTCTTCCCAAAATTCATGAGCATGATGGGGAACCAGCCCAGGGTTTTGCCCTCTATCATGAGGGTAGAATGCTTGTGTTTTATGTATACAGTTCAGACATTGGGGATGGGCTAGAGGATGTAGGGGTTCATCCTAATCCTTTATCTCTTAGGGAGAAAGCGTTTCAGATGATCTCCAATTTAACCTACTTTCGTTTACATCCTGAGGTTCTGTTCTGAGAAGAACCCTTGTGATTGGTCTGGATTCACTGCCACTGGCTTTGATAGATGAGCTAGGTGCAGAAATACCATTTTTATACAGTTTGAGAACTAAGGATAAACTTAAGGCATGGCGTTCCTGTGATCCTCCCATCACAATTCCGGCCTGGAGCGTGATGACTACGGGGTGTGATCCAGGGGAACTTGGTGTGTATGGTTTTCAGAGAAGATTGTCCCGTCAGAACTACAGTATGGTATTTAACACCTCTGAGACGGTTTTGCAAAAGAGGATGTGGGAATTTTTTCCCGATGGTTCTTTGTCATTTGTCTGGGGAGTCCCGCAGACTGCTCCACATCAGGCCAAAAAAGGACATATCGAGGGTGGTTGCATTTTAAATTCAGTCCATGAGCCACATTTTGTTGTTCCAGGGGAATATCGTTCTGAATTGTCAAAACTTTTGGGTGAGCCAAGGCTATTTGATATTTCTGGATACCGAGGCTCTGACCTTTTGGGAATGGTAAAACACATGCATCTGATGCTGGATGCAAAAGATCGGCTGATGCGCTGGGCTTTGCCTCGGGGTTTTGACTTCCTGATGATGGTTTTAATTGAAACCGACAGGTTGCATCATGCATTCTGGCATCACACATTTTCCAATCATCCCAGATTTGTACATAACTCTGAGTATCTTAATGTGTTACCTGATTTTTACAGGAAACTGGATTTATTGCTTAGGGATTGGTTTGATCTGGCTTACCAGTATAACTATTCTCCAATTTTAGTCTCAGATCACGGAGTGAGACCCCTTCAGGGAATTTTTTGCCTGAATGAATGGCTGATTTCAAAGGGGTATCTGACTCTAAAAGATAAAGATTACAAAGGGCTCCTTGAGCCGGAGCATATTGATTTTACCAAAACTCTGATCTATGCACAGGGCGGGTATTGCGGAAGATTATGGCTCAATCTGAAGGGACGGGAATCGCTAGGAATTTTAGAGGACTCATCCGGTTTTCTTGCTCGATTAAAGCAGGAATTGATGCTTGAGCTTCAGAAGAGAGATATAAATCTTCATTGGCTGGAACCACAACAAATCTACCGCCGGGTTTCAGGAATTGCCCCTGATGTTTTATTGTACTTTGGAGATCTTGACTACCGTGCTTCTTCAGGAGTCTATTTAGGGGAGCTGGTTTACATGGACAATGATACAGGCCCGGACGGGGTGAATCATGACCTCTATGGGGTAATTGGCTCTTTTGACTTTGATTCTTTGCCACAAAATATTCTGGATTTTAGCCAGTGGCACCGGAGGGTTTTTTGTTGAAGGTTCTGCATGTTACTCAATATTTACGCTACGGCTCGGCTCGAGGTATTGTTAATTGGATTAAGGCTCAAACAAAAAGAGAGGTGGAAGTCTGTCTTTTGTTATCAGAACCATTTCGTGGTTTTACTCATGATCCATCCCTGATTCGCGAGGTTTTAGCCGCGAATGTAAAAATTGTTCAGGTTCATTCTACTTTTGAGAGGACCCATTGGCATGCGCAGGCAGTCGTACGCAAACTGAGTCCCTATTACAGGAATGGATATCATATCCATACACATGGGGGATTCACGGCCATGGCACTTGGAGAGGCCGGGATCCCGTTTGTACACACCGTTCATGGTCTAGGTATGAAAAGGGCGTTCTGGGTTGATCAGCAGGATAAGGCAGGGTTGGGATACGCCCGTGCAGTGTCTGGAATCTCACGGGATACATTAAAACAGGCCCTGGCTTTGAATCCATATGTGAAAAATACGATTTTAACCCCATACATCTTTGAGGTTCCGCCTAAAGCCCCCATTCCCGTCATATTAAGCCGGGGGAAAATCACTACCCTTGGGCAAGTAGGGGATATGGTGGAGCTAAAAGGACATGAGTACTCACTTAGAGCTTTGGCAGAACTGAAGAGGAAGGGATTTAATCTTCAACTAAAATTGATTGGAGACGGTCCACTTAAATCAGGCCTGCAAGGTCTTGTGCGTGATTTGGGGATTGAATCCGAGGTAGAATTTTGTGGGTTTAAACCTAAAAATAATGTCTATGATGGATTGGATCTTGTATTGGTTCCTTCTCTCAAGGAGGGGTTGGGTCTGGTTTCTGTAGAAAGCCTGATGCAGGGTATTCCTGTATGTGCCTTTTATGTGGGAGGTATTCCCGAGGTTCTTACCCATCAAAGGACGGGATTATTAAGCGAGGTTTCCGTACAGGGACTGGTGCATAACATAATGCAGTATTTAAACCAGCCTGAGTTGGCCGCAACTCATGTTCGTCAGGGTTATTACGATCTGGCTTCACGATTCTCTGAGTCGAATGGGCTTGATGGACTTAGCCGACTTTATGATCTTTTGAAATAATAATTGGAAATGGCATAGATATCAAAATCGTCCATCAGCTTACGATAGCGAATATGAAAGACATCCCAGACAACTTCAGAGATATTCTTCTTTCCCTTTTCAAATTCCTTTAAAAACCGTTCCAGATTATCCCATCCGTATCGTTCAATCAGAAATTTGGCGATCAGAAAAGCTCTCAGTAACTGCTCTCTTTGGGTTTGATTGATGTCATTAAAGTTTAAATAACGCCTGTCTGGAAAAAATTTCTGATCCAGGAGTTCAAAGCTTCCTCCTAGTTTTCGCAGGGGTATGTCCTTGATCAGGTTGGGCTGACTAAAATAAAGAGCAATACCTTCCGTAAGCCATGCAGGGGCCTTGGACAAATTCATCTGATGAAAAAAAGCATAAGCAAGCTGATGGGTAAACAGAGCAGTGTATTTCCTCTGTACTGTGTCAACACTCAAATACAATTTGTTCTCTAATGGCTGGTAGAGAGCAGGTGGAGAATAGGGGGAGCGGATTTTTTGGACAACCTCAATCCAGATTACCTGCTTTTTAACCCCTAGGGCATTTTGCAGATAGTACACCTTTTCCTGAAGATACGGATACCACTCCTCCAGATCACGAATCAGATTGTAATCTGGAAAAGTAATCACCATATTGCCTCGGCGGAAAATATTTTTATGGTTTTCCCGAATTAACCTCAAGGCGGTTTCAAACTCTACCTGGGCTGCTTTGTATTCAGGATTTATCTCCAATAAATTTTTCAGATGCGTGGCGGCATCAAAATGCAGTCCCTTTTCCATAAACAACTGAGCAATCCGAAGAGGGGCTTTGTATAGGGTAGGATCGAGACGAAACGCCCTTTGATAATATTCGTAAGCCTCATCCTTACGGTTGAGGGCATCCATGCATCTGCCAATAAAATAAAACAGATTTGTAGATTTAGTGGCCAGATTCTGAAAGGGTAAAACCAGTTCCAAAGCCATGTCATATTGCTGGTTACGATAATAGATTGAGGCCAGCTTAACGGCCACAGAGCGATTTTCAGGCTGATCGTGAAGTGCCTTTTTAAGTTCCTCAATACCTGATTTGTAGTTACGACGATCCAGAAGAATTCTGGCCGCGTGGGAGTGGGTTGAAGTGTGTACTCCGGAAATTGCATTTTGTTGCCTCATGGAGTACCCATAGGTAAAAAAAACAAAAGTCATATGTAACAAGATGAGCTGTTTCACAGTATCTGGATCGGTGAGAGGAAATCAGGGACATAGTGTTTTCAGATTAAATTGTAGGGTTCTGAAAATGCAAAAGACAAAAAGTGAGTAAAAATTTATACTAGTGTAAGGTTCGGTTGAGAGGATAACCACTGCTTTCCTCTTTCGATTGCTGCCTTGATATCTAAGGGTCGAAACGGTTTTGCAACAAAATCCTGAATTCCGGCATTTTGGCATCTGCGTTTATCGGAAAGTGTTACCGAGGCTGAAACGGCGATGATATAGGTATTAATCCCCTGATTCTGGTTGAAGGCA
This sequence comes from Candidatus Cloacimonadota bacterium, assembly GCA_019454875.1. GTDB lineage: Bacteria > Muiribacteriota > UBA6191 > UBA6191 > UBA6191 > UBA6191. The sequence continues at coordinate 28,116 of JACFNL010000016.1, read as the reverse complement.
AATATCTGTTTTGCGGCCTCCACTCCATCTAACTGTGGCATGTATATATCCATCAGAATGATATTGTAAGGTTGTTTTGCAGCACCATGAACTATCTGTAGCCCATCAGTAAAAAAATGTGCCGAGATGCCAAAGGCCTGTAATACTTCCTTGAGCATGGCGGCATTTGTGGGGCAGTCTTCGGCGACGGCTACACTAATTGCAGTCTCAGAAACACTTTCCTTAGTTTCATGGTTTAACTTTACAGGAATCTCTGCAATAAATTTCGAGCCCTGGTTGGGCACACTGTCTACCGTGATACTTCCCTGTAAAAGTTCGCATAGTCTGTGACAGATTGTAAGTCCAATACCTAGGCCATCATAACATCTGGTAATTGATGAATCTGACTGAGAAAAGGGCAAAAACAGTGATGATAAATGTTCCGGTTTGATTCCAATACCGGTATCTTCTACCTCAATAATCAGAGAACTGCCAGACATTTTATGGTTGATACGGGTATGTATTCTGACATGACCGGCAGAAGTAAATTTGATGGCATTGGAAATCAGAATATCCAATATTTTCTGAATAATTACGGGATCAGATGTGATTTTCACTGATGCAGACTCGGTTTCCGAATACAGAATTTTTAACCCTTTGGCAGTGGCAGCCACCAGACAGTGTGCAACAGTATCTTCAAGCATGGAGGACAGATTAAACTCCTGAAGCTCGACCTCAAAATCGTTGGATTCTAGCCGAACAAAATCCAGAATATCTGTCACCAAGGAATTTAGTCTCTGCGAGGATTGAATAATGTAATGCAGGTGGTTTAACTGTTCTTTTGTAACTAATGTATCCATCAAAAGACTGGTAAATCCAATAATTCCATTTAGGGGTGTTCTTAATTCGTGGCTGACAACAGCAAGAAATTTACTTTTTGCCAAACTAGCTACTTCAGCCTGCATTTTTGCCTGAATCAGGCCTTCTTCCATTTCGACCCGGTCCGTAATGTCCAGACAATAAAGTGATACCATGGACCAGTTCTGTTCCAAATGTCCGATCTGTAACAGGGCCTGTTTTTTATCGGAGGTAACAGTATATAACTCTACCTGAATTGGTTCATGGTTTGGGTGATCCAATGATTCATTCAAAAGTAGGAGGAATTGAATCAAAGACTTTGGTGGAAGTAATTTCAGGGCAATGGACTTTAATTGAGAACTTGTTGGGGCCTTAAAATAAATTTGGGCAGTTTGATTGGCGACAATACATTTGGACTGTAAGAGGTGGGAGCAGGCTTCCTCAGAGATTTGGGACAGATATGAGTTCAGTTCAATTTTTTGTGCCCTGATTTTTAAAAGCCACTCACGGACTTTGGTGAAATCAAACAAAAACTGAGGGAATGGGCTGGTAGCAAATAATTTCTGGAATTTTTGTTCCGTAAGTTTTATATCCTTGGCCAGCATCAGATTGGCCTGTTCAATTTCCATACGGACAGCCAGATTTTCCATGGCAATGGTTTCATACCTGGCCTGTAAGTGCTTTTTTTCACTCGAATATTGCAGCAGTCTGGCTTGATTGTTGTCATTTAACTCTGATAACTCAAAACATTTCATAGTCATTTCCACACTGGTTGATATGGGCTTTATCAACAAGCTCGGTTTTGCCGACTCTGGATGTTTTTTCAGGGTTAAAATTAGCCAGCCAAGAAAACTGCCTCTGTGAAAAAGTGAGAATTTCACAGTTATTGAGGTAGTTTCTTCACTAAGGATTGTTCCTTTTGACTGGGGGTTGTGTTCCTGGCTTGACTCAAGCCGGGATAAAAGTTCGGATGGAAGTCTTGTGTTTGGGCTTTGCTCTATGATTTCGCGATTATGACTGATTAAAAAAAAGCTGATATCACAAAGACTGGAAAAAGAAGTTAGAACTGTATCAACTACCTTACTGCGTACCAGAAGGGAACTTTCAGACTCCTTAAGCAATAAATCAAGTTCAGAGGTCACATGTCCTCAATCATTATTAAGAGGTTGTTACCATCTACTAGTTCTCCAGGCAAATCATCCATTAGAACATGAATGTCTTTGATGCCAAGGTTTAAAACTTTAAGGACATGATTAAATTCCTCAGCTTTTACATTTTTGTGTGGAGTGTATCCGAGTCCGTGGCGATTTGCCAGACAGTTGGCCAGATAAAGAATTGCGGTCTGCTGTGAGAAAATTAGGGAACGGGATGGCTGGAGGTGAAAGGCAACTGCTTCAACAACCATGGGAGGAAACTGCCATTTTTTTAATATGATCTGTATCAGATCATGGTGAGTGAATCCCAGAAGTTCCTTTTCCACGCCTTCCAGACCGAGCTGCTGGTACTCCGGATGGGTTAATATAAGTTCAAACCAGACATGGGCATGTAAATCAAGTAAAAGAATACCCAAATCGTGGATAATACCCATAGTAAACAGGGATTCATCAAGGCTTGAATCAATCCGTCGAGCCACCATTCTGGAAGCTATGGCTACACAGACACTATGTTTCCAAAGATTGATTCTGGAATAATTGGTAATTATAGATTCTCCAGAAAACAGGGGGCAGATTGAGGAGGCCAGAGCCAGATCCCGAACTGTTTTTAACCCCATAAGGACAATAGCTTTATGAATATCAACTACAGACTGGTTGAGTCCAAAATACGAAGAATTCACCAGACGAAGAAGGTTGGTACTGAGTGAGGTGTCGGATTTGATAAGACTTTCCAGTTGAGCAACTGTTGACTTCGGATTCTGGGTAACCTCAAGAATTTTGAGGGCAATTACGGGAATAGCTGAAATACTGGAAATGGTTTTTTCCAGTGAACCCAGGGAAGGCTTTGGCAGGGAGGAGGGAATGCTGTAATTAGAAAAGTCTTTTTTATCCAATTCTTAGCTCCTTCAATTTACGCCATAAGCTTGTCCTGGAAATACCTAGAGAATCCGAAACCTGCTTTTGATTGGACTGATACATGGCAAGCTTCTCTTCGATGAGTATTTTTTCCACATCGGAAATACTGGGATTGGAAATATGATAGACATAACTTAAAAAGTCATGCAGGGTATTTAAAGGGGGTAGTTCAGTTACTGTGGCTGGAGCTGGCAAAAGGTTCATTGGAGCATCCCTTTGTAGCTCAATCGGCAGGTCCTGTGGCTGTAATGTCTGGCTTTCGCACATAATTACTGAATATTCGATAATATTTTGCAATTCGCGAATATTGCCTGGGAAAGCATACTGCATCAGTATATTTTCACATGCGGGAGATACTGCCTGAACGCTCTTTTTGTATTTTTGGGCGTAATGCAATAAAAAAGTCATCACCAGTCCAGGCAGTGATTCCTTTCTTTCCCTCAGTGGTGGCAGGTGCAGATGAACCACATTTAATCTGTAATAAAGGTCTTCGCGAAATCGCTCTTCTCTTACCAGTCGCATCAGATCCTTGTTGGTTGCGGCAATAATACGGACATTCACGGGAATATCCTCGATGTCACCAACCTTGCGAATTTTCCTTTCCTGGATCACCCGTAGTAGTTTTACCTGCAAAGAAAAAGGCATTTCTCCAATTTCATCAAGAAAAAGGGTGCCCTGATCGGCTGCTTCAAAAAGACCGGTTTTGTCGCGATCGGCCCCAGTGAAAGAACCGCGCTTATGCCCAAAAAGCTCAGACTCCAGAATTGTTTCCGTGATTGCACCGCAGTTAATGGCTACAAATGGTTTTTGTTTGCGTAAGCTTTCGGAGTGAATCCAGTTGGCAGTGACTTCCTTACCGGTACCACTTTCTCCGGTCAAAAGAATTGTAGCGTCAGTGGGCGCGACTTTGCTGGCAATTCGCATCAGCTTCTGCATTTTCTCGGATATCTGAAGATATTGTTCCTGATGTTCAGTAGGGCGATTTACGGCTAGAGATTTCAGGCTCAGATTGCGGGATTTCCTGATCTGGGCATCAATAATATCCACAATAAAGCTAGGCACGGGCTTTTCAACAACTGCATCTGCAAACTGCTCGGCAATGTCTCGTCTTTTTATACGATGATCCAGATCGTGTATGACGATCAGTGGTATTCCGGGATAAGTACTTCTAAGTGCTTTTAAGTTCTTGCTGTAATCCTCGGAGAAGCTGGAAAAGTACAAAATGGAGATGGGAAGGTCGTCCCCATAAACCATAGTAGTAACTGGATCACCCGCTTCCAGGCTGGCGGTGGTATACTTTTTTTTGAGATGAACCAGATAAGGATTTATGGACAGCTCGCTCAGGGCTAAAACAAGTACAAAATTCATACATGTTATTATACAGCCTAGCCTAGTCAGTCTATATGCGTATTTTTATTTTACTTCTTTCCATTCTGTTGCCATGCAGTTTTTTTGTTTTAAAGTCTCGTATTGACAGTATTGTGGAAATTCTATCTGGACAGGCTATTGTGAACCATTTTGGCTCTTTAGAAGCGGAGCAGGAGAGACAATACCTTGGCTCCATTCATCCGGTTGAATATTCCTGGTGGTTGAAGGTAGAGGAAGAGAAGGTATCAGAGTTTTTCAGGAGTGAGGGATATCACAGGATTCGTACGGGTATCACTGAGGCAGATAAAAATTTTAAGGCTCTGGAAATGGATGCGGTATTACAAATTGTCAAAGATACCTGGACTCAGATCTCAATTTTGTCCGCACTCAAAGAATCTGGATTCATCAGAGTTGAGCACTTCGTAAAGGAATTTGAATCGAGTGAAACATTAAACAGACTCGTAAAATTGAGCGCAGAGTTAAACCACAAAAATGAATTGATTGTGAGTGGGGACAAAATTGAGATCTGTATACGGGCTGTACTTCTGATCTATAAGGTGCTGGCCTGTAGAGCGAGTTCAAGAGATTCTGAGTATGTGGCTGAAAGGCGATGGTTGATCCGCAATTTTTCAGCACCAGTGCTTCACGAAGTTCTTGGATTTTCCCCACTGAAGCTTCTTTATCCAACCCCATTTTTCAATGAGGTATCCAGTGCTGCAACAACCTACTCCGTGTCTTCTTCTTTGGTGTATTCGGTTATGAAAACGGAATCCGGTTTTAACCCGGCTGTTGTATCCAAGGCGGGGGCGGTTGGTCTGATGCAGGTTATGCCAAATACTGCCACTGGGCTTTTAAATAAAAAAGGAATCAAGGTAAGTCCATCCGAGCTTCATGTCCCCGAAACAGGTATCAGGTTTGGTTCTCAGTATCTGGCATCAGTAACTGCAATGTACTCGGACTTACCTAAGGTACTGGCTGCCTATAATGCAGGGCCAACTCCAGTAAAACGCTGGCAGAGCAGGCCAGGGGATTTTTTTGAGAACATAGGATTTTTTGAGACTAGAAACTATGTTTTGAAGGTATTGCTGGATTACAAGATGTATATGGATCTGAATCCCAATTTTGCGGATGCGGAATAAGTGGGAGTCCTGATCCGCTTACAATCAATATCTGCGTATAATGTATATTATGTTAACTAAAATTGAGAATAGCTATTAAAATAGTCGATCGAAATCAGGCTCAATAAGATCATAATTAAAGCCTGGGATACATTTATATTCAAATCAGGTCAGCCCCTTCTATTGGGGCTTAAATTAATCCATGGAGCGAAAGCTGGTTTGCAGCCTTCTGATATTTGCCATAGTGCCTTGAATCTGGGTTCTTAGTCTGCGCTTAAGCCCCCATTCATAAAAATGGCAGGAGTCAAACTGTTCCTGCAGCTCTCTTAGTCTTATAAACTGCTCTTCGAGCTTTTGCCGTTTTTCCTCTTCCTGTCTAAGTTGATTTTTGAAAGTCAGTGCAACTTTTAGGCTTTGATTAAATCTTGATTCCGTGTCCTGAAGCTCAAGCTTTGTTTGTTCTTCAGCCTCGCGCAATTGTTTAGACTCTGATTCGAGGTGCCTGGCTCTTTGTTCGGCAAATTCAAGCAGTTCATTCTGTTGTTGAATTTCCAGATCTTTTAGACGCAATTTTTCCTGATACTCAATCATGGGAACACTTTGTGCTCTTAGGGCTTGTTCCAGATCGTGAATCCGGGCCTTCAGGGAAGAGATGTACTCGGACAGATTTTTCTGATCTTCATCTCTGCCCGATGGGCCGATCAGTTCCGACTCCTGTTCCTGATTCTGTGAGGGGCTCATGGATACAGGAAGGATGGATAGCTCCTCGCTTTTTGCAATCCGTTCAATATCGGTTCTTAAAAAGAAGGAGCGATTGCCAATTTTCTTTTTAACGGCTAGGAGTCCGTTGGATATGTAGTGGGTATAAATTTTTGTGCGTCCGCAATTGAGCAAAGTACATGCGTCCTGAACGGAAACAAACTGATCATTTGAAAAACGGTTATCCCTTTCCATGAGAACATTGTATCGGAAAAACGAGCAAATGGATAACAAAAGAATTTGTTCGCCACTGTTTGATAGAGAAAAAGACTGTTCTCCCCTGCCCTGGTTAACATAATATACTGGGGCAGTTATTGTATCCTATTGTTCTGTTTGTTGTATTTTAAATGCCAAGGCATCTTCCAAATCCTGAATACACAGAAGTCGAACCCCTTCTATATTCAACAGTGGCAATAACCGGATCAGGGTCTTGATAATTTCTTCATCGGATGGGACCCAATCCCCTTCCTCATAACGGATCAGTCCCCTTCTCAAGGCAATCAGGCAGTCTTCTTCCCCTTCGCTCAGGTTCAGGGAAATTTTTCTTGAGGGTAGATGGGAAGAATCTTCTTTATTGTTTGAATCTGTTTGAGATTCAGGCTCCCGTTTGATTTGCAGGGACTCGAGTTCGGACTGGCTTAGAACAGGAGGAACATAGTCTTCTGTTTGTTGATTGTCTGTTAGCCAAAGGGATACAGAGTCCTCCACACTGTTTGCAAGCTCTCTTTGTTCTTGCCCTGGATTGCGTACAGTGTTTAATCCGCCTTCAGTTGAACTTCGACTTTTTTCCATACGGTAACAAACAGACTTTCAATTTCTCGAACAACTTCATAAAAGTGGGAGCTGTTCTGTTCGTACAGGTACCAGCAAATCGAATGGAGCCAGTTCTGGCAGGTCTGACTGAACTCCAAATCAGCTTCTTCGGATTTTTCGTTCAGGGTGTCTGAATACTGGGTGTGCATTACCCTTAGTTTTCTTAGAAGTTCCTTGGCCTGGGGATTAGAGTCTTCCTGCTCCAAAAAGGTAGCTAACTGGGACATAATTTTTAGGCTGATCAGGCCCAGGCGTTTTCTTTCATTTTTGGACAGTACATCCTGCTTGAAAAAATTGTCCAAATCACCTTCAATGAGCTGGGAGATATGTTGCACATTGGCAGCTTCGCTCAATTTGAGGCGGCTTTCTTTGGGAAGCAGATGCCAGTTCTGTGACATGATTACAGCATTGGCCTCACTATGACAGTATTCTTCATACAGGGCCGAACGCACATCTGGCAGTTTGTTCATCCAGTCGAGTAAATCAGTCTGCTCCTTGGCCGTAAATGTGGAAGCACCTTTTTTGGCCGAATCCAGATGGGATTGAACCAGTGCACCATTTTTGCTTTTAGCTGCCGTTTCAAACAGTTCAATCAGGTCGTTGGTTGGAGTGCCTTCTTTGTCCGTCTTGTGGTGCATTTTTTCGATTCTGGCACAAAGCCAGGCAGCCTCTTTGGGTTGTTTGTGCCAGAAGTCGCTTTCCAGAAGAGCATATAAAAGGTGTTTTTCCATCAGCTTATCTTTAAGTGGTGGAATTCTTTGTACCAGATCCTTAAATGCTGGAACTCCCGGTGCAGACATTACTAGCTTTCTGTTTGGTTCAATTTTGATCGGGCTGGTTTCGGTTCCTGAGGACTTGGGTGTGGAGTCACTTTTCCTTGGGGATCGGGTAGATGTTTTTGTGCTTTTGACAAGAAGCCCTTTAAAGGAATTTACCAGTTTTTTAGATCCGCGTTTCATGTCACTATAAGTTTTTTGCAGATCATCAGGCTTCAGCTTAAGAACTGAGTTTTTGATATCTTTTAAAAGCAGGAGCAGCTTGGAGTCAAAGGGTTCAGCACCTGTTTGTTTGTTTTCAACAATAGTGCACGAACGATTACGAAATGCGGAAAGTTTCTCAGGAAGACTCCATTCTTCTTTGTTTTCGACTGTTCGTTCCGGTTCTACAAACAAATGGGTCTTTAATTCCTGCTTGGAAACCTCATTTAAAAACAGGTTGAAGTTTTCGCAGATATGCGGTGTAAGTTTCAGGGCTTCAAAATCAATGGCGAACATAGTATCGATCATGATTTTGATACTGGGATTGTGTGTTTGTGGATAGCGAAACTTCTTGGCCGGCTGAATCACATGGTGGGTCCAGTCGGAAAGGGTTTTGACAGGCACTGGTCTTCGGCTTCCCAATGGGACAATTTCCCGAATGTGCATAAAATTTGGTGCCAGGGGTATGTTGTGAATATTGAGATAATGATTGATAGTGGCTACAGCTTCCAGATCAGGAATCCATTGGGTGACGACTGCTAGAGCAGAGCCGGAACTGTCCGATTTTTTACCATATTGTAGCCTGAAATACAAAGAAGGTTCAAAAAATCTGGCCTTTAACCTGTGATGCGGTGGGATATGTTTGACAGGATGCGGGTTGACTACAGCTGGTTTGCCAACAAAGTACTGGGAAAGTTCATTTAATGGTTCTAGCTGTAATTTTGCCCTGTTAGGATCATCAACATAGGCATCCATGGATTTTAAACCATGCCGACACAGGTTAACCAGATCTTTGGCCAGCCCTGGTTGCTCCAGGACCTTATCGGCCAGGGACTTCAGTCCAGGGCTTTTGATAATAGCTTCATTGACATGTAAAAATGGGTCATTGTTACCACAGCCCGTCAGATGAGCTATCTGAATAGACCACAAACACAAACGAACAAGAGGAACACAATAGCCATAGTCCCAGAAAAAACCTATCTCATTTTCAAAAAGTTTCGAATAGCTGCTACGAACAGCATCGATTGTTCCTGGACTGACTGTTTGCATGTTCATGCCCTCCCAACCTCGCTTGCTTCCAAATCAAATTCGAGTTCGGCATCAATGCGCACATCCATAGACTTGCCTGGGGCACCGTTCGCGGTGGAGACATAAATTACTCCATCGACTTCCGGAGCCTCGTACTGGCTTCGTCCCATCCAGACCCCATTGATCTCCTCTTCAAGAATCACATTTCTCACTGTACCCACAGGGGAAGGAAGTGTTTGTCTTGTTTGTTCGTATATGGTAATCAGTTCTTTGTGTCGCCTTTGTTTGGTGCGATGATGAACATCATTTTTCATCTTGTTGCTGCTTGTGGATTCTTCCTGTGAATAGGTGAATGCTCCAAGCCAGTCAAAACGCACCTCTTCCACAAAAGACTTCAGTTCCAAAAAGTCCTCTTCCTTTTCTCCTGGGAATCCCACTATAAAGGTACTGCGTAGGGCAACATCATTATTAAAAATAGAACGAATGGTTTGCATTTCGTTCAAGTATTCGGCTTTACTTCCTGGTCTTTTCATGGATTTTAATACCCTTGAGGAAGCATGTTGCAGGGGCATATCAATATAGTTGCAGATTTTAGGTTCAGAGGCCATATATTCAAAAAAATCATGATTGAGCCACAGGGGGTAAAGATACAGGAGACGAATTCTTTGAACAGGGAGCTTTACAAGCTCTTTAAGCAAGGTTTTTAAGGGCCCCCCACCTTTGGCCACCCCATAGATATCGCTCCCATAATTGGCGGTGTCCTGAGAGACGAGATTCAGTTCACAAATCCCCTTCTTTATGAGGGTCTCAGCCTCAGCAACAAGACTCTCAATTGTTCTGGATGCCATACGGCCTTTAAATCCGGGAATGGAGCAGAAAGAACAGTTTTTATTGCAGCCTTCCGCAATTCTTAAGTAGGCATGACAGCTTTTATCTAACAGGATTCGGTCATACTCACTGGAAAAGTATTCCCCTTTTGGAATGTCAAATCCCAAATCGAGAATAAGCTGGGAAACTTCTTCCATAGTATTACTTTTGAGCCATCCATTTACCTCTGGCATCTGCTGACTCAGATCCTGATATCGCTGGTAGAGGCATCCTGTTACTACTACTTTGGCTTTTTTCATACCTGTCATGGAAAATATAGTATCAATTGATTGCTCTTTGGCACTTTGAATAAAACCGCAGGTATTAATGATTACCAAATCTGCTTCTTCAGGCTCTTCCACACTTTCAAAGCCTAGCCTGTGAAAATTGGCCAGATGGATTTCTGAATCCACCATATTTTTAGCACAGCCCAGATGGGCCATATGAACTCGTTTTTTATCCACATTTATCCTCTTGAAACACAGTTTTCTGTGATCTTACCATGACTTTTTAAATTTACGACAAAAGGTTACTCCTTGCGGGATTTGTCGATGTGAATGAGGGAGCGCTTGGCATCTTTGGCATAGGAATGGGTCGGGTCCAGTTCAATTACCCTGCGGTAGTATTCCTCAGCCTCAGCATATTGATTGCGGATACGGTAAATGGATGCCATTTTGAAATAGACCTCAATGTATTCCGGATCCAGGGCCAAGGCCTTTTTGTAGGTCTCAATGGCCTCTCCCTTGCGGTTGGTTTCATAGTCCTCGTTCAGAGCATTGGCCAGCTCACAGAAGGCCTGGGCGCTTTCACCACATTTTTCCAAAGCTCGCCTGCATATATCAATGGCTTCCTGATAGCGATGAGTACCGGTAATGGACTGTTTGTTGTATACCCGTTTCAGGCCCCAGTAGCCCCAGGGATTGTTCGGTGCGAGGGAAACAGTCTGTTTAAACTCGGATACAGCCTGAGATACATCGTCATCCGAAAGTGAGAGTCCAGCTGTTAATGTAATGGACGCATAACCATAATCGAAGTGGGCCATAGGCTCCTGGCTGTTTTTGCGTAGGTGCTGGGCAAAATCCTGACGGAAGCGGTCATAGATTTCGTCTCTTTTGGCCTCATTTTCATAAGCCACTTTCAGAAGCTCAATCTGGGTCACACGATGCTGACCGTTTTCTGGCTCCATAGTTATCAGTTCTTTGGCCAGTTTACCGGCCTCGTCAAATTCTTTGGATTCAATATGAATACGAATCAGTCTTTCCATGGCCTTTGTATTTGAAGAGTCCTCCTGAAGCATCAGCTTCAGAAACTCCTTGGCCTTGGCAATTTTACCCGTGAAGTGATTCAACAAACCAAGGTTATACAAAACATGCAGATTTTTGCGATCCAGGCTGTGGGCTCTGGTATAGGCTTCAATTCCCTTCTGAAAACCAGTAACGATCTCATCCTTGCCCAGTAGATTGATTCTGTAGATATATCCCAAAGCAAGCCAGGGGGTTACCTGCTGCTGGTTTTTGGCAGCCCGCTCTTCGTACTTCAGTATAATCTGTTCTGGAGTCTGACCTTTGTATTCGGGTGGATCCGCTGTTGCAAAGAACTGTTTGAACTGTTCGATCATGGTCAGGTTCAGATCGATATCAAATTCATCCAGTTCCAGAGCTTTCTGAAGTACAGGGATAGCTTCGTCGGTGCGTCCCAGGCTTGCTAGTACCATACCAAGCCTGTGGGGAAGCTGGCGGTACTCTCCTTCAAATTCCTGGAGCTGGGCAAAGGCCTGCTGGTAATCAAAGGCGGCTTCCGAAGCACGGCCAAGCAGTTCATTGATTACACCAGCTTTGTAACGGGCCAAAAGATGTCCAGGCTGGACTGTCAAAACATCCTCATAATAGGTTTTGGCAACCAGCATATCCCGGTTTTCTTCAGCGGCTGCCGCCTTAGCAAGCAGATCTGCAATTTTTCTCTCGGTTTCCTGAATATTCTGACTAACAAAAAATTCGTTCACTTCTGAATTGGAAGGGTCGAGCCGGAACACTTTTTCGTAAAAAATCTTTGTTTGTTCTGTTTCACCCATTTTCAAAAACAGTTTACCCAGCTCGAACAGCGGTTTTGAGGATGAAGGGTTTATCTCACAGCACTTCTGAAGGTAGATTGCGGCCTCCATATATTCATCGGTAGCGATTAAAATGGTCCCCATCAGCAGATTGGCCTCAAAGTTTCTTGGCTCCAGGGTTAAAACCCGAGTCATTTCAAATTCGGCTTCATTGAGGTTTTCTTCACTCATGTGAATTCTGGCCAGTTCAAAGTAGCTTTTGATAAACTGGGTGTTTCTTTCAACGGAGGCCCTAAAATACCTCTTGGCCAGCTCCAGATTTCCCTGTTTCAGGTAGATTCTGGCCAAGTCATAGTTGGCCTCGTCATGGAATGGATCCAATTCCAGGATATAGTCATATTCGATAATGGCGTTCTGATCCATCCCCCTTTGCAGGAAGGTTTTTGCCTCTTCCAGTTTTGCCTTGATTTCAATGGAGGTTTTCTGACTTTCCACGGATGTGAGGAAGTCTCGAATCTCAAGGTTTTGCGGATCAATCTGATAGGCCTTTTTAAGGTTAATCAGAGTGGCTTCGAGGTTGTCAGCCAAATGATAGTTTTCAGCCAGATAAAAATAGGCTCGGGAATAGGAGTCATCCAGATGTACGGCTTTATTTAAAGCTTCCAGGGCACTTTCCCGCATTTTGGAGTCATTGTTAAAAGCCTTGGATAGGGTAGTATACAGTTTACCAAGCTCTGCAAAAGCAGGGGCGGCATCAGGATAGGTTTTAGTAAATACCTTGAACTCGGCAATAGCCTGGTCAATCATGTTGTTATCAATAAAGATACGGCTCAGGTAGAAAAAGGAATCTCCAGTTGGAGACTGCTGAACCATACGCTTTAGGATACGAATCGCTTCCTGTGGATCCTTGGTAGAATCAAGAACAGCCAGTTCCACCTGGGCCGGGATATGTTTGGCATCAATTTGCAGGGTTTTTTGAAAAATTTCCCTGGCCTTGGTCTTATCACGGCGATACAGCCAGGTCTTTCCAAGTTCAAACAGGATCTGTGTGTTATCGGGGTTATCAATTAACAGTTTTTCCAAAAGCGCAATTGCTTCCGGAAACATTTTCTGGGTCTGATACACCTGAGCTAGTCTGACATTGAGTTTGATATTGGAAGGTTGTTTCTGCAACAGGGATTCATACTCAAGCAATGCCTTCTGGGGACGGTTCAGCTTGAAGTAGATCTCAGCGATTTGCAGATTGTTGGCAATGTCGCTTGGGTCAAGTTGCAGGGCGGTCTGATAGCTCTCAAGAGCGTTGTCAAAAAAGCCCCGTGACAGGTAAATACTTCCGAGTTCGGCATGAGCCCTGGCATCTTTGATTCCAAGATTTACAGACTTTTTGAACTCGACAACCGCTTTATTCCATTCCTTTTGGGTGTGATAGGTTCTACCAAGCTCAAAGTGAGCCATGGCATGGTTTGGCTCATTGGCAAGCACCTGCTGCAACTGTAATACGGCCTTGGATGGGAGACCTTGCAGGGTATGGATTTTTGCCTGCTGAACTAAAAGGTCCGATTCGTTTGGTGTAATGGAAAGTAGATCCTTGATGAGATCTCCAGCTTCCTTGAACATTTCCTGTTCCAGAAGAAGCTGACTCATCTGCCGCTTGAACTCATAGTCATCAGGTTTTAGGGCCATCAGGGCATTACAAATTTCTGTCTGTCTGGTGATATTACCTATTTCACGGTAGTAACCAAGGGCAGTCTGCAATACATCAAGATTTCTTTCCTCAAGTGCCAGGGCCTGTACGATGTATTTACCGGCCTTTTCCGTAAGATTCAATTCAAAGTTGGCCTGATACAGATCCAGATAAATTTGCACTTCGCGAGGCTTGATTTCCAGGTGTTTTTCCAGATAACGAATAGCAGCTTTCCAGTTTTGCTGTTTCAGATAAATTGAGCAGATGAGGGGGAGGGCCAACAGGTGGTTGTCTTCAATTTTAAAAATTTTTAAACAGTATTCTTCTGTTTTTCCGTAGTTCATCAGCCTGTTGTAACACTGGGCAATCTGTAATAGCCAATCTACCCTTGCCGGATCTTTCTGCTCCAGTTTAAGCATAACCTGAAGCTGTGCTGTGAAGTCTTCCTGCTTTTCATAGATATGATTCAAAAGCTCCAGTGCTTCCTGATTGAGCGGTTCCACCTCAAGAATTCTTTGCAGAAAATTCACGGATTGCCCGTAAAGATTTTTATCCTGATAAATCATCCCCACTTTAAGAAGAACATCAATTCTTTGGGGTTTTTGGGCCAGAATCGCTTCATAGTGCTCCAGGGCTTTGTCTATAATGCCTTTTTTGTAAAAATCATTGCCTAGGGCATACAGAACATCCAGATTTTGTGGGGCAAGTTTGAAGGCCTCACGAAACTGTGAGATAGCCTCATATTCCATTTCCAGTGCTTTGTAGGTTTCTCCCAGACGAATTCGAGATTCCACACTCTGAGGAAAAGTCTGGATTAGCTGTTCGTAAATTCGCTTAGCTTGTTCGTGATGTTCGACCAGACTGTATGTTCGGGCCAGACGGGTGCCATAGTCCAGATTGTTCGGCTCCAGCCTCCATGCGTTCTGATAGTGTTCGATAGCAGCATCTTCCTGATGAACCTTCAGGGCCAGATCCCCAATCAAGGCACACAGACCGGCATTTTCAGGTTCTTTTTCCAATATCCTGAGATAGGTACCCATGGCATTTTCAAAGTCATTCTGGGTCTGATAGGCCAAGGACAATTTCTGGAGAACATCAAGGTTGTTTTCATCCAGGGACAACACTGTTCGGAATGCTTCAACAGCCTGGGCATACTCTTTTTTGGCAACATGGGCATCCCCAATCAGATTTTCAGTTTCCAAGGCCCACTTTGGATTTAACCTCAAGCTGTCGCAGAGTTCCAGGGCCTCGTCATACTCCTGATTTTCATAGCAGGTTTTAGCCAGCCAGAAGCGAGTATCCAAAGAATCAGGTCTTGTTTGACCTGCCTTTTTGAAATTGTCCGAGGCCAGCTTCCATTCCTTAAGGTGAAAATAGGACTGGCCTAGATTGTAGTAGGTGTTAAAGTCGTTTGGATCAATTTCCAGTGCTTTTTGAAGCTCTTTGATGGCTGACTGATAGTCTGCCTTCTTCAGGGCACTGACACCGAGTTTAAAGTAGATTTCTGCATTAGAACCTTGCAGACTCTTGGCTAGCTCAAATTCCCTGGTCGCATCATCAAAGTATTCTTTGGATTCATAAACTTTGGCCAGCTTATAGTGTGCCTCAGCATTGTTAGGAGTAATGGCTATGGCCCTTTCAAAGGACTTTTGAGCCTGATCCATATTGTCTGTATTTAAAAGCACATCACCTAGACGGACAAACACTTCTTCATGCTGGGAATCAAGCTGTATAACCTTACGAAAGATCTTGATTGCCTTTTTAAACTCTTCTTTTTCGGCATATGCCCGACCAAGTTCAAAATGCACACGAACATTGGTTGGGTAGACCTTGATAGCCTCTTCATAGAGCTGAATCAGCTTTAAATGCATGCCCTTAGTCTCGTAGATACCACCTAGAGAATAAATGGCTTCAATAAACTCCGGGTTAAGCCTTAAAGCCTTTTCGTAAGATTTAACGGCTTTTTCAAGCTTGCTTTCATGTCGGTAGGCTTCGCCTAACTCAAAGAAGTAAAGAGCATTATTTGGGGCCTTACGAATGGCTGATTCATAAAGCCTGATCATGGCCAGATGATTATGTACAATTTTATATTTATTGCCTAACCTGTAAACAATGTCCAGAAATTCTGGATTGTGTTTCAAGGCCAGTTCATAGTGGCGGATGGATTCGTTGGTGTCGCCAATTTTTTCTTGAAGCTCGGCTAAAAATCTGTGGTACTGGGCATTTTCTTCTTCAATCTCCAAAGCTTTGCGCATGGACTCTACGGCCACTGAAGACTGTTTTTTGTCTGCAAAAATCATGGCGGACCAATAGTGGGCATTGCTCATGTCCGGATCGAGTTCAAGTGCCTGCTGAAAATAACCAAGGGCAGCTTCTTTTTGATTGGTTTTGTAAGAGGAAAGTCCCAAATGAAAATACAGATCAGCAGATTCTGGGATCAGAGGCAGGCATATTCTGAACTGGTCGTTGGCTTTTTGATACTCTTCCTGCTCAAGGTATAATTTGCCCAGGTGCAGATTGGCCTCAGGATGTTTAGAGGATAAACGAATCACTTTGGAAAAGTTTTCGATAGCCAGTTCATTGCGACGGGTACTTGCGTAATAAACACCTAACTCCATCAAAGCATCAGTCTGGGCTGGATCAAGAGTCACGGCCTCTTTAAACTCATCCACAGCATCAGAGATCGAGCCCTGATTCAGATAGGCTTTGCCCAGGGCTACTCTAAAGCCGGAATTGCCTGGCTGGTAGGCAACAGCCTCCTGAAAATGATCCACAGCTAAATCCAGGCGGCCCTTGTTTACATAAATTTTTCCCAGCTCAAAATACACATCTGGTTGAGCTGGCTCAATTTCGACCCCGCGTTTGAACTTCTGGATAGCCAGATCCAGGTTGCCTTCTTTTTTGTGGGTCAGGCCAATGGAAAAATAGATGGAGGCGTTCTGAGGCTCCATTTCCAGGGCCAGAGTATAATGTTCTATGGCATCGTTTAAGCGATCCAGCTCGTTGTAACAGTCCCCTAAAGTGATGTGTAAATCTACCTGCTTGGGCCTGATTTCTACGGCTTTTTTAAAATATTCACTGGCTTGCTCGAAACTTCTTTCTTTTTGAAACAGATGACCCAAAGCCAGATTCACTTCAAAATGCCCGGGATCCAGATCCAGAACATGATAAAAGGCTTCTTTGGCCTTATCATACAGGCCTAGCTGAAAGTAGCTGTCCCCTAAAAGGTAATACAGGGTTTCGTCCTCTTTTACCTTTTCGCTGGCCCTTTTAAAGAATGTGATAGCCTCTTTGTACTCCAGCATCTGATGTTTGATTTGCCCCATGCGTTTTAAGGCTTTGGAATGGTTAAAATCTTTATCCAGAACCTTTAAAAGCCATTTTTCCGCTTCACTAAACCGCCTTTGTTTGTAATGCAGGTTGCCTAACGAGTATTGGGCAGAAAGTGAATCCGGTTGAATTTTTAAAGCATTTTCAAATGAGTTCTGGGCTTTTTCCCAGTGTTTTTTCTGTTCATAACCCTTGGCCAGCAAAAGTGTTGCCTGAAAGTTTTCAGGCTCAATCTCAAGAATCTGATACAGGGTCTGATTCATTTTTTCGGTGAGAATCTGACTTTCGTAAATTTTGGCCAGATGAAACAGGGCTTCTAGAGACTGTGGATAATATTTCAACACCTGAGTGTAGATGCCTTCGGCCTCATAGATACGATCTTTTTTGAGGTATAACTCTCCAAGATCCAAAAGCCCCTGTACATGTTGCGGGGCTAGACTGACAAGCTCTCTAAGCTGGTTTTCCTGGTTTTCCAGATCCTCTTCGAGTTTGTAAATGCAGGCCAGATTGTAGTGGGCCAGCAAATTTTGTGGATCCAGTTTTAATACTTCCTTGTAGCGGGGGCGGGCTTCTTCAGTCGAGCCTTCAAGAAAAAAGGAATGTGCGTATTCGAGAATGACTCTGGTGTCTCTTCTTTCTACCTCAAGGATGGATTCTAAAGGTCTTCTGGCTTCCGTATGCCGTTTAAGAACATTGAGGATATGCCCGCACTGCAACAGGGCCTCACGGTTCTGTGGTTCATAATCCAGAATTTTCTGGTATTGAGCCAAAGATTTTTCATATTGATTCTGCTCGTATTGTATCTGCCCGATCAGCTCATAGGCATCCAGCATGGACGGGTCTATCTCAACGGCATTGGACAATCCCTCTATAGCATCAAGATAGGCCCCGTTTAAGTAGTGGATCCTCCCAAGTTCACAGTGCATCCGCGCATCTTTGGGTTGCCTTTTTAAAAGCCCCTGGCAGATTTTTGTGGCTTCTTCATAGTTTTTTGATGCCGTATGAATCCGAACCAGTCTGGAGTAGGCCAGGGCATGATGAGGATTTAACTCAATTGCCATTTCATAATGGGTAATGGCTTCCTGATTTTGCCCAAGTCGTTCCAGAACCTCGGCATGATGGTAATAACATTCAGGATCTTCAATATGGATATGCAGAATTTCTCTGGTCAGTCGGCGCGCTCTTTCAATATCTTCCACCATGGACCGTTCCCGGCTCAGGTAAATATCTTTGAGAGTAAAATATGGTTCTTTTAGCTCCCTGTCCATTCGCAGAGCTTTCTCAATCTGGGTAATGGCCCGGTTCAAATAATCTTCGCGGTTGGTGAAAATGGGATGAAACCTGTATAGAGCGTACCCATAAAGGTATTGGGTTTTAGCATTGGCAGGTGCGAAAAAGCAGCTTTCTTTGCACTGTTTCACAAGAGCTTCAAATTTTTGCTCCGCATCGGGCTGTCCCCTATGTCGCAAAAAGGTCAAATCCAGGGTTTTTTGACCAGCCAGGATCAGATCCGGAGCTTCCATTGCCACTAACTTGTATTCCTGCAATGCCTCATCAATCTGATGATGTTCTTCAAGACAGGCGGCCAATTGCATCCTGATATGCAAAAGATTTAATGGGGGGAGTTCTCGGGAGGTGATCAGATTCCAGGAAGGATGAAAACCCAGGGTATGGGAAATGTCCAGAAGCTGCCTGTAAACAGGGATGGCTTTATCTGGAAAACGATTGAGCTGATAAAGACTTGCTAATCTGTAAATGGCCTGAGCATCAAAAGGATCAATAGAGGAGGCTTTTTGCAGGTAAGGAATTGCTTCGGCATACAAAAACTGCTCGGCCTTGATGGCGGCTAGACGCAGGAGGGAATCCGAATGGTTTGGCTGAATTTTTATGGCTTGCAGGTATAGGCTTTCAGCCTCACTTAACTGGCTTTCACTAATTGGGCTACTTCGCCGAGCAGAAATTTCCAAAGCCTCCCCTAGTTCAAAATGGGACTGGGCCAGCTCCGGTTTGAGTTTAACAATCTGCTTGCAGGCAGCAATCGCTTCCTGAATGCTGTTTTCCTGGATTTTGGGTTGCTCTGGATACAATAATGCCGATTTTAATCCCCATGCAATCCAGTGATGAAAGGGGAATACTTCCATGGCCTTGCGCAGTATGGTAAGGGATTTTGCCTGTCTTTCCTGAAACGGTTTGTGGGATTCAAGCAAAAGATAGGACATGGCCAGACCATAATGAATGCCTGCTGAAGACTCTTCATTTTTGCACTGCTCTTCCAGCCTTTGAATTACTCTCTCTACCATTTCGGCCTGGGAGACAAAGTCTGAATATAAAAAGCGGTACTGCAAAAGATGTTTCTGCCAGGCCAGACCGTGATCTGGCTCCAGTTTTAAAATCTGCTTAAAATAGAGAATTGCATCATCAAAGTCTTTGGACAGGGAGGCAATAAAACCCAGCCTGTAGGCCGCCGGTATATGTGATGGTGCAGCGAGCAATACCTTGCGCATTTCTGCCCGGGATTCCATCAGCTTTCCTTGCAGATACAGCTGTTCGCCCCGGTTATAATATAAATCAGCCCGTTCTGAACGATCCTGTTCCGAGAGTTTAACCAGAGTCTGTTCCAGCTCCTTACTTTCGATCTCGTTGGAATGCAGCTTCAGGCTATCCATATACGCAGTGGATGCCAGTCCAATTTTTAATAAAAAACAGGACTCATTTCTGGAGTCATAAAAAGTACATTTGGAACGGATGCAAGGCGATACCTCACCTGTATTTTTTCCATGTACTATCCCGATAAAGGGGCAGGCACCTACAGCCATTCCTTATTCCGCTCCCACCGTCAGTGGCAAATGCTCACAAAAGATTTCAACTTTATCATAATCAAATCACAAAAAATAGCTCAATCATTTACTTATTGTCATCATTTTCGGCTTTGTCCTTGATATATCTGATACCTTCACTTAGTGACATCAACTTGTGAGTTTCGCTATTATGACAGGTGAGAGGAAGTCTTTGTGGATTTTACCTGGAAATATTTATATCTGCTGGTAGGTGTTTCCCTCCTGTTTGGGGGGCTGTACGCCTTGTTTATGCGTCCATCCAAGGAGGCTGAAAAAGATTCTGTTGCTTTTGAAGGACGATTTTTTATTGTGCTGGTCGCTTTTGTCCTGAGTTTTATTTTATTGCGCCAGTCCTGGGTGATGTTTCATGGCTTGTCCCGTTCGGTGGTTTTTTAAGGTTGTGATTATGAAATATAGGTTAGCGACAGCTGTTTTTATTGTTACGGTTCTGTTTTTTCAATCTGGGTGCAGTTCAGACACTCCTGAAAGTAAACCTTCGGTTGCAGAAAAGGCCCCGGCTCAACCTGTTGCCACAACATCCACCACCCCTGCCAGTTCAGGATGGATGGCAGATGATGAATTTGGCTACCTGGATATGAGTTTTGAGGAGCTGAAAGAGCAGCCACTCCAGGAATTGATTGAAAAAAAGGATCTGGATAGGGCTAAGGCACTGGTCAGGCGGTTGCTGGAAGAAGATCCAGACCCCCTGGAATTTCATTATTTTCACGGATTGGTCCAGTTTTATGCCCAGGAATTCGGTCGGGCTATGGATGAATTTGAATATGTTTTAAAGCAGGAAACCCGTTCGGGTTCTTCAGAATTCACCCAAAAAATTACAGAGGTTTTAAAGGCAGGCCCAGGACTGGTGGATCAGTTTTTAAAAGAAATGGCCACCACAGAGGACAGTGCCCGATTAGCCCTGATCACCTATCGTTTTTGTAAGCTGGACTGGAAATTTATGGGTCTTTCTGATGATGGGGAAATCCGTAAATTTCAGACAGACTTCAAGGAAGCAGAAAAGCGGCTGGGTATAGAGTTAAAACGGAGGGATTATTACATCATCCAGTCCATGGCATTTTATGAAAAGCTCATGAACTCGGAGAGGACATTCTGGAATTTCTTCTACCACGGATATTTTAATTTTGTGAAGGGCTGGGGTTCTGATGCCCGAAAATCTCTGGATCGGGCTTTAAGTGTGGCAGATACTCAGGATCAGGTGTTTTTTGCCCTGCAAATGCTGGAGAAAATTCCTAAAAAGGAAGAAAGTGAACTGGATAAGTTATCCTCTCTGGATTTGTCCGAGGATATGATCGATGAGTTTTTATCCAAACATTCCAAGGAGCTAAACGATGTGCAGATGGCCAAGGTCAAGGATGTCATCCGTGAAGGCATGAAACTTAAGGACAAACTCGAACAGACCGCTACCGACCGCGAAAAACTCAACATCCTCAAGGAATTTGTGGAAATGGCTGAGACTCGTATTGATCCTAAAGACTTTCCCCCAGACATTGTTTCCCGTGTGGAGCAGATGAAGCAGAAAGCCGCTAGCCGGTTTTCCGAACTTGAGGAGCAGATTCGAGTTAAGGAAGAAGCTCTGAAGGGTTAAAGATATCTGCTCATGGTTGTCTGTGGTTTTTGAGAAAGGCTTAAGCTGATTCTTTGCCGGTTCAAATCGATTTCTTCAATTTGTACGCCTATGATCTGGTTGGTGTGAAAATGATCCATCAAATCAGAGTGTTTAGGGAGATTCAGGCGGGTTTTGTGTACAAGACCATCCACCTTGACCCCTAAATCCACAAAGAGTCCAAAATCGACTACATTGCGCACAGTGCCTTCTAGTTCCTGGCCGGGCTTCAAATCTTCTATTTTTACAATCTCGTTACGCAAAACAGGGGAGGGCAGGGATTCTCTGGGGTCCGTGTGAGGATTTAAGAGGGATTTAAGGATCTCTTTGCCTGTAACTGGATGAATACCCAGATTTTCGGGAATTGTTTCCTGGTTTTTGGATCTTATTTTTTCTATCAGTTGCTTTCGTGAATCTTCAAAGTCCTTATTTGTGATTCCGTAATAGTCCAGAATTTTTTGGGTGGTTTTGTAGCTTTCTGGATGAATTGTTGTATTGTCCAGTGGATTTTTGGATTCTGGGACACGACAGAATCCGGCAATCTGTTCAAAGGCTTTTGCTCCAATTCCTTTGACCTTTAAAAGGTCCTGCCGTTTGTAAAAAGGGCCGTTCTGCCTGCGGTAATCGACTATATTCTGGGCAGATTTGGGACCAATTCCACCAAGGTGTCTTAACAGATGAGTTGATGCAGAATTTAAATCAACCCCGGTAAAGCTTACCGAGGATTCCACTTCCCGATTCAGAATCTGGGATAACTCCTTGGGTGGCAAGTCATGCTGATACATGCCCACACCAATCGACTCAGGCGGAATTTTAATCAGTTCAGCCATCGGATCCTGAATTCGGCGGGCTATAGAAATTGCTCCCCGTACCGTGACATCCAGATCGGGAAACTCCTCAATAGCGGCCTCACTCGCAGAATATACCGAGGCTCCGGCCTCTGAGACGATGAGATATTTTACCTTTGATAGTTCCTTGTGCTTTTGCAAAAGCTGGCTTATGAACCCTTCGGTTTCGCGGGATGCTGTACCGTTGCCTATGGCAATAAGGCTTATCTTATGCTTCTGAATCATCTTGATCAGAATCTCTTCACTTTCTTTGTCCTGATTTTGTGGTGGATGTGGAAAAATGGTTTTGTATTCCAGAAACTGCCCCACCTCATCAACAGAAACCACCTTACAGCCCGTACGAAACCCCGGATCAATTCCTAGAACCCGGATTCGTTTTAAGGGGGGTGCAAGAAGCAAATTTCTTAAGTTGGTGCTAAAAACTTCCATGGCCCGAAGCTGTGCCTTTTCTGTGGCCTGCTGATAAACTTCGTTCTCCAGGGAGGGAAGGAGGAGGCGATTTAAGGAATCCATTAGGGCTTCTTCTATCAATGAAGCATACTTTAATCCCTGATTTAGTCCAAGAATCTGTGCCATCCGGGGAAGGGGATTTTGTGCAAGTTCCAAACCCACTGAGATCAACCCCTCTTTAACACAGCGATTCAGAGCCAGAACCCGATGAGCCGGAGCGTGTTTTAATGGCAGGTTCAGATCCACAAGATCTTTGGTCAGCCCTCGAGGATCGGGATTTTTGCTGCGTTTTACAGTGATTCTTGCCTCATTTTTGATCAGGTTTCTGATATGATCCCGTATACCATTGTTCCAGGCAAAGTCTTCAGCCAGAATATCCAACGCTCCCTTGATTGCATTTTTTTGATCAAGCGGGATTGATTTTAGTAGTGTTGCAAGTGGATCTCCACCTTGGGATTTTGTGTTCAAAATTGCATCGGCAAGAGGTTGCAAACCGGCATCTCTAGCCTTATCCGCCCGGGTCTTTCGTTTTTGCTTAAAGGGCTGCCACAAGTCTTCTAGTTCACTTAAACTGCTGGCCTTCTGAATCAGGCTGGTAATCTCCTTACTGTCAGCCTGCATTTCTATTAATGCGCTTAAAATATCACTGCGCCGCTTCTCGACTTTTTCTATCCTTGAGGCTGTTTCCTGAATCTTTCTTAAGGAGATTTCATCAAGCCCCCCTGTTGCTTCTTTTCTGTACCGTGCCACAAATGGCAGGGTGGCTCCTTCGGAAAACAGATCCAATGCAGCTTTAGCCTGAATCCGGGACACCCCGGCCTCCAAAGCGATTTTTTGTAGCAAGAACTCAGGGAATTGCATTTTATCCTATCTTTGAAAAAATAAGCCCCACCTGCTTTGGCAAACGGGGCTGGGTTGAATTGAGAAAGTGGCTATTTTGTGGGAAGTTCTTCGGCTGAGCGGATGAGTTTTCCAACCAGGCCGTAGTCGATGCTTTCCTGAACATCCATCCAGAAATCGCGGTTGGTATTTTTTTCAACCTTGGCTAAATCCTGTCCGGTTTTTTCAGCGATCAGGGCATTTAACTGTTTTCTGGTTTTAAGAATCTGCTTGGCGTGGATTTCAAGTTCGGAAGCTGAGCCCTGCATTCCGCCAATCATGGGCTGGTGTAACAAGAATTCAGCAAACTGCAATGAAAAGCGTCTTTCTTTGGGTGGCTGAATGTAGATGATGGAGGCAATGGATGCCACCAGTCCACAGGCAATGGTGTAGATTTCAGGCTTGATAAAATTCATTACATCATAGATGGCAAGACCAGAATTGACCTCTCCACCTGGGGAGTTGATGAACAGGTAGATTGGTTTGTCTTTATCATCCTGTTCCAGAAGGAAAAGATGGTCGATGACTTTTTTTGCCGATTTCATGTTGATATCTTCACTTAAAAAGATGCGGCGACTTTTCAGAGACTTTTCTAAGAGATCAATTGGTTGATTCTTGTTTTCGCTCTGAGTGTTTTCTTCGCTGCCCATCAATAATTGCATAACTATCCTTTCAAACTAATTCCAGTGCGGCTGCCAGATCGGCTATCAGATCTTCGGCATCTTCAATGCCTATCGAAAGTCGAATCAGGCTATCTGTAATTCCCACCTTTTGCCTTTCCTCCTTTGGGATAGAGGCATGGGTCATTTTGGCTGGAATACAGACCAGAGATTCTACAGCTCCCAGGCTTTCGGCAAGCAGGAAGACATTCAAGCCTTCAAGAAATTCCTTTACCCTGTCATTTTTTAACTCAAAGGACAACATTCCTCCAAAACCACAGGCCTGTTTTTTGGCAAGTTCATGCTGTGGATGTTCAGGAAGGCCAGGGTAGTAGACCTTAAGTACCTTGGGGTGTGTATTCAAAAAAGCTGCCACCCGGTTGGCATTTTCTTCATGGGCTTTCATTCTCACTGCCAGAGTTTTAATGCCTCTTAGAAGAAGCCATGAATCAAAGGGGGATAACACCGCTCCCACGGATTTTTGAATAAAACGGATGCGCTCCCAGTCCTCTTTGTGTTTCATGCACAAAACACCACCGATAACATCAGAGTGGCCTCCTAGATACTTGGTGGCAGAATGTACTACATAATCTGCCCCCATGCTGATAGGAGACTGTAGAAATGGAGTCATAAATGTATTGTCAACACAGACTTTGGCACCATTTTTATGGGCTAGGGAGCAGATTTTTTCAATATCGCTGATTTCCATCAGGGGATTGGTCGGGGATTCTACAAAGACCAGTCTGGTTTTTTGAGTGAATGCGTCTTCAATAGCCTTTAAAGAGGTGGTGTCCACAAAGGAAAACACAAATCCATGCCGTTCAAAAACCTTGGTAAAGACGCGGTAGGAACCTCCATAGATACTGGCACAGCAAATCACATGATCCCCCTGATTCAAATCCTGAATCAAGGTGGAAATGGCAGCCATCCCACTGGCAAAGGCAGAGCTTCCGGCCGCTCCCTCTAAAGCACTCATGTTTTTTTCAAGCATTTCCCGTGTTGGGTTATTGGAACGGGCGTATTCATATCCCTTGTGACCTCCCACCCCATCCTGTGAATAGGTGGTAGACATGTAAATAGGGGGGGCCACACAGGAGGCTAAAGGTTCTGGTTCATATCCTTCATGGATAACTTTGGTGGCCAGGCGGGTTTTAAACGATGAATTTTTTCTCATATATCGAGAATTCCTTTGCTGATATACCGTTCGAGACGATCGCAGATCATGGTGACGACTAGCTGATCTGGGGCGAGTGTGTTTGCCAGGGTACGGGCTGCATGAACATTGGCACCACTGGAGCCGCCTACTAGAAGCTGTTCTTTTAAGGCCAGCTCTTTGATCATTGCTTTGGAGTCCAGGCAGTCCACGGTAAAGATGCCATCAATGAGACTCATATCAAGAGTTCCAGGCACAAAGGTGTTACCTATTCCCTCTACCCAGTAGTCGCCCTTTTCTCCCCCGCCTAGTGTAGAACCTTTAGGCTCCACGATGTAGGCTTTGACGGCGGGATTTTTTTCTTTTAGAAAGCGGGAAACCCCTGTGACAGTTCCTCCTGAGCCGGCCCCAAACACCACATGGGTTACTTTACCTTTGGTTTGCTCCCAGATTTCCGGGCCAGTGGTTTCGTAGTGGCATTGGGGATTCGCCTGATTGTCAAACTGGGCCATAACCAGGGAGTTTTCAATTTGGGCCTGCATTTCATGGGCCTTGGCAATTGCTCCAATCATTCCGTCTTCAGTGGGGGTTCGCATGACAGTACCGCCTAAAAACTCGATGACCTTCTGTTTTTCCATGGAGAATTTGGCGGGCATAATGCACAAAAACTTATAGCCTAGGGCCGCCGCGACAATAGCAAGTCCAACTCCGGTATTTCCGGCTGTGGCCTCAATAATTGTGCCACCAGGTTTAATTTTTTCCTTGGCCTCGGCTTCCCGGATCATAAAAAGCCCGATCCTGTCCTTGATGGATGAACCTGGGCCTACAATTTCAAGTTTGGCCCAGATCTGGGCATGATCTTTGTTGGCAATTCTATGCAATTTCTGAATGGGGGTTTCACCGATAAGGTCAATACTTTGTTCTGCAACTTTCATGCATTCCTTTCGTTGTTTGGAGTCTATTTGAGAAGACCGGTTCGCATGTAGTAATTCAAAACCGCATAATCTGCATTGTTACCCTGAGTCAATATGGCCCAGCTTTTTTCAAGTGCCTTGGGTGCTTTCAGATTTGGTCTTTCATCGGCATGGATGGAAGCAATGTGGAATACCAGACTTCGATATTCCTGTGACTCGATCATGATGTCTACAACATCCTTACGGACATCCCCCTGTGTTTCACTCATTTTGCCCCCTGTTGCCGGAATTGAGAAGCAAATGGCGAATATCCTGAATCTGTCGCATCAGTGCTTCCTGTCGGCTTTGAATTACATAAACATATATGGCTGTCATTAAAAGGATGAGAGAGAATGCGATGGACTGTAGATACATGGCCAGAAACAGGGAGTCAAATTGAAGTTCTCCCTTGCTGAATGAGCTGATATCAATCATTTTATATCCCTCATTGAGCCAGTAAATACCCATTGTCAGAAAGACAATATGCAGCAAAAACACACAAAACCAGCAATAGCGCAGAATTTTGCGTTCATCTCCAATACGGTTTTTGGATCCACTCATAGTTTCTCTTCTTTTAGACCCGGCCATTCTAAACTACAGGCGGGCATTTGGCAAAAGTGCTATATGAGTGTTTCAGGGTTATTTTCTTCACTTTGCCCAAGCAGCCTCAGACCTACACCTAGCAAAAAAAGATAGAGACAGGCCAGAGGAATACCAACAGGCAGGGATTCGGAGTTTAAGGCGGCGAGAATAAAATCCAGAAAAAATCCTGGATCAATAATCAGTGCAATCGATAGTCCAAGCATCATGTAAAAAGCCACCAGAACCATCAGCCCCACTCTAGGCCAGTTGATTCTCCCGTATCCTGGATTTTGGTTAATCTGCCTTAGAATCTGAATGCGACTGTTCTTAAGAAGGACTTCGGGATAGGTTACAGGCGGCAAAAAACGGAAGTCTCTGAGTTCTGACCAGGACAATTCTTGTTCTTCATCAGGTTTCTGTTCCATATCCCCTCTCCCTCAGGATTGCCCTGAGTTTTTTTCGGGCATAGTGAAGTTTGCTTTTTACTGTTCCAACAGGAATTCCCAGAATCTGTGAAATATCATCTTGGGAAAGCTCTTCTTCCATGGCTAATACTATTATATCCTTGGATTCCTGGGGTAGCAAGTCAAGGCAGTTATGGATCTCGCTGACTCTTAACTTTTCTGTCATATCCGGGGTGTGAGAAGGATCGGCAAGTGTAGCCCCATATATAATTTTTTGATTGTTGCGCAATAAATCCAGGCAAAGATTTCGGCATACCGTAAAACACCAGGAAAGAAGATTTTCTGTAGCTACGGGCTCCTGTAGTTTCTTGTGGAGTCGGATCAGGGTTTCCTGCACAGCATCAACAGCTTCTTCAGGTTTGTTCAGATGTTTGTAGGCAAAGGCATACAATGGTTTTTGCAGGGAGATAACCAGTTCTGAGAATGAATCCTCATTGCCTTCAATGACTTCGGAGGCGAGTCTGGATACGAGAAATTTCAGATTGCTCACCCAGTTCTCACCTCCTTCATGGCCGTGTCAACGATGAAAGTATTTACGACGGATTTTGTCCAGGCCTTCTTCTTCATCCAGAAGAGCCACATCCTGCCCTAGAATTCCCTGGTAATTCGCCTTGATGTAGCTAATCATCTTCTCACGGGCATTGTTTCCTGAAAACTTGCCAAATTTGGTATCAAAGTTCATGGTATTCCTCCTTGAATTCCCAAAGTAATAATCGATTGTGGATCTCATCGGAGCACTTCTTCAGTTATTTGAGTACTTTACCGA
>JACFNL010000151.1 GCA_019454875.1 Candidatus Cloacimonadota bacterium | reverse complement strand
GCATGCACCCCCAGATTATTATTGGGGGCAGAAGAATTAACGATGCCATGCCCAAATTTGTAGCCGAACAGACAATTAAGGCCATGATTGAATCCAATATCCACATCCACGGAAGTAAGGTATTAATTGCAGGACTCACCTTCAAAGAAGATGTCCCAGATACCAGAAACTCCAAAAGTTTTGATGTTATCCGTGAACTGACAGCCTACCACTGCCAGGTCTCAGCCCTTGATCCTTATGTAACTGAAGAAGAGCTATCCCGCTATGGACTGGCACCACACAAAAATGGACAGACCTACGATTCCGTGATTCTGTGCTCGGCCCACAAGCAGTTTGGAAACTTTCTTGAACTAATCCCTGCCCTTTTACACAAAGACAGACCATCTGTATTTTCGGATGTCAAAGCCGTATTAAAACAGGGAACCCTGCCCAAAAACATCAGGCATTGGAGACTTTGACAGGCAGTTTAGAAAAAGCTGTATTTTAAAATCTGGTACACAGCCTTAAACCCATCCCTCCACTTGATTTTTTTGCCTTCACTATGGGTTCGGCTCATATACTGGATGGGAACTTCCAGAAATCTTAAACTGGTATGTCTTGCCAGTCGGCAGGTGATTTCCGGCTCGATACCAAAGCCGTTTTCCTTTAAATCCAATGCCTTGAGTGCTTCAAGTGGTAAGACTTTATAGCAGGTTTCCATATCCGTCAGTTTTAACCCGGTACACAGATTGGTCAGGCAAGTCAAAAAACGATTGGCAATATAGAAGGTAAGATAAGATCCTCTACGACCATGTTTTAAAAATCGAGAGCCATAAACAATATCGGCCTTACCCTCATACAATGGTTGTAAGAGGTTTGGATAATCCGTGGGGCTGTACTCCAGATCCGCATCCTGAATCAGAACATAACGGCCCCGAGCCACTTCAAGTCCCCGTCGAATGGCCGCTCCCTTACCTTTATTAGTGGGCTGATGAAGGATGTGAGCCCTTGTTTGGAACTCCTGAAGAATAGTAACACTCTGATCCGTTGAAGCATCATTCACAACTATGACTTCCGTTTGCGGGGGCAGGTTTTGAAGAACGGTCTGCAACAGATTTAACAATGTTCTCTCTTCATTGTAGACGGGAATAAGAATCGATAAAAAAATATCGTCTGGGGTTTGGGGATGATTAGGGGGATTCATATGCTTCTTTTTCTGCGCTCAGGATAACCAATCGGCCTTTAAAATTGTCAAAAAACCATTGTTTATGCTGTTGAAAGTCTTTTTCAGCCACAAAGACCGGATTCATGGGTTGCCATGGATCATTAAATCTCCAAAAATTCCAATAAAGGGGCTTTATAAATACAGACTGATTTTGTTGTGGTTCCGGTTCAATAATAATGTAAACTTTATCAGGAGCTATCGAAATCCCCATTTCCTGTAGCGGATCTGTCAGAATTCCCCCACTATCTTTTACGACATCCTGCCAACGCCCTAGTGATAAAAACCCTACCACCACAAAAACACCACAAAGTCTCTGAGAAACCCGGAAACGCAAGGCACCTGCCAGGGCTAGAATCATTAGACATCCCAAAAGAGGAAAATGAAACCTTGGGCCCAGTAAAAGCCCAGGATAAAAGTAAAAAAAATAGAAACCGAACCAGATTGCAGGCAATACCAGCAAAAACAATCCCCCCTGCCTTTTTATGATCCAAAGACCTCGAATACAAAACAGAACCAGGGGTAATAGGCCCAAGGCCGGAAAACCAAACAAGGTTTCATTCAGGGACAATAAAGCCAGCCCCAGATTCTTAAAGGCCTGCCACAAATTAAAACCCCAAGGTTCATGAATGCCAATATCAGCACCAAATCCCATCTTATGATATTTGGAAAACACCTCATAAGTGCTTAAAAACCAAAAACCCGTTACCCACTTCTGTTGCAAAAAATGTAGAAATAGGAAGGGCAGACCTAAAATCATATCGTAGATTTTATAATCCCTGTTGCAGACTCGAACCATCAGGATTGCCAGAAAAACAATCAGGGCATCAGGCAATCTGACAATTGCCATCACACCTAACAATACCCCATCTCCCACAAAACTTCTGTTTTGTAACCGTCTTAGAATAATCCAGTTCACCAGTAAAAGAGTTAGGGACTGGGAAAAATACCAGGCTGAAAATGCACAGAACCAGGGATTCAAACAGACGACTAACCAGGGCACAAATCTTCGTTTGGAAAACACCGTTTTTATGATTTGCAAAAGAAAACCCAGATTCAAAACAAACAATACAATGGGTGCCAGCCATAAAACATTCAACAAGGCAAAAGGAGCTAAAAAAAGTGGATAACCAATCGAATAAATACCTACAAGCTTTCCCTCTGAATTGATAAATATATTGGGAACGGCAAAGGTATGCTCCAGTTCTTTAGGAACTGTAATTCCCTCAAACTGACTCGTAGCTAAAAGTCTGGCCTGAAATCCATAGGCAAATTCATCTTCAAAATGGGGCACCCCTCCTGTTTGCACCAATACAAAAAATGAACACAGAAGGCAGGGGACCACTGCCACTACCCAGGAAAGCCAGGATGGATTCCACACAGGCAAGCGGATTTTTTGGTTTCTGACAAGCCAGATCAAAAGTACCAGAAACATCCAGTACAATAAAAAATAGGGATTAAACTCCCTTAAAACCCAGGAATGCCATTGACCAGAATATTCCCGTATCCCAGTCTCAGTTAGGGATGCAAAGGGTTCAAAGGCAATCACTTAATCTTTGCAATCCCTGACAATCTCACCAAAAACCTTATCTGAGCCAAGCTCAGTAATTCGAACAGAAACGGATTGTAAAGACAAGTCATCACTGCTCTTTTCCAGGATCACAGGGATATAATTATCTGTTAGTGCCTTCTGAAATGAGGACTCCCCGCTTCGTTCAACCACGGCAGGCAGCACCTTGCCCAATTGTGACTCCAGAAATTTCTTCTTCTTTTGATGGGAAAGTTCCGTCACCAAACGGTTTCTTTCTTTTCTCTGTTGTGGGGTATTTAACGACTCCATTCTCTCGGCCACCGTTTTCTCACGGGATGAAAAGGTAAATACATGCATGTAATCCAGTGGCATGGCCTCAAGGTTTTTCATGGCCGCATCAAAAACTGAAGAATCCTCACTTGGGAAACCAACCATCACATCGGCTCCTAAACAAAAACTCGGGTCATGCCGCTTAATTCTTTGTAACTTGTTAGTATATTCCTCAATTGTGTACTTGCGACGCATCTGGGTCAAAAGATTGTTTTCAGCCCCTTGCAAAGGTATATGCAGATGCCTGCAAATTTTTGGCTCACCCAAAACAAAATCAAGTAATTCATCTGTCACATCTACAGGTTCAATGGATGAAATGCGGATTTTTTTCAGGGTCGGAATCTTGACCATATCCTGAAGGATGTGCAAAAACCCATAGCCTTCCCCATCCTCATACTGCCCTAGATTCACTCCGCTCAATACCAGTTCAGGATAAATTCTGGACAGCCTGTTAACCTGCTCTAGAACCTCAGTACGGGAAATGCTACGGGATCGGCCCCTGGCCCTTGGAATAATACAGTATGAACAAAAGGCATCACAGCCATCCTGAATTTTCAAAAAAGGGCGGGACTGAAACTCCACCGTATTAAGCAGGGTGGTAAAACTATTGTCCTTTAGATCCAGGTTTTCAATATCGACCCGGATAAAATCAAAAAACTTCTCTTTCTCAAAATTAGACAGAATTAAATCTGCCCCCTGAGCCTTCACTTCCTCAAGATCCGTCTGGGAATAACAGCCAGTAACCACAATATAGGCTGAATCATTTTCCCTGCGATAACGATGTATCATGCGTCTGGAATCCTTGGAAGCCTCATTGGTAACGCTGCATGTGTTGATTACCACTACATCGCTCTGAACCCCGTTCACGGGTATCAGTCCCAGCTTCTGGGCCTGAGTCCTCATTACCTCAAGTTCATACTTGTTCAGCTTGCACCCCACCATATCAAAACTGATGGTGGCGGAATTTTGAATTTTTCGATCCGATAACTTTTGCATAGTTCGCTAGTATGCCACAAGTCCGTACTGGTCTAAAGAGTCTTGTATTTATGGAAGTAATCTGTCACGGGCTACTCGTTTAGCCTAGACCATGATGCCGAACCGGTATTTCGGCAGGAAACACTTTTATCTGTCACGCACATTTTATTGCAAATTTATCTTGACAGGGTTTTGGACACCAATTTGCAGTCTGTCCCAACACCTCAAAAAATATCGGTTTTAGTGCTCCATTTCTCTCTATTTCTGCCTGATCTTCGACAAGACTGCCAAAAATTGCAAAACCTCGGAATTAGCTCGTTCTCGCCGCATTAATTCAAGCCCCAAAACCCCGTGGTAACATAAATGTATGAAAGAATTACATCAAAAAATCACAGAAACCGTCAAAGAGTACAGAAATCAGGAAGCTAACCTGATTGAGCTAACCCAGGAGGCAGATTTCACCAAACTTTATCTGGAGCTTGGATATTCATCCCTGTTTGAATACTTAAATATTGGTCAGGGAATCAGTGCCGCCACCGTAAGTAATTTGATAACAGTGGCCCGAAAATCTGTCAAAATTCCAGAAATGATGGAGGCCATTGCATCCGGTGAAGTTGGACTGGCCAAACTAAGAAAAGTCTCTTCGGTGATTACTTCCGAGAATAAATCGGAATGGATTGAAAAATCCAAAAAACTCTCCTGCCGGGAATTGGAAAAAGAAGTCGCCAAGGTCTCTACCTACAAACCCAGGCGCGACTTCTGGCAAAGAATTAATGCGGATTACTTTCGTTTAAGTATTGATACCACTGAGGACTTCAAGGCTTTGGCAGAACGGGCAGAAGCTAAAAAGAAATCTGTCACGGCAAAGACAGCCCCAAAGAACCAATCTGTCACGCAGGATTCTGGCCCCACGGATAATAAAAGAGAACACATCCCACAGGATATTTTAAATCAGGTGGTTTTAAGGGATAAGGGCCGTTGCAGCTTTCAAAATCATGGACGAAGGTGCAGTCACAGGCGGCATCTGGATATTCACCATATCAAACCCGTGAAGGATGGGGGCCAGAATACGGTGGAAAATCTGGCAATCCTATGTGAAATGCATCATATTTATCTTCATAATCAGGAAGAAATAGAAAGATCACTGGCATTGATTCGGCGACTTAGAGGTTAAAAGATCAGCTAGAGATGGCAATCCCTGACTACATCTCTAAATGGAGTTTTTTGTGAGACGCTAAACGGTATATCCAGAAAAATGCTATGATCTAAAACATGCTTCAGATCAAAAACCCAAACTACAGCCTGATGACAGACATAGTCTTTTAGATTGTGTTTAGTAATCCCTTAGTTCCAGAGATTCCTCTGTCATTTTTAAATGCGGTCTTAAACCGAGATGGGGAGAGGCTCAGCTCACAAGGAAATGGATAAGGAGGAAGTCATTATGAAAGCCTTTAATCTGATCAAGGAA
>JACFNL010000150.1 GCA_019454875.1 Candidatus Cloacimonadota bacterium | reverse complement strand
TCTGCGGTGGAAGCCTGATTCATCCTGAATGGGTTCTGACAGCAGCTCATTGTGTTGTTGGTCTGCCTTTTGGAGACAAAATTGATCTGGTTGTAGGCGCACATGATCTGGCTGATACCGATGGTACAGTTAGAGTTCAGGCTTCTAAGATCATTCCTCATGAAGGTTATAATCCAGATGTAAACAACATGGACAGCGACATTGCCCTGATCAAACTGGCAAAACCTGTTAAGAATTTTACTAAGGTAAATCTGGTTGAGAGTGGAAGCAAGCTGGATGAGGTTCCTAATACTACCCGCGTTATCGGATGGGGAAATGTAAGAGGCAGCAAGGTCGGAGAAGACAACGGTTTTGAAAGACCAGAAGTTTTACAGCAGGTAGATTTGCCACTGGTTAACAATAACGATTGTAACCGCTCTTTGATTGAAACTCTGATTGAAGCCAATGGTGGTCAAGGTGCTGATCAACTCGAAGGTATGAAACTGGTTACTGACAACATGATTTGTGCTGGTCTTCCTCAGGGTGGAAAAGATTCCTGCCAGGGTGATTCCGGCGGTCCTCTGTTTGTAACAAGTGCTGGAAAATTCACTCAGGTTGGTGTTGTAAGTTTTGGTCTTGGCTGTGCAGCTGCTAATTCTTATGGAGTTTACACCAAGGTTCAGAACTTCAATGATTGGATCGATACCCACATCGCCCGTGATTATGTTGAGAATGTGGACATTTAATTAGTTCATTGCTCCATAAAGGCGGCATCTGAAGAAATTCAGATGCCGCCTTTTCTTTATCCCTGACCCATACTTCTCATCCACTGTGCAATCTCAAGTCTTTGGGTTTCCGACAAAACGCCTAACTCCTTATCGGGAGCCTGCATCAACAGTTCAAAAAATCGGGACTTGTCCCTTTGGGCAAAAGCAATCTTTAAACCCAGATAAAACAGATGCGGATCAAGCATAACTTTTTGCAATAGCTCCCTAAGTAATAAATCCGCATTTTTTAACTCATTCTGCATGGCCATAACCACCACCAGATTCTGGTAAACATCACGCATTAAGGACATAGGCAGATAAGCCTCGGTTAACAGCCCGGCTTTTGCCCTTTCAAGACAAATGCGGGCCTTAGCCAGTTGATTTTCATTTAAGGCTATTTTAGCCCTGCAATACCATAGAACAGAGCAGTCAGGCTTCATGCCCTCAAGGATCAGTTCCACATCCTGAAATGAGGACATGTCCTTGTGAAACAGGGATTCCTCCAGTAACTCGCAAGCAATCTGGTATCGTAGTGCATCCCTGGATTTATGCAGAGCCCTTTTCAAAAGGGGCCGAATGTCCATTTCTCCCATGCGGGATAATGCGTAATAAAAGCAGTAGAATGGATCTTCAGGATCCTTTAAATAACCCTCTTTAATGATTTCCATATTGCGTATTGTCTTTTTTTCCCTTCTTTGATTGGCGTAACCTAAATGTAGAATAGGTATTTCCAGTCGTGAGGTACTTATGCCAGGGGTTTCCTCGATCACCTCATGAATTTTACCTGAAAATTTCAATCCACGATGGTTGCGAAAGAGGCGGATATTTTGCTGAACATCACTGTAAAATGCACATTCCTCCCAGTTCTCCTGTAAAAGATTGTGGATGGGTAAATACACTAAATCTGAATCAAGCCTTACAAGCTCCTGCCTAAGTTTTTTAAAGTCCTCGGCACGAATTCTTTCATCAATATCCAAAACCAGAACAAAATCCCCAGACGCTTTATCCAGTGATACATTTCTGGCTTCGGAAAAGTCCTGGTTCCAGGAAAAGTGATAGGGATTTATGCCTTCCTTTTTTAAGATATCCAGGGTTTTATCCTTAGAACCTGTATCCACAATAACGAGTTGATCCGCAAAAGGCATAACATTCTTCAGAAAGCCGGGAAGAAACTCTTCCTCATTCTTACAGATACAGGCAACCGTCAAAAGCATAAAAATTCCTCAGTCCAGGTTTATGGGTCAAAAAAAAAGCTGCGATTCGGACAGTATAGCCCGAAACGCAGCCCATTTCTTAACAAAGAAACTACAGATTAGCTGAAGTTACCACCGACTCACCGGTAGGTGTATGATCATGCTGGAATGTTTGCCCAACCAGTTTCCATTCCAAATCGCCAAACCACTTCTTTTTAGCTTCAAACAGCTCGAACCAGGCTTTTTCATAACCAAACTTACGAGTCTGTTTTGTTGTGATTTTTTTGCTTTGTTCGATCTTGATTTTGACACATTCGTAAATTTTTCCTTCAATCTCGATGTTTAAAGCCTCCAGGACTTCGAGCTTGGGAAACTCAAGCTTAAACTTGGCTAAAAGAGAAATTTCGATAGTAAGCTCCTTCACTAAAGAAGCGGCCTCCTCAATTACTTCTTCCTTCCAGTAAGCATATAAAAACTCTCGTTTGGTTTCAGTGCCGCGACGATAGGTATAACCAGGCTTGGCATAACCATATCCAGGAAAATAGTCCTGGGCACGGGTCATATCACGATCCAGGTAATCTCCGGTGCGGAACAGCTCTTCCATTACACCCTTGACCACCATTTCAAAATTCAGCTTACCAACCTCATCAAGGCCCTGGTAAAACTCGGAAAACTTTTCCCACTGATTATTCTCGACTAACTGTCTGGCAAACTCTCTTGAGTCCCTGACAAAGTCTGCATATACGGCTTCATAAGCCTGTCGGTTCTGGGGCTGGGAGAGATTTTGGGACATGTCCCTGGCTGCCCATGCCTGTTTCTCAATAGAGCTGACCCGTTCTTCCATGGTGAATGCACTCAGATTTGTTGTGCCACACAATATCAATCCACTCACAGCCAAAGACTTGAGCATTTTGCCAAACCCTATCATTTTAAACTCCCATCATCAGTTAAAAAACTCATTGACCCGTTACCGGATCTCTATTCTAAGGTTATCTTCTCAAGTGTCAAGCCCGATCGACAAGGAACTTTGGTTGCCTCAAAGCTTTGTAAAAGGTATGCTCTGTTAAAGATGAAGATCACCCTGGTATTGATGACTCTTCTGGTGCAAAACCTGGCCGCCAGAGAATTTTGTGTAGACAACCCCTTGGACCATTTTAAAAGGCTGTGTGTCACCAGAAATCATATTCTGGTGGAGTTCTCCAGTCAATGGGACAAGGAACAGCTTCTTGATCCAATTTCCAAAGAGGTGAATGCTTCCATGTCCCAGGCCCAGGACAATCAAAAACTAATGCAGTTGATGCATGTTATGCCCAGTCTTTGGTGTTGTGACGAACGAAAGGCTCTGGATGCTGCCATGCGTCCAGGCAGCCGGGGAATGCTTCCCGGGGGCGAAGGTGACTGGCCGGGAACTCATATCCGTTACCGCCAGGACTATTATTTAAATCAGAGTACGGTTTCAAAAAACTTAAATACCTATATCGTGGCCAGAGTACAACAGGACGGTAAAGATTATGAGCTAGTGATGCAGGATAAGTCTGTCTTTACCCTCAAGTCAGGGGACAATGAGCCACTCAGACTCCATCTTGACTATACAAAATCCAAGGTATTGTTTGTTTTGCCCAAAGATTTTAATATTTCTTCTCTGGGAATAGGAGTGGTGAAACTACCAGAAGGTTTGATTTCCTACTGGCCCAAAGAAGGTTTAAATGTACTTCGGGACTGGAGATTATTAAAGACTCCCCTTGTCCTGCCGCTTGCTTCTGTTTACAATGCCGCCCACAAGGAATAACTGATGTCATACCAGAACCAGCTGGACCTCGCCTTATCGGAGGTCAGAACAAATCTTTTGGAAGTTAGCAAGGCCTGCCAGACCCCACTTCTCAAAGATGCCCTGAATTATGTATCCCAGATTCCAGGCAAGATGTTAAGACCAAAACTGACCCTGATTGCAGGTACCATAAGCGATGTAAACCCTGGCATGGATTTAATCAGGGCCGCCACGGCTCTGGAGCTTTTACACATAGCATCCCTAATCCACGACGATATTTTAGATGAAAGCACAGAACGAAGAACCCTGCCGACTGTTCATGTAAAGTTTGGAACTCCTGTGGCTATTCTTTTAGGCGACTGGATGCTGGCCCATTCCTTTGAATTGATGAGTCATTCAAGCGATATGGCCCGACAGGAGTTTGCCGATTTAACCAAACGCCTGTGTGAGGGTCAGTTTCTGGAGGCCGAGTTAAAGTCCCGTGACAACTACCAGATTAAGGACTATTTTCAAATGGTGAGCTTAAAAACCGGCTGTATGTTTGAGTCCTCACTTATGATAGGACTGACACATCACCGTACGGACTGGAACCCTTCAGTTCTGAAATCCTTAAGACAGTTTGGAACAACTTTTGGAATTGCCTTTCAGATTGCCGATGATATTTTGGATCTGTGTTCCTCCAAAGAATTTACGGGCAAGGACACACAAAATGATATCCGCCAGGGGCTCAGAACCCTGCCCGTCCTGTTAGCCTTAAAAAATGATCAGGATAGCCCCCTTTTGCATCATCTGAAACAGGACAACCAGAGCTGGCTTGAAAAAAACCTCACCACATATCTGGTTTCAGGCACCTATATGGGTCAGGCCAGAGACATGGCCGAGGACTATATCAAAAAAGCCGATGAGGAACTGAGAAAATTGCCCCAGGGACCTTGGATTGAAGATTTAAGCCAGCTAGGACAGGGACTGAAAAAAAGACTTAGTCAACTTTTTGTATCTTAAGTCTGATTTCCAGAATTGCCAGATGTTCTTTTGCCAGAACCTCAAGCTCCAGGTTATCAGCC
The DNA here is from genome assembly GCA_019454875.1 of Candidatus Cloacimonadota bacterium. Taxonomy (GTDB): domain Bacteria; phylum Muiribacteriota; class UBA6191; order UBA6191; family UBA6191; genus UBA6191. The sequence goes on along the minus strand of JACFNL010000150.1, from coordinate 739 downwards.
ACAATTTTCTCACCAACTTCGGGAATCCTGCCAAAGGCCTTTAACAGATAACCTGCCAGAGTATCAAATCCATCTTTTCGCAAATCCAGATCCAGTTCGTCATTTAAGTCTTCAATATCAATGGATGCGTCCACACGGTAACAAAACTCTCCACAATCCTGAATCAGAGGCTCAAACTCCTCATGATCCTCGGCAATCTCACCCACCACTTCCTCAATGATATCCTCAATGGTCACAATTCCATCACACCCGCCATACTCATCCACTACAGAGACCAGTTTCTGACGATTGGACTGCATTTGAAACAGAAGTTTATCGATGGGAATGGAGTTTGGTACAAAAGGAATGGGATGTACAAGATTCTGAATGGTGCCGGCCTGGTTTTTTTCTCTTAATGCATCATAAATACTGACAAAACCAACCATACGATCCACCCGATCTTCATACACGGGATATCTGGTGTATTTATGTTTTCTGGCAAAACTTAAAAACTCGGCCACAGTGGTACCAAGGGATACTAACCGTACATCCAAAAGGGGCATCATGATTTCTCTGGCTGTGGTTTCTCTAAATTCAAAGGTGGTGTGAATCATTTTTTCCGTGTCTTCCTTCATGGTTCCACCGACCACAGACTGTCGAATCCAGTGTACAAACTCCTCCCTGGATACCATACTGGCTGCATTTTCAGCATTTCCCCCCGCCACCCGGTTGATAAACTGGATCAGGCTGGAAATGAGTG
>JACFNL010000015.1 GCA_019454875.1 Candidatus Cloacimonadota bacterium | reverse complement strand
GCGGCACTGATTCCCTGGCCTTGATTTAAATACTCAAACAAGGAGGAATACCCAAGCTCCAGATAAAACTTGGTGAAATCGGCTTCCTGAGTGAGTTCAATCAAGAGACCTTCCTGTTTTCTATACTCAATGACGGTTTCTGTGATTTTTTGATGTAGGTTTTGCATACATTTATGTTACCACGGGGTTTTTGGACTTGATTTGATGTGGCTAGAGGGGGCAAACTCCAAAATTTTGCAATTTTTGAAAGGGCTTTGTGAGATCAGGCAAAAATAGAGAGAAATGAGGCACTAAAACCGCTATTTTTTCCGGTACTGGGATAGACTGAAAATTGGTGTGCAAAATCCTGTCAAGAAAAATTTACGATAAAATGTGCGTGACAGATGAATTGTATCCAGCTTGAGTGAAACTTATTATCGAGGAGCAAAACCAGGAGCCCCGTGACAGATTGTTTCCTGGGCTATGAGGGCTAGAATGGGTTCAATGGCTTTAGGTCTCCATACGGTGTAATGTAAATCTTCACGACAGGGCCCAGCTGTGTTAAAAAATTTTTTCATAATCTTAGGATACCACGGAAATCTTTTACCGATCCCGTGAACTCCTGTTTCACTTCTGTTATAGTTTCAGCTTCTGGAGGATTGATACTATGAAACATCAGGAACAGGGACCGTACCGGGAAATTACAATATTGGGAGTGATACTTGGCATCCTGCAGGGCGTGGTTATGACAGCCGCCTTTGTGTATGCAGGAATGAGACTTGGGTTTGGTATTGGTGGTTCAACAATTGCTGCCATCATGGGGTTTGCCATATTAAAGGGTGTGTTTGGCAAGGGAACCATTCCGGAAAATAACATCAATCAGACCATTGCTTCCGGTATCAACACCACTGGATCCGGCATTATTTTTACTCTTCCCGTTCTGTATCTGATGGGATATCTGGGTCAGGACCTGCAATCCGATTTAAAGACTCTGGGCCTGATTACCCTGGCTGCCACCGCCGGCTCCTTTATCGGGGTTGCAGTTATTATCCCGCTCAGAAAGCAGATGATTGAATTTGAACGCCTGCGGTTTCCCTCTGGAACAGCCGTATCCATCATATTAAAGTCCCCTGGTGCCGGACCAAAAAAGGCCATTTTAACTGTATTGGGTACTTTGGTGTCTGCTTTTGTGGCCTGGTTGGTTCTGAAGGGTTTTTTGCCAGAAGATTTGCCCGTTGGTCAATGGCTAGGGTTGCCAGCTTACACCCAGACTGCCATATACCTGAGCCTGATGAACCTCGGTGCCGGAATTATGGCAGGTGGCGGTGGGCTTGGATTTGCCATAGGCGGAGTTTTAGCCTACTGGGTTTTAGCTCCTTTAGCCGTGGGACTTGGTTGGGCCCCGATACCAGAGGCCATGAGTATGGTGGACGGGGAGGCCTGGCAGCAGAATTTTGTATATCGTCAGATGCTGCACCCCTTAGGGATTGGAATGTTGATTGGTGGGGCGGTAATGGGTGCATTTTTAGCCCTACCCGTACTAAAAAGTGTATTTAAAGCCCTATCTCAGGCAGCCAAAACGGCCGCAAGCGGAGTTAAATCAGCGAGTTCAGAAGAATTATCCATTAAAGCAATTTATGGGGCTACCGCATTCGCATTTTTGTTTTTGTTCGCCACCTGTTACCTGATCGAAAAAGATATGCCCCTTTGGCAATGTTTTTTTATTGCTCTGGCCGGACTCATTTGGATGATATTGGCTGGAATGATTGTGGCCCAGTGTACTGGCACTACCGACACCAGTCCGCTTTCTGGCTTGTCCCTGATTGCTGTAACTCTCGTCTTGTTTATGAGCTCGCATCATATCCTGATCACGGTTTTAATTGGAGTGACGGTTTGTGTGGCTACTTCTCAATGTGCCGACATGATGCAGGACTTAAAGACCGGATTTATGGTCGGAAGTATTCCTGTTAAACAACAGGTCGCCCAGCTAGCCGTAGCCTGGATCGGCCCTGTGATAGCGGTTGCCACTGTTGCCCTTTTGTGGGGATATGGTTCACAAACCCCTGGTTTTGGGCCTGGGACCATGGTTCCAGCCCCACAGGCCCAGGCTCTGGAATCGATGATCCAGGGCGTAGTCAGTGGCAATGCCCCAACCGAGAAGTATGTAACTGGCGGCTTTTTGGGCGCTGTGTTGTCCCTATTACCCACTGGTGGACTTGGGGTACTAATTGGCCTTGCAATGTATCTGCCCTTCTCCATTACTTTAGGTTATGGAATCGGATGCCTCATCAGCATGGGAATTACAAAATGCAAGGGTGTAGACTGGGTTGAAAACAATGTGACCCCCTTTGCTGCCGGTTTGATTGTGGGCGAGGCTTTGATGGGCTTAGGTGGTGCCCTGATTAAAATCTGGGATATTTTTTCACCTGAAACCAAAAGTATAATCCAGATGATCTGTCTGGTACTTGTTGTCCTTATTGTACTCACAGCCCTTGTGATAGCAGTGCTAAAAAAAGTGCTGGACCCGCTATGGATAGTCTTTGGGGTTGCTTTTTTAGCCTCCACCACAGCCGCTTTAAAAGTAAGTATGGCCGATGGCAAGGTCTTGCATACTCCATTATTACTCTACTTTGTTCCCACTCTGATAATCAGCGCATTGATCACCCAGGTGTTCAAGAGACGCAAACTGTCCAACAAGCCTGAAAAAGCTGATTCAGAAAATGTTCAGGTCGGAGCCTATATGGGGCCGGATTATTACCTGATGCATATCCGTGCCTGTTTTGAAACCATGGAGGCCGATTTAATCACCATTGAAGAAGTTCAGGCTCTGTGTCTCAGGATGGCCAATGAGCGATTTTATTATATGCAGGAATACGGGATTGAAAACTTTGCCCGTTTCTTTGAGCCCTTCTCATTTGCGGAACGATACACGAACCGGGCCTGGTCAGCTCTTGTGGATGGGTACCGGGAGGAATGCCGGGCAAACTGGAAGTTTGCTGGCGAGCAGTTTTCTGAAGCTTTACTGCAATACGAACAATTGAGCCAAAAATAACCGTCTGTTGACCCTTGCCAACCAAAAATTCCTCACTATAATTTGGGATCGCGCTGAGTTTAAGAGTGTAGAAAGGATCATAATATGTATAAACTGATTGGGGCTTTAGCCATTGCAGGCAGCCTTTTGACAACAGTGAGTCAGGCTCATGGCCTGAAGAGCAAGTTTTTTGAAGAAGGTGGATTTACCACTGAAGTAGAATACTTGGATACCGTGTATCAGGAACTGGTTTCAAAATATGGGGAACCACCTGCTCCCGTCATGAAGCGGGCAGCCAAAGCTGTTCAGGTTGGTGAAAGAACTACATTCTGGGCCATGAATGTGGCAGCCAATTCCCCTGTCCAGGTCGAAGCCACTTTAAAACATGTTGGAAAACACTGCTACATCTATCTTGAGCTTGATCAGGAAAATCGGATGAGTCAGGCAACTGCAGAAATGCTGGCCCATCGCTTTGATACAGAAATTTATCCTACAAATCATAAGTTTTTTGGTGTGGAGAACAAACCCGGTGTAGATTTTGATGAAAAAATCACCCTACTGTTTCTGGATATACAGGACGGATGGGAGCCTGGCAAAGGTTATGTTGGTGGATACTTTTCTCCAGTGGATCAGTTTCCAACCTCCATGTGGCAGTTCTCCAATGAAAGAGAAATTTTCTACATGGATATCTACCCTTCTGATCCAACCACTAAGGACTATTTAGGCATCCTGGCTCACGAGTTTCAGCACATGATTCATTTCAACCATGACAAGCGCGAACAGTTATGGCTTAACGAAGCTATGTCCCAGATTTCTTTCTGGGTCAATGATTTTGGGCATGCTCCCCAGATTTTATCCTTTCTGAAATCCCCGGACACCCAGATTGATGAGTTTAACAACGGCATTGATGATTATGGCAATGTGTACCTGTTTATGTACTATCTGGCCACCAAAGTCATAAACGACATGGAAAAATCTGCCTTAATTTTTCGGGACATTGTTGCATCCGAGTTAAAGGGTATGGAGTCTGTGGCCCATGTTCTGAAGCAGCATGGAATCACCAGAGATATTGATGAAATCATTATGGATTTTCTGTTAGCCAACTTCATTAACGACTCCAAGGTGGCTCAAGGGCAGTATGCCTATGATAAAACCCTTCCCATCAAAGTACAGCCAACCCATCTACAGTCGTTTGCCTCAGCTTCTGGTACAGTGATTGAAACAACAGTCAACCAGAAAGCTGCTGACTTTATTCATTTCTCCAAAAAAGTTGTCAGCGAACCCATGAATGCAACTCTGGTGGACAAAATTAAAATCTATGCAGATTATCCCGCTACCATTCGCTGGAATCTCAACAATGGGGTTTTACCTCCAGAAGTCTGGCGACCGGCTGGAAGTACAGTGGATGGACAATATCTTCTCATGCCAACCACAGAAGTGAATGGAAAACATCAGATTGAGGTGGGACCATTTGTTCGGGGTGGATTGCAGGTCACTGGTGTTAATTATGAAATTGTGTCCGAGGGTGCGGTTGTTTTGGGTAAAATCCCCGTGTATTCTTTTCAGACCAAAACAATTCGCGATCCTAATCAGCTTACCTTTCAATTCGATGGAGACCAAAAGGGCCTGATTGGCAAACAGAAAAAATTTGCCCTGCATGTTCTGAAACAGGATAACTCTGGAAACAAAACCCTCGAACAGGTGGTTTTAGACAAAAAAAATGATGCCACCTTTACTGTGGATATAACTGGTTTGAGCGACTTGACCATCATTCCTGTCTCTACCGCAGGTGGTGAAATCAGCTATAAACTGAGTGTTACCGATACCGTAGTGCCCACTCGCAGTGGGGAGCAAAGCCTGGTTGAGCTCTGGCTCACAGACGAAAATGCCTTTTTGGATTATCTGGTAAACAATCCTTCTTCACTTGAGATATTCACTAAAGAATATTCAGAGCTTTCCGAATCATTTCGTCAGGAAAATTCCCAAAACATGCGGGAATTGATGAGGCAGTATCAGTTCCGACTCCTTGATTCTTCTGCTGGGGAAGTGCTGATGCAAAAAACCATGGAAGAAATGGTTGAGTTTCTTGGCAAAGCTGATAATGCTGACTCTGCTCATGACAATATCAAGTTTTTAGTAAAAAAGGCCAGAGAAGGGGTACATGCCCTCTCTCACTTAAAGATTGATCCAAAGTTTTTAGAAGGCCAGATTCTTGATATCTACAAACTGCTTGAATTGTTAAAGGGCTTTCCTCACCTTCCGATCCCCGATGGTTTTGCCCTTAAAAACTACAGAGTGGATCAGTTAAATGCCATTTTGAATGACTGGGAAAAAACGGGGGGTCCTTCACATCACGAGGTCTTAAGAAGGATGGCTATTGCAGAATCTGCTGTAGTAAAAACCTACAATGATGGTCTGGGAATGGCTGAGGAAGCTTCTTTGTCTCTTCTGGATCTGGCTTCCTTCTTTTTACAAAGTAAACATGCTATTACAACCCTTATGAATCCCTTGATTGAAAAGGGTGGCGTTGTAGGTAAAGCCGCAGATGCTCTTAAAAAGAGAATCCATGCCAAACTGGTTCAGATTTTCTCCAAGGTTGTGGCATTAGCCTCTGTGAAGCTCCCCTCCCCTTACAATACCATCGTGCCGATTGCCTCCTCTGTGATAACAACGGTCTGGGCAAAGGTGTTTGATTTGACTCTTGAGAGTGACAGAAAATGGATGAAACCCTTTGCTGCCAAAACTTTGGGTAAATATGCCCTGATGAGCGTACCAAAAATTGGTATTGTGGATCTGGGGCAGCCGAATGTGAATCTCATTGCCACCAAAGCTCTTGGGATGAAGGTCAGTGGAACAACTGAAGACGCTTCGGAAGATGTTCGTATTCATCTCTTTCCTATTGAGGAAAAGATAAATGAAATCACGATCCGCTCTAAAAAAGAGAGGGAATACGCACAACTTGCCAAGCATATTACCCAGCTGGCCGGAATGACAGCCCTACTGGATCCTACAGCCATATCCAAAGTGATTGGCCTGGTATCCGCTGTCACTGGAACTGGACTACTGGCCCATTCTGTTTATGAGTCAAGCTCCTACCTGTACTCTATTCCAAAAAAAGTAGGAGGTATTGTGGATGCCTCGTTCAGACCTTATGAGGGGGACACCGTAGTGAATCCCGATAAGGATGTCTTTTTGGAATATCCAAAGAGCCAGGTGAATTTAAGCGAACATCGCACTCGGTTACTGAAAGCCTCCGAGGAGTATTCATCTCTTTTAAAGACAGCCCTTAATATGGCCAGATCAAGAGAGCTTGGAGCTGGTAAAAACATTATCATCATTACCGATTTAGCTAAGGCAGATGAGGAGTATTCAAGACTTCTTAAAACCGAAGAACTGGCTCTTTTAGGTACAGGGCTTAACTCGGTGACTCAGGATATGATGCTTCTGTCCCAGGAGTCCTTGGAGAGATCTTCCCTTGAGGTTGAGCTTCTTTTGGAAAATCATGAGGAGTCCGAACGGCTAGCCAGCAGTATTTTAGACACAATCAGCCAAAGGCAGGCACGACTTCAGGCAAAAAATCCGGTTATGGATGTATTGCCCATTGTATCGGTCAATGCCGAAACACCTATGTTTAGCGGAAACAATTTCCAGATTGTACTAAATGTGGAATCACTAGGTGACATTGGCAACAACACCATCGTGGTTACTGCTGGGGATAACCTTGCTCTGCAAAAGACTGAATTTCCAGTGAATGCCAGCACCAGGACTATAACCATCCTGGGAACCAAGCAGGATCTGGAGCAGGATGACCTTATCTCAGTTCAATTTCATACCAAAGAAGGAGTTTTACAGTACCCAATCATGTTGAATCTGTAAAACAAAGTCCTTTCAAATAGAAGGCCCTGGCAAATTGCCAGGGCCTTGTTTTTACAATGAATAAACAGATGGACAAGAAAAGGCGACACCCGGATTCGAACCGGGGAATAAGGGATTTGCAATCCCTCGCCTTACCACTTGGCCATGTCGCCGAGCAATCCAAGATGGGCAGAGAGGGATTTGAACCCCCGACACGAGGATTTTCAGTCCTCTGCTCTACCGACTGAGCTATCTGCCCAAATTGGACAATAAAAAAACGGGGCTGACGAGGCTCGAACTCGCGACCTCCTGCGTGACAGGCAGGCACTCTAACCAACTGAGCTACAACCCCAGATTCCCAACCAAAAAATACTTCAATGGGCGTTGAAGGACTCGAACCTACGACCCTCTGCTTGTAAGGCAGATGCTCTAACCAACTGAGCTAAACGCCCCTGTATTTCAAGGTGAGGAGATAATATCACATTTATAAATTATTGCAAGCAGAAATTTGGCGTAAAAACCGCAATCCCATAGCCCCAATCAGAGCGAGAAAAAAGAGGCCCAGCAGACCGGAACCTGCCAGTACGACCAGGGGCGAAGCCAAGGTTAAAAGAGCAAGTACCAACAATTTAAGAGCTGGCATGGAAGACATTTCTCTGGCAAGAGTCGGCGAAAATTCGTAATACATCTGTACCAGCATCCGTGTGGATTCGGATTGCATCAAAACCCGATCACGAAACCGGGAATATATCTGAACCAGATACGAATTCTTACCTGATGCTGCTGTAACAATAAAACAGCCACCACCACCGCCGCCGCCACCTGAGCCTGACGATACAGCACTCAGAGAGCCACCGGCATTGTTGTCAAACACGGAGCCAACATTTCTTAGAATTCTCCAGTCCGAAAAATGTTTGATTCGACCATATACGATGGCCCCTTCTATACGCACAGGAGTACCAGAATCAACCCATTTGTTTTCCTGGGTATCAAAATACTGTAAACGGATATCGGCTGTACGGACAACACTGTTATTTTTGAAATACGATGGTAGCGGAAAAGGGAAATCAACGGTTTTGCCAGCTTTAACCCTGCCTTTGATAGATAACACTTTACCAACTACCTCAAACCCCGTAGGTGTTTCATCCAGAAGTATGGGCTGATTCTCGGGCTTAACCTGCATGATTGGAAACAATCCTTCCAAATCCGGTGTACGAGGTAAAACCACATCGGTCAGTTCACGATACTCAACACCCAAATCACTCATATCGTAACTGACATCCTTACCACCTTGAGGAATCAGTAAAATTTCATCTTTGATTCCAGCAAACACCGTTCCTGGAGTCAGGTTTGTGCCCAACACCGCTGTTAAACTCTGACTTTGGCCCAGGGAAGCACAGTGATCCCAGGCGGCAAATCTAGCTCTTTCATCTGGATCCTGGTAGTTGGGAATTCCATTATTGTTAAAATCAAGCATCTGACCAACAGGGGTCAGTCCGGCTGCATAACCAGACTCAAGATGATTTGGAATTCCATCTCCATCCATATCATCATCAAAAGCATTGGGAATCCCATCATTGTCTGAATCCTTGGAAAAGTCATAGACTCTTCCACCACAGACTATAGAGCGTTCCAGTTCATCAGGGATACCATCTCCATCAGCGTCTTCATCGGCATTATCTCCGACCCCATCTCCATCCGTATCTTCCCATTCCGATGGGTCACGGGAAAATACATCCTGAGAATTGGGTACCCCATCCTTGTCAAAGTCCAGATCCAGCTCCACAACCCCAGGAGTTGTACCGCCTCCAGTTGTACCATCAGCCGCATAGTATATGGATTTAATCAATTCACCGGGATTTCCCGCCATGTCAGTACCAACCAGGCGAAAACGGTTTTCCCCTGGGTTTAAATTGATGGCACTGAACTGAAAACTTTTTCTATTGACTGGATTTAGGGTCACTGAGGCCGAAACACTACCCAAGGTTGTCAAAACCGTAACCCGAATATCTTTTAAGTCCTCGTTTGAGATACCTGTAACGCTGATTTGTCTGTTTTCCAAAGCATTGTCAGTGGAAGAACCTGCTAACAAGGGCAACTGCAAAATTGGCAATAATGTATCTACAAAAAAGGAATTGTTGATTGGCTGCATCAATGCCAACCCAGATATTGGATCTGAGTCTCCATCAAGTATCACACGGTTAAGACCATCATCTGAACCAATTCTATGACGATAAAACCACAGCTGCATTGGCCTTGAGCTATTTTGAATCTGAGACATGGAATCCAAAGACACAATAGTATTAGAGCCATTTTCGATAGATATTCGGGGAACTGCAGTCTGAATCTCGGAAAAATCTGCTTCCACCAGGAGTTCCCCAGCATTGATCACAGTCAGAGGATTCATAAAATCAAAAATCAGTCCCTGACGGCTGTAGCGAATTTTAGCTGTTGGAGCCAGTGTATCCTCTGATGGCAGAGAAATTCCTCTACTGGCAATTAATTCTCCTGTTCCAGAAGCGTTCCCACTTAAATCCACTACCGCACTGGACGGCCTCAAAGCCACCTGGGGGCCAAGGCCGGAAGGCAATGCACCCAAAGTAATTATCAATACTCTGCCACCCTCTTCAAACTGAATTCCGGGATTACTGCCAAAGGAGGTGAAATTTCCTAAAGTGAGTAACGAGTCCAGATTCTGGGGATTAAACACGGTAGTGTTCACCGCTTCGTCAAATTCAATACGGATCCTGTCACCCTGAACATAGTTAATACCAGTGGATCGTTTGTCATAGTCCACCTTAATGATCCGTGGCCCTACCATATCCTCAACTGTAAATGTCATCTGTCGCCTGCGTACATCAACCGGATTACTGGCAAAATCCATTACATCTGATGTGACCAGAATTGAAGGATTGGCATTTAAGTCAACTACTGCCCCAGTACCCAGTACGATTTCAACCTGATTTCCAGCATGAATGTAATAGGCATTGCCCCCAAAACTGAATCCAGAAGGGACAAAGTAGGAGTCAAGAGCCTGTGTCAGGGGTTTAATCACCTCGGAAAAACGCAGCTGAACCCTGTCCCCTTCCCGATAGCGGGTATCCTTATCAAAATCGATGAGGCGGGCCTGCATCAGACGGGGAGGAACCTGATCCTGCATAGCTGCAATGGATAAAGCCCTGGATGTTGCCGTCACATCCCGACTAAACCTCAGATTCTGAAATGGGGGTGTGGCAAGACTATGGCTGGTTCTGACTCCATTCAGATTTGGATTAAATCCATCTGCCAAAGTGAGCTGTACAAAGTAGGCCCCGCTTTGTTGGGCAGTGGCTGCCAAGGATGGATGGATCGGATCAAATTTATGATCATATAGTTCTACCGCATAAGGTGTAGGAATTCCATAGGCATTCTGGGCAATATCAACCCCGGTAACCTGACCAATCACAACCTGAGAAATGTTATTGACACTTAGGGCCGTAAAACTGCCATTACCATTCAGAAGTCCTCGGACCCCACCAGAGGTTTCAGAAAACTCAAGAAGCAATCTGTCCCCAAAACCTAATCCCCCATTTCCATCCACATCATCTACACGAACCGACTTCAAAAAAGCATGGCGTTTGGTAATAGATGCCACCATTTTTCCAATATTGCCATTGGCATCTTCGTAATAGAGCCAGAACGAGCGCGTTCCATCCCTGAAATCCGCATAATCAGGAGTAATCTCCAATTCACCATTGGCCGGATTGATTCTTATCTGGAAGAAATCAAGATTAAGTGCGGTTAGCCTTTGCCCCTGCAATATCGTTGACAGATCGGAGGTGTTCACAAAAAAGTTGGGAATCGCCGGGTTCACAACAATGGGCGAATCATCAATCAAGAGATCCTGAGCCCTGAAGTTATAAACTCCTGGAGCAGTGACCACCAAAAGCCCGAGTTCAGACACCTTAGGCTTCTGGGTCAGATCAAATACTGGTTCTGTGGCCAATATCTGAACTGCCACACTTGTCGTAGCCGAGGACAGATCCGTTGTGTCATAAATGGCCAGCTGTAAACTGGTACTACCACTTACTCCTGGCAGGGGAAAGATATTCAAGTTTTCTGCCTGGGTCACACAGTTATTCTGATTAAATACTGCTGGCCCATAACCAGAGGGGAAATAGGCCTGGATCATGGCTGGATTAAAGGTAACTACTGAGTAACAGACCTGATTCAAGGCCGTATCTGGATCAAATTTAAACTGGGTCAGATTGACACTGACGGGCTGGGTGGCGTTTTTACTGGCCTGAATTACGGGAATGGTCTGAGTAAAACGGGGGGGATCATTGATGGGCTGAAACACATAATTTATAGGCAGGGTACTTACTAATACCTGTGGCTCAGAAGTGTCATGCAGATAAAGATTGAGATTATTCACGGTTCCGTGAGTTTCTTCCGTCAGAATGACGGAACTAAGCACTGATGAAAAACTGTCTCTTCCGTTGGGCCCGATCAAGTGCGAAGACAGTTGAAAACGCACAATTCCACCAGAACTCAGGGAATACAGTTTGTTAGTGACAATAGTGCTGGGTTCCAGAGAAAACGCATAGCTGGAGGCTGCCGCATTATCAGGGTCAAAAAGCTTGAATTGCTGATTGAGTGGATATACTGCCGAGGTGTCTTCAGCAATGGATATATCAAGGCTACCTAGTGGCACACAGCCCACAGCAGAGAGTTCACAGAACCGGCCAGCATCATTAACAGGACTTGATGTAAGACTGATACGAACCGAAGTGGTGGTTGAAGATGGGCCAAAACGATTCTGCCATAGATCGCCTTCATCAATAACCCTGACCCGATAGTGTTCCGTCTGCGAGGAGAAAAGATCCTGTTTGGTTCTAAGAATCAGCTCTGCACCCAACATAGTCACATCATAAATACTAGTGGATATAACAGAAGGATTTGGGCCCAGATCACTGATTCTTTCACTGGTAAAACGCATATAACTCTGCATTCCGGGGTTTATGGTATCCAAAGAATCCGACACCATAAAGGGCACTTTTAACTCCACATCCTCAAGCAAATGAAAGCTTACCTGATCCAGAGGGGCAGTAATGATCGGGGAATCATTTACAGGCCGGACAAAAACCTCTACGGTTGTAGCTAAGGCAACCTGAGTAGTTGAGCGGGAATCAGAAACACACAATCTTAAAATATCGCCGAACAGGTCATTTGAGCCCGGTTGCTTAGGATGAAATTTATGCGGTAAAGGAGTGATTTTTAGTCTTTGGGTTTCTACCGTGGTTGCAAACACAGAATTTGAAGTGGTTAAAACACCTGGAAGGGTGGGACCGACCACACAATCCGTCAAGTTGTTCACAATACGGACAATCAATTCGTCCTGGGGAGAATCATTGGCATCTGATAAAAAGTCAGCTAACTGAATGTAAGTGGTGACATTTTCTGGCAAACAGGAGTTTTCTGCCCCGATACCACAAATCGTGGGACGGCTGTAAAGAAAGGGAGTATCATTGATTTCATCAATTTTTAATATGATGGTGCGAATCCCCATCAACCCCTGTGAATCAGTAACAATCAGGGTTACATACTCTCCAGTCGTGGAGGCATTGGGTAATACAGAATAACTTAAAAAATCTCCTGTGGTTGTAGTTTCGATCTTTAAAGAAAACAGGCTGGTAAGCAGGGAATCTGTCTGTACTCCAAGGTGGGAAATCGACCAGGTATAATCTTCGTAGTCTTCTCCGTAACCCAGATCCAGATCCAATAACATCTCATCAGGAATATCAGTAGAAAGGGAAATTTTTGTAGTGCCTGAATCCTCCTTGACACTCCAGATTTGAAGCGAAGTCAAAGGCGATGTGCTCCATTGCGAGCTTACCCCGATGGAGGGGGCTGCCCAGACTGGATCCCATGTCAAAGTCAGGGAACGGGTAGATGTTGCTCCTTCATTGTCACGAACAACCAGATCCACTTTTACAGAACCAAACATCCTTAAGGCCGAGCGAGACAATGGTCCTGTCTCCAAATCCAGTTCCTGCAAAGAGCAGTTCTGTTCCCTTCCCAATTGACCGGCATTTAAGATAAAACCGTTACTGGTGACCCAGGGCATGGAAAACAGGGATAAATTCACATCCTGATTTGTAATCCCGTTTGTAGTAGATACAAACATGGATATCTGCGATATGCCTGTGTCCGGATCTGTGACAAAGGGCTCCATATCCACGCTGAGGCACTGCCCTTCATTGACGCGAAAGGCCGTGGCCAGAATGGTATCAGGCATTGAAATCAATGGTGGATCGTTAATGGCTTCCACCACAAACTGCACCTGTGCCATGGAGCACTTTCTTGAGGTTCTAGTTGAGTTTGTGGGTGCTGCTTCATAATAGGGATATCCGGTATCACACAAAAACATGGTGACAATGGGGAGTGTCGGTCCAGACAACTGAGATACCGTAGTATTGTAAGTCAGAATTTTTGAAACTGGATCAATGGTAAGCAAAAAAGGAAATCCACCAAGGGTAAGAGATTTATTCAGGTTTCCTGGTCCGGTTCCAGACAGGGTTTTGGGAAAGTCATCAAAGTACCATGCCATGGTCTTTTCAGTATTGGGAACCTGCAAAGACTCTTCTTCATCCTTCATCAGAGGTTTTAAGTCAGAGGTCCTGGCCCCTGCCCCTTCAGAAACCCTCCAGATATATCTTCCCTGAGTCTGATCATAAGTGATGCCTGCACTTAAGAAGTCCATCACAGGATAGTCATTGTGCCCAAACAGGGTGACGGGCACAGCCAGATTCACTGGATTGATGTTTCCATTATCATTTAATGCCAGATTCAACACAGTGGATGCCTGAAGATAGGCCACATTGTTGTTTGGAACCAAACACAAGTTGTCACTTCCAGCTGGATTCGCTCCCGTAGGTCCATCACTCTGGGAACTTTGAAATTTTGTACCTGGAGCTGATGGGCAGCTTATCGTAAAAATTCCCGTATCCCCACTGGTTATCTGCCCTTCCACCCAACGAAGCCCATTGCCGGTTGTAACTGGGGTAAAATCTCTAGCATCATTTTCCCAGGTAGTCAGATTCAAAAAATGCACCGAGGTATTTTCCTCAAGATTAACAAAGGGAGCGATTGCCACAGCCGAATTTTCAGGATCAAGCATGGTAATTCGTACCGGATCATTCACGGGGCTAATCACAAAGTCCACTCTGGTCGTAACTGGAGTTGCATTGGTACGATTCAGGGTAAGAATCAATGGCAAGGTCCCATGTGCATCAGGAGCTGCCCTGATAAACAGCCTGTCCGAGACCGGATCTAAAAATCGTGTCGTCAGGGTTGTCATAGGAGAAATTTTTGTGGATATTGGCGAAATCGGGCTTCCGTTGGCACCAAATATGGCAGTGTCAGGACCAAAACGCATGCGGTTATAGGCCCCGGATGCTTTATTCTCGGCATCCAGAAAATCACGAAAATACGGGGGATAGTTGGCCGGGATATCAAACAATGTGGTCGGTTCGGCAAGATTGACCGACCAGAATAAATCCGAATCGTTGGTTAAGGCATTAAATGGATCCAATTCATAAGGTCCAAGATCAAAAAAGTAACCTTCCTGATCTTCCAAAACTGTTTTATTGGCCTGAAATAGAGACTGGCGAATCACGGGAGGGTTTGTCACAGACTCAATCTGGATACTGCACTGAGAATTTTCGGCAAACAGCCCATTGCCATTTTGATCAGTAATACGGATTCCTAGTGTGGCCGTCCCATAGGCGAATGGATTGGATTGAAAAGTAATCAATCCATTGCTGCCATCACCACCAACCATGATTTGCACAATTTCTGCATTCACAAAACTTCCGGCAACGGGGGTCGTCAGAGTTGTGGCACTCGACACCGCTGTCATCCCCATAGATTCCGCGACTCCAACCGGAATAAAACCATTGTATGTAACGGAAGTCAGACTCCATCTGTACTCCCCGGGAAAAGAAGGATTTGCCACATCGGACAGATCCACATCGGTTACTACTGCAAAACTAAGCTGGGAAGTGGTGGTTCCCCAGTCTTCCTTTTCACTGACGGGATTTCGTAAACAGGGAATTCCCGTAAATGTGGGGGGATCATTACCTGGCAAAACATGAATTGTCAGTTGCTGGGTAGCAAACTGAACCCCGGTCTGACCTTTTAATACCACGGTGGCTGTCCCTGTCTTGTTTAGGGAAGGAGTAATGAGCATATCCCAGGTTTCTCCGGTAGTGCCCACAGCCTGACGGTTGGAAAAGGTTATGCTTGAAATAATGCTTAATGGATCCGACACAATCGATGTGGAAAATACTGCTGGATATGGGCCATCCACATCCCAGATACCTACTTGTACTGTAGTGGGTGTGTCCTCAGGGACATTGATAGGAGAAGGTGCCGGAACTGCCGGAAACTGACCATTGGTTGAGATCAAAGGCAAATCCAAAACATCCAGAATCTGAATTCTTAGAACAGTACAGGCATTGTTAAACGCATCTTTGGTAATGGTACCGTTGTTAGGATATAAACCCGCTCCATCCCGTACACAAACAACTAGAGAATCAAAGGCACCGGTGGAATGGAACACGGCTGTCGTCGCTGTCACTACCAGACTGCTTCCCACAATTTCCCATGTAGTAAGAATGCTGACACTCTGTGATGGATGACCATCAAGAATTTCCCAAACCAGTTGATTCGTGGCAGTTTCACCGTAAAGAGGTGCACCTTCAGGTAAACCTAACTGTGTAACCTCACCAGCAACAGTCAGGAGCGATATTGGGAAACCAGAGGCGTTTTCAGGAGCAGTCAATGGTCCAATAAATGGAGTCGAAGCGTATTGGGGATTGTCGTTCTGGCAGGTTACCTGAATGGAAAATTCATCGGTGGTCACCCTAAAACCCGCAGAATCTTCCACGGTAAAATTAATCCTGCCCAGCCCACAGGCATTGGGATTTACTTTATAATTAAACTGATCTCCAGTATTGGAACTCGCGGGAGTGACTACGGGGTTTACATATTCAAAAAAGCCGGTTCTAGGCCCCGCCGGGGGATCGGATTTCCCATCAAAACTATCCACATACCAGACTAAGGCATCATGTTCCGCACCATTTAACGGATTGTTTCCTGCTCCACCACATTTTCTGGTTCCCACAGCAGGAGGGCCATTACACTCATAATCCCTTAAGGCAATGGTTCTTTCACTGGTATCCCCTTCGTTAATTGTATCTTTAACCGGTTTTAAAACAAATCCTGGCCCGGCAGCTACGGAAACATTACCAACATTGGGTAGATAGGTTTTATTGGCATTCAAATCCGTGACTTCCAGATCCAGTTGAAAATCAGTAGTGATTTGAAACAAAAATGGTTTGATGGCCAGATGCCAGCGATCGTCAGGAGTTGGGGGATCAATACGAAACGAATAATAATTCTCTGGGCTTAGGGCTTGGGGAAAAGAAACAAATCCACCGGGGGAAACCGAAGCATTGGGTGTGATTCGATTGTTGTCGTTTAAGCTATATCCATACAGATGTCTGGTTCCAAAGGCTGCTCCTGGTGGGGCACCGGATGCAGTTCGGATATCTGTTCCGTCATTGTACATAAAAAAGCTGTAAATGGTCTGGCCTTCCAGACCGGGAACAGATGTCGCCACAAAGTGAAGCACTACTGATTGGGCTCCAACCGTAGAATCAATGCCTTGAGCATCTGTCAATCGGGCTTCTATTTCCAAAAAATCAGAAACGCTGACCCGTGCCTTATTAGTCAACTGTCCAGGCAGAAGAGGATTGAGACCTGGGGCCAATTTAAAATCCTCCAATACCGTAGCATTGGGATCGGCAATTACCGTCAAAAGCTGATTGGTGTTGGGAGTAAGCCCCTGACCGGTGACTGTGAATCGACAGCTTCCACCAGAACCAACCGTAGCTGCTGTAATTGTTACCATGGTGCCGGATAAAACACAGGTCGCGTAAGCACTGCTGGATTCAAGCGCAAATGTAATAGCCCCCTGAAAATTAAAAGAATCGAGGTATAAGCTGGTATTGGAAATATCAATGGTTTCTGTTGTCCCGGGGGCAACGGTCACAGATGCCGTGGATTTTAGAGCCGGTCGCTTCGTGACAGTAAATGGGGAATTACAGTTGTTATTCGTACCAGAGTTTAAAAATTCATCGGTGGCATCAACCCTGAAACAGTACTGGATCTGATTATTCACAGAAATTCCCGAGAGTGAGTATGCTGTTGTCGAACAGGTCTGAGAGCCTGTGCTTCCATCACATACTAAAGGTCTGTCTGGAGCACCGGATACCCGAGCTCCATTAGTTGTCACCAGATACACATTGGCCGAATTAAAATTAATCGTACCTGTATCCAGAAGGGATGCGTCTATACTAAAGGAACTTGTGTCAACAAATGGCCCGCTGCCCGAGGGGGTTCTGGTCCCCATAGTAATTCCCGGCCCAAAAGACTTGGCAAAAAAACTGGTTCCAGCCGGAGTGACATCTCCTGGAGCCCCCGATACCGGGGTTATCAAAAACCGAATCTGGTATTCCGTTACATCGGTGATGGCGGACAAAACATTGTTAAGTTCCAGAGTCCATTGACTGCCAGCAAACACCATGGGCCGAGCTGGACCTACTGGACCTACCCCTACCCGGATGATTGTGGCATCAATCGCAGATACCGGAACAGCTGTTGTCACTATTACCTTGTAGCGGGATTGTGTATCACCAGGGCTTGTAGGCGAGGTATTCACCAATATGTCCGCCCCCGCAGCATTCCCTCGTCGGTTCAAACTTACAGCGGCAGTATTTATCATGTCACCGCCACCATCAGGAGGCAAAGTCAGGCCAGTCCCCTTGCTTGCCGAACCCTTAAAAAAATCATTTCTGGAGTTGGATGCTCTATTTTCCGCTGCTGGCTGCCTCTGAAAAGATACTTCATGTAACCCTTTGGTCCCAGCACCTAACAAGGTATTGTCATCCCCATTGGCCAAATCAAACATCTCCAGGGTAGATCCTGCGAAATTAAATGTGTATGGGGTGAAGGGATTAATGCCATTGGCCGCTAGGAGTAGAGCAATCGCGGGACTAGTTCCCCCATCAGACAAAATGCTATCTAGATCGATTTGGGCTCCGGCCGGACCAATAGAAAACACATCCAAAAGCTCAACCGTTGCCCCACCATTGGTGCTGAACAGAAGTATGGTCAGGTTTTGTGCCCCAACCGGGCTGAGTGCTCCTCCTGGGTCATCATCCAACCCATCCTTGGTAAAATGCCCATCATTAGTAAACTTGTTCCCCACACAGTATCTTGGCAGACCCCGTATTTGTGCAATAGGAGCTGTGCCCCCATTTGTATATTCCGTTGTGGGTTCACTAAACTCTGCTGAATCTATTAGGGTGGGATTACCTAAATTTGTGCCCGTATTGCCTCTTTCGCTGCCTAACATAAAAGTATGGTAGGAAAGATTTTGCGGAGCAGTTGTATAATTACCCCCAATTCCCGGATACCGGTGTAAGGGTAACGACACAGGAACCCAGGGTGCATTTTTTCTGAACATTATACCAGTCTTGGTTCCATTAGTCGGATAGAGCTGAGTGGAAGGGCCATACTCCTGAATAACAAAAAAATCTCCGGCAGAAATATTGTTGGGCTGCTCACCTGATGCCACAGTGATGTCCATACTCTGAATATGCGCAGTCCCAACAGACATACCACAGATATCAAACTGGTTATTGTCTGGGTGGGTCAGAGCATACGGTTCAATGATGTAAAACAGTCTTAAACCGGTAAAATCCTGAATCTGTCCTGAAATATTTTTTAACTCAACAATGATATCGGTTTCAGCTGTATGGGCAATGCCGGCTCTTCTAGGAATTGCAGCATAAACCCCATCGTCATCCAAAATAACTTCGGAAATAATCACATCGCCACGGTCTGGCACCGCATACAGGGAAACGGAAAGGGTGCACAAAATGAGGATGCAAAGGAAAATGGACAGAATACGGTCTATCATAGGTTAATTATATTGGTATCATCTCAAGTTGTCTTGTTCTTGAGCATTTATTCGGGAGAATTGACAATATTTTCAATATGAATCCACTCCTGAGTCAGCTGAAGGACTAACTTTTTGTTATTCCCCCTGGCTATAGAAAATTTTGCATAACCAGAATTAGGAGATAGTTTCCAGATCAAAACCTTTTGCACAATGGGTAAAAGCCCCTTTAAGGAAATGATCTCAAACTCCAAACCAAATACCTGTTTCACCAGATAACGAAAAAAGTCACATACAAGATCCTCATGCAGACCTAACAACATGCCCCGAGGTATACTTATTCCCCCATCTCTATTTTCACAATAACTTAACAGGGCAGTGTGCAATTTTTGATCCGCCCCCAAAAATTGGGCCTGCAAATCAAATATAGAATCAATATCTGGCTTGAGGCCTTGAATTATGCCGCTGTGACGGATGGAATTTCTTAAGTATTTCTGACTTGAATTAGAAGAATCTTCCACCCATAAAACCCCATTTGTCTGGGCAAACTCTAAAATCTCCTCACGGGAAAAGTGAAGCATAGGCCGATAAAGATTTCGATTTTCATCCCAGATTTTAAGAGGAAGGAGGCGTTGATCCAGACGGCCCTGTGAAACCGTAATCAGGAAGTTTTCGTATACATCATCTCTGTGATGGGCCGTCAGGATAAGGCCAGGCCTACCCGTTTCCAAAGACAAATCCTGTAGCCTCTTTTTCAAAAAAGCGTATCTAAGATTTCGTGCGTTCTTTTGAAGATTTCCATCTTGAGAAAGCTCTAAACTTGTAACAAAAAGAGGTATACCAGCCCTTTGACACTGTTCCTTGACAAACTCTTCTTCGCGAATGGACTCCAGGCCCCTGAGATTGTGCTGAAAATACTGCACAAAAAGCAAGGAAAAATACTGTGAGCCTATATTTTCTAGAAGCCTTAAGAGTACAGAGGAGTCTATACCGCCTGAGTAACTAAGCAGGCCAAATTTTCCCTGGATTTTTGATTGATGGTTAAGGATAACTTTTTCAAAGCGCAGGTTAAAATCAGAAAAACAAACTAAAATATTTTCGCTACTTGGAGCGATATGTAATTCTACCTCTTGTTAAATCGTAGGGAGACATCTCCACTTTGACTTTATCACCAGGAATAATACGAATATAAAACTTGCGCATTTTACCTGAGATATGAGCCAGAATCTCGTGCCCGTTTTCAAGGCGCACACTAAACATAGCATTAGGCAGGGCTACAGTAACCGTACCTTCTACTTCAATTGCATCATTCTTTGCCATATTCTCTCCGTCTAAGGCGCGCAGTGTAGCAAAGATAAGCCAATGCTTCAACCCAGATCCCATTGATATCTACATTTCTGCCTGTTTCCCAGAAAATATGACTCGTGCCACTCAGGAATATCAACAGTCTCGATAAACTTTGCCCCCAAACTATTTATGGTCGCTTTTGATGCAAAATTAGCCGGATCACAGGTTATATACACTGGATTTATCTGATGGTGTTTCAGGATGGGTATAAGCAAACGACAGGCCCTTTTGGCATAAGAGTGTCCACGATGTTCTTTAAGTACCCCATAACCTATATGACCATCCCAGTTGCGGATATTTTCATCATCACCGACACGAACCGTTATCTGACCAAGTAGTTCAAGATCCGGATCTCTTAACATCAGAAATTCATAGGCCGGGGCATAACCCCGGTCTTTATCTCTAGGATAGGTTTTATGTAAAACCAGCAAAAGCTCTTTATCCTTTAGGGTTTTACTCGGTATCACTGCCTGAATTTGATCTCGTTCATTTCGATCTTGAGTACCAGGAAAGGGGGCCGTTCCTCCTGCCTTGTTCCTCGAACTTCCACCCTTTGCAGACTTGATTGTACAACCCTTACATTCTCAGGAAGCTCCTCAAGTTTCTGATAATAGTCAATGGCGGCGTCCATTAAAACATTCTGAATCATGACACTGTATCGCTGGGTCAAGGATTCATTGTTGGAAATAGGAGTCTGGGACTTGATGGAACAATCCAGGGGTTTAATGCCTACATCCGTGCAATATCCAGTAAGTTTCTGTAAAAGATCAACTTCACGAATATCCTTAGGGCCTTCTGTGGACAGTGTTCTAACAATCTGAATATCTCTTTTTGCCTGTTCAATTTCTTCAATGCTTTGACGGGTCCCCGATTGAATCCATCCCAGAAGTTGAAACAACCCAAGGCACATGAACAACAAAAGGCCCATCAAAAACATAGAAAAACTATTTTTTACTATTCCGGTTTTCATTTTTTCCGATCCCGAAACTCTAGTCGTTCTTCAAACATGTACCTACCAGTCTGGGCATCAGTGCCAGAGTTTACCCTGGTGCGGCCCCGCTGATTGGGAACTGTTTCCAAAAGCTTTTCAAAATTACCCAGATCGGCTCCTCCAGGAACCGTACCCCGTAATAGAAGAGTTGTTCCATCATCCTGATTCTCAAGTACAACTTCCTCAAATATCACATCCATAGAACCGAGGTTTGCTGACAAAAAGTCAATGACCCATAGAGGCGATTTTTCTGCAACAGCAAACTTTTCCAGCAGTTTTTTTCGCTCCCGGATTTTTAACTGCAAACTGTTCAAATCCTTGTAGGCTCCCTGCTGGGCCTTAAGAATGGCGGCCGTTTCATCCTGATACTGCTGTCTTAGACCATCAAGCTGCCACCAGCTCATACCCCATTCCAAAGCACTGGTCATTACCCATAACAGAAGGCCACAAAATAAAGCCAGTGAGTGCCGCAAAATTCTCTTCTGGTAAAAGGCATCCAGAAAAAACGACCTGTCCAAAAAGTTATGTTTTAACTCACCCTTACCTAGACCACGCATGGCAAGACCAATCGCTACCGAAAATAGAAGTGGGCTCTGCGGGGCCACATTGTCAAGATTTAGGGCTCTGACCGGGTTACCCTCCTCAACTGGAACTCCAAGAACCCGGCTCAGATGCTCAGATAAGCCTTTCAGAGTCGAACCCCCTCCAAAAAGGTACACTCTTTGAATATCCTGATTGCCATGCAAAGCATAAAATGAACCCAGGGTAAGGCGAATCTCGCGCACTAAGTAGTCCACACACTCAGACAGGCACTGATCAATTTTTGAATTGGTTTCAGAACTTTTTAAGCCATATTCCCGCTTGATTTCCTCAGATTCCATAAAATCAAGGTTTAATGTTTCTGAGACTGCCTGGGTAAAATCATTGCCGGCAAAAAACACAGAACGGGTGTATAAAAGCTCCTTGGGAGTCACAATATTGATCCCGGTAGATTTTGCCCCAATATCTATCAGAAGAGACAGACCTTCTTCGGGCTTTTGATCACTTTGATGAAAGCAGTTAAAATTGGCATAGGCATCATAATCTACCATCATGGGGCGAAAACCAGCCTGTCGAAACTCATCAACAAACTCATTGACCAAAGCCTTTTTTACCCCAATGCTCAAAAACTGATACCTTTGTGTCTCGGGCTTTCTTAAATCTGTTAAAATTGGGTGAAAACGAAAATCTCGGCTGTCCACCCCGTCGGCAAACTCGCTTTCCAGTTCAAACGGTAAAACAGAACGGACTTTTTTTAAATCATTAAAAGGAAAATCCACAATTCTGACAGAACCTTCATATCCCTTTAAAGACACGATCAATCTCTCAGCAACAATAGCCTGAGATGAAAAAAATGCCAGAATTGCCTCAGGTCTGTTCATTCCCGGGTAAGGGAAATGATAAAACTGCCGAATCCTTGGACCCTTGAAGGTGTCTTCCATTAGGACAGCCTTGATGGCACTAGCCCCAACATCAAGACCAAGTACTGTACTCATTCAAAACCTTTCAATCCTTCTCTCCACACCAGAATATCGCATTTCTGCCCACTTCTTTTGACAATGACTTCAACAATTTCTTCAACTGAGCCAATTATGCCTGTGGCCAAAACCCTGAAATATTCACTTTTCACCTTAAATCTCTGAACAATGCCCTGAGACAATCCATACCTTGCTGCCATGGACTGAAACGCGGCATCCGTTTTATAGGGCCGGTACTGCATCAAAGCATCCACAATCCAGTCCGAGCTGTAGGGCTGCTCCATTTTTATGATAGATTCCAGTACGGCCCTTGAGGTGGTATTGATATTAATTTTACCCGGCCCATAAATTGTAAGCATGTCATATAGTCTTGGATTCCCCTTACGGCCAAAAAGCATATCCCCCGTAAATCCTTTGATTAACAAAAGTTCCGCTAGAGTTGCCAAAGGCTGATTGTGAGGAATGGACTTTCTTTGCCTTTTGTAATAGATACTTTCAGCCCCAAACTGTCTCTCGACATCATCATGATCAATCCAGTCCAGGTAAGAATCCACCAGATCTCTTTCAATATTTTGTTCTACAATATCTAAATCAAGAATATCTCCCTGTTTCACCCGCTTCAGGTTCAAAGCCTTAAAATACTCTAAAAGCTCAGACTCATTCATGGCATTCAGGTTCTGCCTGCCTTCCTCATCCTCAATCAGTACACTGACAAAACCATTACCTACCGGCAATGGAGACATCTGCGACATCATGGACAAAATAGCCCAGTCCTCTTCAAGATCATCAAACTCATTATCATCCAGAATCAGTCCGGCCCGGGCCAGATTTACTCCGGCACGGGCCAAAGAAGATGCCTGAAGTTTCTGGGCATGAGAAGCTGCTAAAAAAAACTGATACCGCGAGGCCCGAAACGCTTCCGAAGCAAAACCGGAAACCAGAGTCGTCAGTAAAAGGACATATAAAAGTCCATAACCGGATCGCCTTTGATTTCTTTTGTTCAAAACCGCCTCCTGTTTTCCACGGCATTAGGAAGCAATACTAAAATCTGGTGCTTTAAGACCATTGCCTTTAATTCTTCCTCGGTATATTTTTCCCGATCCTCAACTTCGATCAATTCAAGGGTCACGCGAATGGCTCGGGGAATGGTATTGGATTTGGTGGAGTCCCAGGAATCCTGCCATTTTGTGTCGTAATATTCAAATTCAATGGTATCAAGGTACAAATCGAAGTCGACCTTCTCCCCACCTTTGTCTAAATTTTCATCGGGAAACGGATCAACCCGTTTTTTCAGTTTTTTATTCTTGGAATCAAATTCATAACCAATTTCCAGAATATCCCCATATTTTTCCACGATCTGATCCTGGGGCGGAATCATGGTTGTAAAATGAATCTCACGGGATTTTCCAATCACCCCAAAACGGATTCTTTCCGAAATTCTCGGAGGAGGTTCTTTTCCTTCTTCCGGGGCCGGAGCCTCGATGTATTCAGGAAGGTAAATGCCTGTCAATTCCCTTTCAAGCACTCTGGAAACCATTAGGGCCCGTTTAGGCATTCTAAAGGCCGTATCAACGATCTTGACTGATTTCATGGAGACAAAAAGGGCATTGTAAACGAGCACTCCCATAATGGCCGTGATACCTAGTACTATCAGTACTTCCACGATGGTGAATCCCCGTCTCATCCATCCTCCCTAAATAGAAGAGAATAGGTTTCATAAACTTCTGTATCCCCATGATTGTCCCAAAGAACTCGCATCTCAATGCGATACAGCCTGTCAAGGTACAAATCCGTCGCTCCGGTATTTTTCTCAGCAAAAAACTCCTGTCCAAACACCTCCACCATCTTTACCTTGCTGATTTCATACTCATAACTGAAATCCTCAAAATCCTCAAATTTTCCATCCTCCTTGCCTTCCTCAATTTTTTTCAAAAGCTGGATCTCATGAATCAGATTGCGAGAAAGCTGAGATGCCGTAACCAAAGACCGAGCCTTTTTTGTCATTTTCATGGAAACCCCAATATGGGGAATTACGGTAGTTAGAACCAAAGAAAGAATGCCAACCGCAATGATTATTTCTACCAGAGTCAATCCCCTGGCATCATTTCTTCTCATGACATTCCTGTCATATCCTGCATAGGTAAAAGAATTGCTACAACAATAAAGGCAACAAATCCACCCATCACCACAATCATCAGGGGCTCAAGAATAGAGGTCAGGGCCAAAATCGCATTTTCAACCTCATTATCATAGTCTCGGGCTATGGCCTCAAGCATAACTTCCATATTGCCCGATTTCTGACCAGACTCCAGCATTTTTACCACGATAGGTGGAAACAGCTGTGATTCCTTCAAAGACTTTGAGAGGAGATCTCCCTGACCAAGATTGATGGAGGCCTCCTCAATCACTTTGGTGAAAGTGACATTTCCCACCACATCCTTAGCTATGGATAAGGAGCGTAAAATATCGACACCGGAACGCAAAAGTACGGCAAAGGTAGAAGAGAATCTGGCGATACAGACCTTTTGAAACAAGGGACCAAAGATTGGCAGTTTTAATAGCAGTTTATCCAGAACCAGCCGGCCCCGAACAGTTTTGTACCAGCCCTGAATACCTATCACCACCATCATAAAACCAAGAAGAATCACCAGCCACCAGCTCACCACAAAATCAGAAGTACCGATTAGAAGGGCGGTAGGTAAAGGCAGTTCGCGGTTCTGCTCAAGAATTACAGAAGTGATATTAGGCACAACCCAGACCATTAAAACGGTAATCACGGCAATGGAGACTAAAAACATAACGGCAGGATAGGTCAAAGTTGCTAATACCTTGTTTCTTAGCCTTTGCTGAGCCTCGGAATATTCAGCCAGTTTCTGCAAGATGGCGGGAAGTTCTCCCGATGCCTCTCCGGCTTTGGCTAAAGAAGCATAAATGTCTGAAAAGATGGCCGGATAAACCATTAAACTTTCATGCAGGGTTTTACCCTCACGCATTCTTCTGTCAACATCTAAAATTACCTTGCGAAACTGCGGTGTGGATACCTGTTCAGCAATTGCATTTAAGGCCAGAGTCAGAGTGAATCCACTTTTTAACAGAGTGGCTAACTGCCTGGTAAAAAAAACCAGTTCTTTCTGGCTGATTCGTGTGCGATTCAGGGAATCATCCGAGCCTCTTTGTGGTAAAAACTGGGTTAAAAAAGCAAACCTTGAACCAGCTTCAGGATCAAGGCTTTCCACAAAAAGTCCCATTGCCCGGACTTCACGACGGGCCGATGCCTCACTCTGGGCACTGATTTCACCTCGTACCCTGGCCCCGTTTTTATCCAAAGCTATATAGTGATACACTGGCATTTAGGCCACCCTCAGAACCTCATCTACTGTGGTCGTCCCCTGTTTGACCCGAATCAGGCCATCTTCCTTAAGTAAAATCCCAGCCTTTCTGATCTCAAAAAAGTCGCGACGGATTGCCGAAGAACTGGCTCTGTGGGCAATCATTTCCCGTACAGGCTCATCAATCTCTAAAAACTCAAATATACCCTGTCTTCCCTTGTAACCGATATGATTGCAGCGCATACAACCCTTGCCTCGCTTGTAAGGCCCGGCCCAATCAAATCCAAGGGCCTCAAGAGCCAAAGGATCTGGAATATATTCTTCCTTGCAATGAACACAATTAACCCTTACAAGCCTTTGGGCCAGTACACCGATCAGGGAAGAACCAATTAAATATGGCTCAACCTGCATATCCATAAGACGGGTAATAGCCCCGGTTGTATCGTTAGTATGCAGGGTGGAAAACACAAGGTGTCCGGTCTGAGATGCCTGAATAGCAATTTCAGCAGTTTCACGGTCGCGAATCTCACCCACCATCACCACATCAGGATCCTGGCGCAAAATGGATCTGAGTCCTGCGGCAAAAGTAAAATTGATTTTGGGTTTAACCTGAATCTGCGATACCCCTTCTAACTGGTACTCCACCGGATCTTCAATGGTAATAATGTTTCTTTCCCGGCTTTTTATGGTGTTAAGAACTGAATACAGAGTTGTTGACTTGCCTGAGCCTGTAGGCCCAGTCACCAGTAAAATTCCGTTCGGACGCATGTATTGCCTCTGAAAAGCCTTAAAAATCCTGTCTGGAAAATGCAGAGCCTCAACATTTAGTAAATCCACATTTGTGTCTAAAAGTCGCATTACAATGCGTTCTCCAAAGGAGGTAGGCAGAACAGATACGCGCAAATCAACAATCTTTTCCCCTAAAGAGATTTTTAGTCTCCCGTCCTGAGGCAGACGAGTTTCGGCCACATCAAGGTTGGCTACAATTTTTATCCTGGAAGCAATTGCCCTTTGCACGGCCTTTGGGGGCGAAGGAGTATCATATAAAACCCCATCAATTCGGTAGCGGATGCGGATATCCTTTTCATAAGGCTCAATGTGAATGTCCGAGGCACTATCGTTTACAGCATGATAAATAATGGAATTGACAAAACGAATGACCGGGGCCTTATTGGCCATATCTAAAAGGTCTTCCGTCCCATCCAGATCCTCAAGCCCTATGGTGTAATCCGCACCTTCCAGATCACGAATGACCTGGCTTGTCAGATCCTTTTGCGACCCATAACACTCATTGATAGCCAAATCAACTTCAGCCGTAGTAGTCAAAACTGGTTTGATTTTTAATTGCAAAAACTGTCTTAAATCATCCAGAAGGTGAATCTTTAAGGGATCAGTAATTGCAATAACCAATTCTTCCCCCACCTTGTAGCAGGGAATAAAATGATGTTTTTTGGCAAAATCAATTGGGATTCTGGAAAGGATTGTAGAATCGTTATCCAGCCGGTCAATCTTTTTTACATAGGGCAGGCGAAACTGTCGAGCCAGGATGGACAAAAGCTGTTCTTCGGAAATTACCCTTTTTTCAAGAAGAATCTGTCCAAGCCGCCGCTTAAACCCCTCAGTCCGCTGCTGTTCCAGGGCGGCAAGAAGCCCGGCCTCATCTAAAAGACCCTCATCCTGAAGTAACTGACCAATTAGCTCTTTCATAATTTGATTTCAGAAGATGTTCCCTGCATGGAAAGGGAAGCCCTGACATTATTAATGATCTGATCAAATTCCTTATCCCCATCAACTCCTAGATCCGATGCCCTCTTTTGCATATCGGTTCTTAGTTTATCAAGCATTTCCTCAAAATTATCCGTAGACTTTTTCTGAGGTAGATTCAGTTTTCTGGGCTCTGGTTTTACTTCGAGTTTAATTTCAGGCTCCACCTTGGTTTTTAGTACCTCCTCCACCATGGAAACATGCTGACTATGAGGCTCACGAATATCCACAGGTTTTAAGGGTACATCTTCTAAAATCCCATCACTGGTGATTTTCTGAATTTTAATTTCTGCATCACGAAAGCGGGTAGCTCCCTTGTCCCGATCAAAACTTAAAGTCTCCGTATTTAACTTGTTTTGCGCATTTAACATCTCATTATGGATGCGTTTGGAGATATGATCCGTCTCATTCTGATCATTTAAGATATATGGGGTTAAAAATACAAACAGGTTGGTTTTTTTCACCTCACGACTACGACTCTTAAAAAGTTTGCCTATCCCGGGTAATTTAGCCAAAAGTGGTACCTCACTGTTACTGTCATTTTTACTGTCCTGTAACAGACCTCCAATGGCAACCGTCCCCCCATCAACCGTACTGATAGTGGTATCCACAGATCGTTTGGTGATAGATGGGATGTTGACCCCGCTTAAGGGATTGTCTGTTCCCGTACCTCGATTTTTGACATCCAGTTTAATTTCCAGGGTAATAGTTTTTTTCTGGGTGATTCTTGGTTTAATCGTCAAATCAAGCCCTACATCCTCACGGCTGAAATTAATGGGGGTTGTATTATTAAGATTGGAGAGATTGGTATTCACTCCGGTGGGAAGGGAAATAATTTCCCCTACCGTAATTTTGGCCTCCTGATTGTCCTTGGTTAAAATCTGAGGAGAGGATAAAACATTGGCAAAAGATGAGGTCTTTAAGGCATTCAAAAAGGCCCGGATTTGTAGAGGATCATTTACAACATCACTAAATGTTTTTACCCCTGAGTCCACAGCCGCTATTGTGATTCCATTGTTTAATCCTGGAGTTACTGTTTGAGCCAAGCCCGCTATATTAAAGCCACTGCCAGCCTCAAAACCACCAAAACGGGTGCCAAAGTTTTTGGCCGCACTTTCACTGACTTCCACAATCATGGCCTCAACCATAACCTGGGAACGGAAAATATCCAGTTTTTTAATCACATTTAAAACATCAAGATACTGCTGTTTTGTACCCGTAATCACCAAAGAATTGGTGGCCTCATCAGGAACAATGGAAACCGGCTCCTGTTTGACGGCGGTCTGATTCTGCTGGGTGTTTTTCTTTTCAAACAATTTGTTCAAAGTCTCAGAAATGTCCTTGGCCACTGTATGCTCAAGGTAGTACACCTGCACATCAGACTGGGATTCATCCCCTCGGATATCCAGCCTTTTGGCCACACTGACTACAGTATCAAGCATCTTGGGAGACTGGGCCATAATAATTAAGGCCTTTAATCTTTCGTCCGGGGTAATTTTAATGCTGTTTGCCGGAAAAGCATCCAGAATCTGTTTGGATAAAACATCAGGTGATGCATGTTGTACCGGATAAATTTTTAGCTGCTGAATGTTTCCCTGACCCTGATCCAGAATCCGCACTGTTTCCCGAATCTGTTCAATATATTTGGGATGGGTGACCACTAAAATCACATTGGTTCTGGGATCCGAATAGAAGTTAATTCTGTCTTCATCCGTCTCTACCTCGTTGGGTGAGTTTCTTAAAACCAGATTTTTGGTAAACACATTTTTTAAGTGATTGATTGTGGGTTCAGCCAGGGTGTTTTCCAGATAAATCACATAAAGCTCCAGAAGGGAGTCCGGTACATCCATCTTCTGAAGCATGTCGGCTATTCTTTGCATTCCCGCCGTGGAATCAATAATCTGCAATATTCTGTCTTCCGCATAGGGAATAATCTGCCCATCCCGTCCAATGATGGTATTTAAGAGGGTATTCATCTTGCGAACCGAGGCCCATTCCAGCTTAAAAAAGCGCATCTCCATGCCGCCACTACTCAGTTTCTCAATATCCTGGTAATTCTCCTTAACCGCAATTCCCATCTGTTTAGCAAATCGGGTAGGAATGACCTTGCGAATCAGTCCATCCTTTACGATGGTAAACCCATAAAAATTGATCGTCTGCTCCAGAATCACAACCGCATCCTGACGACTGACCGGTTTATTGGCAACAACAGATATATTGGCCTTCACTGTGGGATCAACAATGTAGTGCTCATCATTAAAACGGGCCAGATATTCAACCACTACAGCAATATCCACATTCTTCAGATTAAGCTGTACCCGATCTCCCTGCTCCACAATCTGGGAGCGGTCGGCTGGATTTGCAGGTAGAACAGGAGCCAGCCAAAGCAAAGCGCAAATTCCAATACCTAGTCGAGTTAGTCTCATGATCAATACCTCATTTCGTAACGCAAGGGAACCGTCTGTCCCCCCCGTTCGACAACTACATCCAAACTCACATCATTGCGAATGCGGTTAAATATTTCATAACCCTTTTGCATGGAATCCACCACTTCCCCATTGATGCTTTTAATTACATCACCGCTACGAATCCCCACGGACTCAATAAAGGATCGCGGATTAACATGTAACACCTTAAACCCGTCGGCCCGCCCGCTAGGGCCTATGTTGGGCTGAACCCGCACCTGAGACAATAAAGTGGACAGATTCTGTACCTGCCTTTTTACCTCATTTTGTGTTACATAGACTGAATTGCCCTGCTGAGTAACCTCAAACTGCCCTGCCGGAAGATTGGATGGGGGAGGTGGTGGTGTATCGGCAGTCGCGGCCACCGTCCCTGAATCCAGGATTGTACCGGAAAGAAGTTTGGCCAAGGCATCAGAATAACCAGCCTCGATTAGCTCCTGTCGAATACCCCGATTATCTAAAATCACTTTTCTAAGTTCAATGGACATTACCCGAATCCCCGGCAATATCTCATCTCCCTTGATATATGCTCCCGAAGATCTGTCCCTGGTATTGTTGATAAATGCCACGGAACGATCGCCTGCCACTATTGTACCGGTCAGTTCCAAAGGTAAGGACATTACAGGAGGGGGGGGCGGTGGAGGAGGGGCTGCCTGCTCCACAGGTTTAACTACAGGAGCAGCAACCACCGGTTTTTCTACCCTTTTTACCCTAAACGGGTCTACTTTGAGAATATTACCCTTATCTGTTGCCCGTCTGACAAACTGCTGGGTAGTCTGAGTCCCCTGACTGCTCTCCACTCGGGAAGCCCGTTTTAACTCCCCATAAAAAAAGGGTAGCTGGAACAGAAAAATCAGGGGAACACTGATCAATACAATATCTAAAATTACAGCCTGCCGAAATGACATATACACAAGTCATCGGAATCAGGCTGATATTGTTTTACCAAGTCAGATAAAGAGTTCCAAATCTCTCCAGTTCAGCCAGAGCCTTTTTGACTTCCTCCACAAGGGGTTTGTACTGATTCACATCTCCTAGTTCTTTAAGAAGGTCGTGGCCCCCATCCCGTAACTGCACCAGACCATTGGCCAGAAATTCATGATGCAGTCTTTGCTGTTCCGACTCGGTAACTTTATCTCTTGGAGAAGTACTATAACGAAACACCTTACTTTTCTGTTCAAAAAAACTCTCCAGAATCAGATTCTGGAAAATTTCGCGGGACCGCAACCAAGCTTTGGCGCGGTTCGTTTTAGGCTCCACAACCTCTGGTTCTGTTTTATGAAACTCCCGTTCATAAAGTTTGGCCAGACCTTGCCTGGCTTGACTTAAGAGCACCTGCACTGAGGATTCGCTGGTTCTAGCCACAGGAACCACCTGCAACAACAGGGGGCGACCAGGCGAAAAGCTGCCAAATGGGGAACGAAGAATCTTGATCAGATTGGCCTGGGAAATATCAGGAACCGATATAAGTACAGGGGACAATGGTGTTAATGAACCTGTCACAAAATCGCCATACATTTCAATTACCAGAGTTTCTGGGTTTTCACCTAACAGCCCCAGATACAGATTCAATTCATTCAAAGCCTGCTCTACCCGGCCCAGATGATTTTTGACATCTTCATTGGTAAAGGGTGTCTGAATAAATTTTTCAAATATCCCCATGTTGATACCAGGAAAACTCATTTCAAAGGAGTTTAACCACTCAGCCACTTTTTCAGGGGTATTTAAGGCAAAGCCAATATGCTTTTCAAGGCTTTGCAGAAACCACCCATGTTTTTCCTGACTAAGACCTAATTTGCGGCAATAATCCTGAATTTTTTCCGAGACAGTAGCAAAACCAAAATCCCTGTCGGTCGCAAAGGGCAGAATATCTTCCAATCCCAATCGCTGTATGGCCAAATCCACCATTTCCTCAATGGCTCTTTCAGAAAACTTCTCTCCCATGAATAAGGAATTTAAAACATCAACAGAAACATTTAACTCACTGGAAGCACGGGTTACATACCAGACTGTATCATCCAAAAAGTCAAAGGACTGGGCCAGAACTTCAAGGCGTTTCCCTGCCCCTAAAAGACTGGAAAACTGCAACAGTCCACTACCTTCACGAATAACTACGGGAGCAGGATACCCGGAAGAAAAGCGGTTTCCACTCAAAACCAGTTGTTGTCCCGCACTTTTCTGAATTTTTAAAGGAACCAAAAGACCGTCTAGCTCCAGTTTTTTGGCATTTAACAACTGGGAACGGCCAAAATAGACATAGTCCTTAAGTCCAATCCGGGAAAGAACATGCAAAAGGGAATCTGCTGTCTCCCCTCTTACTGAACTGGCAAACAAAATCCTGGCCTGTCCCGATTTGGTTTTAGCTGGTAAAAACTGAACACTCAGGGAGGCAAAGTCTGGATTCACATCAGTCATGGTAAAACGACGCAAAATATCCTGTTTGCGGACTGGTTCCTTATCAATGGCTAATTCATGACCAACTAGAAGCAGCTTACTGAGTGTGCTTTGTGGACTGGCTTTTAATATCGTTGAAAGAACTTTTTGCAAATCCAGAAACTCCGCCATCTCTCTTGCTGTCAAAAGAGCAGTTCTGTTCAGAAGTAAAGCCTCGTACTTCTCTGGCTTTAGGGCCTCTGCATCCATTCCATCTTCCTGCATAGCCCGTTTCAGGTTGACAATACAGTTATCCCCATAAAGTCCTCTTAAAAGATTGAGGCTCATCTGCCCAAACTTTCTGGCCATAAGACGGTTGTAAATTGCATTGCCGGAATCCAGAACTGCCGTTCTTACATCCACGGGCAATACAAAAATAGCTTCCTTAAAATAGGAGCTTCTGTAACTCTCCTTGGCAATCATATGAAAATCAAAGGTGCGAACCCTGGATGACTCCAATAGTTTATCCTGGGGGGCATAGGCATAAAAAAGACTCATGAGCTTCAGAATTTGAACCTCATCATAAAAATTGGTCATTATCAGACGGCCTGGCTCCTGTCCCTGTGGCTCTACTACAACAAACTCAGCCTGCATTGGCGAAAATGCGTGCAACAGATTGACCATTTTTAAACCACTTTTGCCTAAAAAAAAGAGGGTCTCCCTGGTGGAACCAAAATGAAATTCTATGGTGTATCCATTTGCAAGACTATAGTCCACAAGTTTTACAGGCATTCTAAGCTGCATCTGCACAGTTGCCTGTTTTCTAACTTCTGGATCCATGCGGTCGATTAACTGGGTCGCCTCATCAAAACCCTCCTTCTGAATAAAATCAAAACTTTTGGGGCGATAAGACTGGGACAATAAATCTACTTCCTGAAACCGGTAAAAGGCATCTGCTCCTAAAACTGACTTCAAATCTTCTGAAAATCCAGAAAAGCAGGATAAAAACAGTTGCAGGACCAATAATTTGTAAGCTCGCATTCGCGCTCTCCTTCCTGAGGAACAAAACGAAGCTGATTATACCAGCCTGAGGCTATCTTCGTCCTTGACTATGTCCTGAAATCTTACCCAAATCTCACCTTCCACAGGATCCTTGATTCTTGCAGTCCTCAAAGCATAATTGATATCTATTACTTCACAGGGTTCACTATGCCTGTCCAATACGGGCATTACCCAGTCTCCAACATAAAAATCCTGCTCCCGCAAAAGCTTGTTGTCCAAAAGTCTTTTCACCATGCGCCCAATCTGCTGTTTTACAGCCTGATAGCCATTTTTTTTCTGCTCTTCCGTGGCATTTATGGCCTCTAACAATAAATCGCTGGTTTTGACTATCTCGGCTTCAAAGCGTTTGGCTCTCAAGCGGTTTTCCGATTTGCCTCTTCTGCGTGTTGCCATATTATCCCACCTTAAAAATAATCATCATATTCCCAGTCCTCACGCCAGTTGTAATAAGGTATGGGTTTGGCTCTGGGTAAAATTACCGTCCCGTCGGTCTCCACCACTGACAAAACCTCCTCCTTGGAAACTACAGGATTTGGGGCAGGCACCGAAGCGGTATCCAAAACCTTAACTGCTGCCTTAGCCTGAGTAGTAGCCTGAGTAGTAGTTGGTGTAGTAGTCTTTTTTGCCGGTTGGGTCACAGCCATCTGGGAAGGTTTTAACTCCGGTACCGGTTTGGGATCCACCACCCGGGTTGGGGTCACGCTGACTGGTGTCGGGGCCGGTTTGGGAATATCTTCGGTTTTTGGCGGGTCTTCAGCCTCAGGAGCCTCTTCAATTTTTGGGGCCTCTTCAATTTTTGGAGGATCCTCGGTTTGGGGGGCTTCATTGGGAGTTTCTTCTGGGGTTGGTACTAAAGGGGCACCACCTTCCTGAATTCTTTTGTTTTCAGCAATTTTGGCATTCAGAAGTTGCAGTTCCTGATAGTTATACAAAGGCACATAACCCTCAGACTGAATCAGGCCCCTCAGATAGTTAAATCCTCGAGGACTTAACATGGAGTTTCCGGGCCTGCCCCCTTTTGCGGTTCTATGGCAGGAAATACAGGTAGCTTTTTCCTTTTTCGCCATCTCTTCTGTTGCATCAAGGCCTGCCACAAACACAAGAGACAAAATGCATGACAAACGCATTCGCATAATTATCCTTCCAATTATATGGACTATGTTCGTCACATGCCAGATTAAGGGGAAGAACATACAAGAGAAGCAAAAACAATGTTAAAGGAGTACGGACAAATTAAGACCTGATTTTTGTACAAATGTTCAAAAATCAATGCGAAACGAAGCCCGTATTACCTCAAAGTTATCTTTTGAGGGCTGGGGCAGGTTGTTTTGGGCAGGGCTTTTTCCTGCATTTTTATCATACTCCATTGTAGAGTACTCCAAAATCAGAGTCCCTGAATCACTCACTTTTCTGGATAGAGAAAAGGTCATTTCATCGGCCAGATCATCAAAGGTGCCATCATCCAGTGGCTGGTTGCGATTGCGTCCCTGACGCACGATCTCAGAAACCCCATAACGGATGCCTATCGCCGCCTCTGGATCAAGATTATACACTGCCTGAACAAACCAGGCCCTGAAGTCATCTTCCACCATTCTTCCCACACCTGTGGTTCCGATGAACTGGGCCGGAACATCAAACCTCCCGGCCTGATCTGCAATGTCGGATCGTACAAAATTATGTTGTGAGCCGCCCATATATTCAGCAGATACTCTTAAAGAAGGGTTCATATCAAAACTAAGACCAAGATTATATAGTCTGGTTTGTAAAGCACCATCGTACTGATTGGGGCCAGTCAGACTGTTATCGCCTGAACCTGTGTAATAGCTTGCCGCCCATTTCCATGTACCCTCTTCACTTTGTTTGCCAAGGTGAATGATGTAACCAGGATCCTTAAAATGGTGGTGGCCGTTTCTGATAGCTGTGGTATTTCGTCCGGCAAGTCCCATATTTATCCATGGACTTGAGGCTTTTCTTTCCCTTTGTTCCACACGATAGGTCCCATTATGCAAACCCAGGCCTAATGTCCAGTTAGAGGTAGTGGTTTTACTCACCATAGCCCCCTCCCAGACTCCTCTGTGCAGGGAATGAAGTATTGAGTTACTGACAAAATTGGAGTTGGTTTCCAACAGTCCTTCTGTTTCCTGGGATCCTGGTAACACCATTCTACCCAGGGAAACATCATATCCTGATGGTTGAGTCCAGTTCAGATACAAAATATCGGAATACAAAACATCAGAGTCATTGCGACTGCCAGAAGCCAAAGAATCCTTGATCAAAGCCTTGGAAAACAGGCTGAGATTAGGACTGAATTCCATTTCCATACCCAGCCTAATCTCTTCAATCAATGGTCTGAGTTTATCATCGTCTCCATATACCATGGAAAACATGGCCTGCCCAAAAAAGCCTACCCTCTCGTTTTCAGAAATTGATTCCGCAAAAAACGAGCGAAGACAAACCAGGGCCAAAACAAACTTAAACAAACAGGACATAGTAGTATTATATCAGGTATCGACAAAATTCGAGACTGAACTGATAGGGATTACATCTTGAAGTCATCACCAAGATATATCTTTTTTGCTTCCTGATTCTCTGTGATTTCCTTCACCCCACCATGTACTAAAATCCGTCCCTTGGACATCACATAGGTTCGATCCGTAATTTTAAGGGTTTCCCGTACATTGTGATCGGTTATCAAAATTCCAAGTCCCCTCTCCGACCTCAGTCTGGCGATAATTCCCTGAATTTCCGATACGGCAATGGGATCTACACCGGCAAATGGCTCATCCAAAAGTAAAAAGTGTGGATCTGTAGCCAATGCCCTAGCTATTTCAGCCCGCCTTCGTTCTCCCCCGGAAAGGGCAATCCCCATAGAATCTGCTACATGGGTCAGAGAAAGACTGTGCATCAGCTCATCAGCCTTGGCCCTGCGCTTCTTGTCTGATTTTTCAAAATACTCAAGAATGGCCAAAATATTGTCTCTGACACTTAATCCACGAAATACGGAAGCCTCCTGAGCCAGATAACCAATGCCCATGCGGGCCCTTTTGTACATAGGCTGCCAGGTAACATCCAGATTTCCTAGAAGAATCCTGCCATGATCCGGTTTGATAAGACCAACAATCATATAAAATGATGTGGTTTTTCCAGCCCCGTTTGGACCTAAAAGACCTACAATTTCTCCGGTTTTGACACTTAAGGCAACATCTTCGACCACACAACGGCCATTGTAGGTTTTTTGCAGTTCAAATGCTGCTAACTCATACATACAATACTCAGTTAGGCCCCAGGGTACCTTCAACATTACCCATCAAAATAGTGCGTTTTTCCTTGAGAATATGCAGAATTTTATTGCCAGCAACTGTATCCTTGACTTTGCCGTTTTCATCATACTGAAACACACGGGCATCATCTACAATATAAAACCGTCCGTCTTTCTGGTAATAAATCAGTCGTTGCCCCTCAGCACCTAGTTCCTTGGAACTAAGTTTGACATCCTGTTTTACCAAAGCTTTTTTTTGCTGATGCAAATACTCCAGATAAGCTCCAGTCACCACCATTTCTTCAACCACGGTAAGACCTTCATTTTTTAGCTGCAACATACGGACATTTTCAAAAGCCTCGACCTTCTCAGAAGCCTTAAAAAATTTGATCTCCACAGCCGTAATCTGGGAATAAGCCCCATCCGGCCCGGGTTTTTCTGTAAGCCTAGGAGCTTTTTGGGCTATCACAACCATGTCATTTTCAAGCATCTGGGAAAAAGTGCGGTTTCCAGGAAGATACACCTTGAGCTGTCCGGCCTCCAGGTTAAACTCCTTGGACTCAAGCCTTGTCTGATTGGTGGCAAAAGCTTCCTTTTTGGCTTCGTTATAATAGATTTCTTCAGCCCGAAGAATCACCCCATCTCTTTCAATACTGGCATTGCCCTTCAACACCAGATCCCCTGCCTTCTGATCAAACCAGGAATATAAAGAACGGGTTACTACTCGAGGCTCTGCCTTTTTTTCTGATGCCTCAAAAACACCCGCACAAACTAAAAAAATCAGCCATTTCAAAGTTCTACCCCGCTAAGACCAAATTCCTTTTCTGAATCCACTACTTCTGCCTTCTCATGAAAACGCATGCGCACATTGCCACGAATTTCACCTTTTTCAAGGTTCATAAAGTACTCCAAATAATCGCCTTCTACAATATGGGCTCCATCTATAAGTTTAAACTCTCCAGGTGACACTATTTTATCCAGACGGGGGTAGTATATCAGTTTTTGGGTGAAAAGTTTTCGGCCATCCCGGCTCGTAACCTCAACCATACCTTCCAATTCATAATATTCTGGTCTTCCCTCTTTGCGCATACCCTGTTTTGCCAGCATCAGGGTTCCTGCAAGCCCCTCTTCATAAAGAATAATCGTCATGGGTTTAAGATGTATGGTTTTGTCCTTTTCTGCCACCGTGGCCTTACGGCCATAAATCTCCAGTTTCTTGCGGCCCGATTCATCAAAGGACTCAAGCAATACCGTGTTTACCTCAATGGCAGGTTCCTCTCCAAGCAGTACATCAAGTTCACCACGAGAATATGCCTGCACAAAAAAGCGATCGTAGACATACCAGAGGCCAAAACCAAAACCAAGCACCAGGATCAGCTTGAAGAGTTTTTTAATCAGTACCCGCATGTTCCCGGTTCTGCCATAAAACCCAGTCCAGCATCTCTCTTAAAGAACCCTGCCCTCCAGCCAAAGAAGTGACATGCAAGGCCGTTTCTTTGACTATATCCACAGCATCCTGAGGGCAAAATCCAACCCCACCTTCAGAATACAGCCAGGCTAAAACAGCCAGATCATTCAGATCGTCTCCGATGTAGGCCACTTCATGCGGCAAAATGCCATCAACCTCAAGCAGTCCCTTTAAACAGCTCAGTTTGTCCTCTACGCCCTCATGAATACTATTTGCTCCCAGTGAATTCAGGCGGGTTCTAAGGATGGGGGAAGCTCTTCCCGTGATAACATGAAAAACTATGCCCTCTTCAAGCAATAGCTTAATGCCCATTCCATCCTTGACATGAAAATCCTTGATTATTTCCTGCCCATCCAGACCAAAGTGCAGTACCCCGCTGTTCATAACCCCGTCAACATCCGTGGCTACACAGCGGATTTTATTATTGTGCGGTAAAATTACTGTTTTCATCGTTCACCTGATTTTAGCCTGCAAAATATCATGCATCCTTAGTAGTCCAGTCAGTTTATTCTCTTTCATAACCGGAACGACCGTTACAAATCGTGAAGGGTTCTGCATTATTCTTAACGCCTCTTCTGCCAGCATATCTTCTTCTACGGTTACGGGAGAACGAGTCATTACAGAAGTCACTTTTAAACTATCCAGATTATCACGGTTCTTCAAAAGCCTCTTTATATCACCATCCGATATAAGACCTAACAGACCCTGATTGTCACCCGGAACCAGAACTGCACCAAGATTGGTGGCAATTAAAATTTCCAGGGCCTCAAACATACTTTGATCCCCAGACACTAAAGGCAATTGATGACTCATCAAATCCTTAACCCGTGTCAATAGTTTGCGACCCAAGGCTCCACGGGGATGAAATCTGGCAAAATCATGGGACTCAAAATGTTTTATCTTCATCAAAGCCGCAGCCATTGCATCACCAATCACGAGGGAGGCGGTGGTGGTGGCCATAGGAGCAAGATTTAATGGGCAACCCTCTTTTTCAATCTGGTATACAATAGCCGCATCGGCATTTTTTGCCAGAACAGAATCCGCATTCCCGGTGATGGCAATCAATTTGTTGCCAAACAGTTTCAGTGATGGCAATAAACCTATAAGTTCTTCAGTATGCCCACTATTGGAAAGTGCTAAAAAAACATCGTCCGGTACAGTCATGCCCAAATCTCCATGCAGAGCTTCTGCTGGATGCATAAATAGTGCCGGGGTGCCGGTGGATGCCAAAGTGGCACAAATTTTACGACCAATCAATCCTGACTTTCCCAAGCCAGTGACCACTACCCTGCCTTTAGAGCTTGAGAGAATCTGTACAGCTCTCAAAAACTCTTCTCCTTGAAGCAAGGTGGTAAGCGAAAAAATTCCTGCCGCACTCTGTGCCACAACTTCTAAAGCTGCCTTAACTCCTTCTTCTGAACTCATCCTGGTTATCCCCGTTTCACCAACAAATCAATCTTCTGGGCTAGAGCCAGCAACTCTTCAATCTTATCGAGGGGGTACATCGTGGCCGGATCAGAAAGACCTTTTTCCGGGGTTGGATGCACTTCCATAAAAAGGCCATCAATTCCGTTGGCAACCGCTGCCCGAACCTGGTTGGGAATAAACTCACGCATTCCACCGGTTTGTGTACCCATGCCACCAGGTAACTGTGCTGAATGAGTACCATCAAAAATTACCGGAACACCAAAACCACGAATCACAGGAAATGACCGTTGGTCCACCACCAGATTGTTGTAACCAAAACTGGTTCCCCGTTCGGTAATACAGAGGTTTGAATTGCCACAGCTTTCTACCTTCTCAATGATGTTTTTTACTTCCCAGGGAGATAAAAACTGACCTTTTTTAACATGAATCACCCTGTTTGTTTCAGCCGCTGCCTGGATTAGATCGGTCTGCCTGCACAAAAATGCGGGGATTTGCAAAACATCAACTACGGAAGCTACTTCTTTACACTGATCTTTATCATGAACATCAGTAAGAACTGGAAGATTTAGCTCCTTTTTTAATTCAGAAAACCATCCCAGGGCCTTATCCATACCTGGACCCCGATATCCATTGATTGAAGACCGGTTGGCCTTATCAAAAGAAGACTTAAAAATATAAGGGATTCCCAGTCTTTGTGTGATTTCCTTGACTTTGCCAGCAATTTCAAACAGAAGCTCACGGCTCTCGGCAATACAGGGACCAGCAATCAGAACAAAGGGAAGATTCCCCCCAAATTCAATATTTCCACATTTGACTATTCTTGGAATCATGTATTCTCCTTAACCATTGTTTTTTTGGCAGCCTCAATCAATCCCAGAAACAGGGGATGAGGACGACCAGCCCGCGACAAAAACTCGGGATGAAACTGACAGGCTATAAAGTATGGATGTGAGCTAATCTCGATTATTTCCACCAGATGGGAGTCAGGCGAGAGCCCGGAAAGCACCAGTCCACTTGCCTGTAGCGCGTCCCGATAGACATTGTTAAATTCAAAACGATGACGGTGTCTCTCATCAATTTTTCTGACCCCGTAGAGTCTTTCAGCCAAAGAACCCTCCTTCAAAACGCAAGGATAAAGTCCTAGTCTCATGGTTCCGCCCATCTTGTCCAAAAACCGTTGATCGGCCATAAGATCAATCACTGGTTCGCGGCAATCCGGATCCATCTCCCTGGAGTTTGCCCTTTCCAGTCCCAGCTTACTTCTGGCATATTCAATAACAGCACACTGCATACCAAGGCAAATCCCTAAAAAGGGAACCCCGTTTTCCCTGGCATAACGAATTGCAGATATTTTACCCTCAATACCTCTTGGCCCAAAACCTCCCGGTACCAAAATGGCCTGGACCCGTTTTAATTCAGCCAAATCATAATCTTCAGAGTCAATCCAGCGCACTTCTACCCTGGCATTCTGAGCTAATCCAGCATGCAGAATTGCTTCTGAAATACTAAGATAAGCATCCCTTAACTCAACATATTTCCCAACCACAGCCAGTCTTAAAGTAGTTTCACCCTTGAAGTTTTCCAGGGCCTGGGCCAGAAATGACTCCTTGGTACAGATCTCCCCAAGGTTTAGCACCTTGCTAACCTTGTCAAGAATGCCCTCGGATTGCAAGGCCTGGGGAGCCCGATAAAGATTATCGCTGTTCATGGACTGAAAGACAGAATCTCTGGCCACACTTGAAAAAAGTGCGATTTTTTCGCGGATTTCACGATTCAGTGGCTTTTCTGTGCGACAGACTAAAACATCAGGAATAATCCCGATTTCTCTTAGCTTCTGAACTGAATGCTGTGTGGGTTTAGTTTTTAGCTCTCCGGATCCATTCAGAAATGGCACCAGGGTCAAATGGATGTTTGCCACCTGATGATCTCCAAGATCCCAGCGCAATTGCCTGATGGCTTCTAAAAATGGCTGTGATTCAATATCACCGACAGTTCCACCCACTTCAACCACCAGGATTTCGGTTTGATTGCTCTTTGCTGCATCCAGAATTCTGGCCTTGATTTCATTGGTAATATGAGGAATCACCTGCACTGTGGCCCCGAGGTAATCGCCCCTTCTTTCCTTGGTAATTACCGTCTGGTAAATCTTGCCCGTAGTCAGATTGTGTTTACCACTTAATCTCTCATCCAAAAACCTCTCATAATGCCCCAAATCCAGATCTGTTTCCGAGCCATCGTCCGTTACAAAAACCTCCCCATGCTGATAAGGAGACATGGTTCCGGGATCCACATTGATATAGGGATCCAGTTTCATGATTGCAACCCTGTACCCTGAGCATTTGAGTAAATGACCGATGGATGCCGAAAAGATCCCCTTACCCAAAGAGGAAATCACCCCACCGGTGACAAAAATAATTTTCATAGATGGGTTCCTTCCCGAAGGTGAATCCATTCCACTTTTAACTGAGATTCCCTTACTGTACTAAGAGATCCATAAAAGAGGGACAGGCAAAAATAGACAAGCAACAGGACCATAAGGGCCATGCCCTCTTCACGAGAGGGTTTTACCCCGATTAGATCGCGACCGGTTCCTTCCAAATTTTTTCCCTCCGTAATAAATGGAAACATATAGCACAGCCAGTGAAATTCCAAACAAAACCTGAGGAAGTTTCTGAAAGACAATGGCAACGGTTACGAATAAAAAAAACAAAACCTGGGAAATCATCTTAACCCTGCTCTGGGGCTTGCCAACCTTTAGCGT
Organism: Candidatus Cloacimonadota bacterium; assembly: GCA_019454875.1. GTDB lineage: Bacteria > Muiribacteriota > UBA6191 > UBA6191 > UBA6191 > UBA6191. The sequence continues at coordinate 4,932 of JACFNL010000015.1, read as the reverse complement.
AGGGAAGTTTCCGTTCATCAACAAAGCCAAAACTATGGACAAGGCTAGTATCAGATAACCTACCTCAGGATGATTTCCAAGCCCTTTTCCAAAAGCCACCCCAAAACTGGCAAAGATTCCGGCAGATAATGTGGATGGGATTCCAATAAAACAATCAGGAGCATTCGGGTTTGAGGCCAGCTTATCGAACTTGTAGAGCCGGTAAAAGGTTCCCACGATATAAACAACACCACAAATACATGCCAGAAACTGCCAGGGCTCGGAACCAAAATGAGCCCGATTCTGAATGATCAAAACACCTGGAACCAGACCAAATGCCACAGCATCCACGATCGAGTCGAGTTTCATGCCAAAATGTGATGTGGCCTTGAGGGTCCGGGCAGCCGTACCATCAAGCTTGTCAAGGACTACACATTTCAGAAGATCCCAGCATCCAGCGATCAATGAGCCAGCCATCATGGCCTGAATGGCGTACCACAGGCTCAAAAGAGAGATAGCCGAAGGAACAAGATATTTAAGCCTGAGTACGAAGCCCATGATTTAAAAGATTCGCTTCCAGTTTACTGACTATGCCTTTATCCATTCGTACACTAATTGTTTTGTGCTCATCCACCTTAACCAGACCAGGATGACCCCCAGACTGGGAATGAACATGTTTCATTTCAGCATAAATGACTTCAAGCTTTCCTTCTTCACGACCTTTGGACAAATAGGCTGCTAGCTGGGCCGCCTCACGAATACAATCCTGGGAAGCCTTGATTCCACCTTTTAATAATACATGGGAACCGGCCAGATCCTTGGCATGAAACCATAAATCCTCTCTGGTGCCTGCATGTCTTACCAGATAGTCATTTTCCTTGTCATTGCGTCCCGCATACAGGGTTGAGCCAGCGGTGCTTAAAAACATTCTGAGCTTTCCTGCTTTGGCCTTTTTCTTTGAAGTGACAGAAATCTGTTCTTTGGATTTTAAGCGCAGGCCAAGCGATGACAGTCTTTGTACAAAAAGCTCCATACGGGAAGGATCAGATTCATGCAATACTTCTAGCCTCAGGCGAATAAGCTTCTGCAACAGATTTTCAAGCTTATGAATTTCTTCATCCACCTTGATAAGTCCCCGTTTGTACTTCTTTGCCTTGTTATAATAGGCCTGGACATTGGCATCAGCACCTAGTCTAGGATCCAGGGTCATCACAAGTTCCGAGCTGTTTTCGGTGAAGTAGTCAATCACTGTGACCTGGGATGTAAATGCCTTGATACGGTTTCTTTGTGTGCTCAAAAGACCAGCCTGTCTCTCAATTTCCTTGTGAGTGGCGTAGGTTTCCCGGCGGCTAAAAAACCCCTGTAAGGTCTTTTCGTTTCTGGCAATTTCTTTTTCTATTACCAACAGGGCCTCAAGCCTTGCCTTCCTTAAAATCTCACGATCCTTTTCTAAAGGCGCGAATTCCGAAAATAGGGACAAAAGAGACTTGTGCCTGTGTACAATCCCCTCACCTGCCACCGGGTAAATGGAATAATCCACGATGCCAAACTCATCCGATATCAGATAAAATGAGTCTGTTTCCAGAGTCCTCTGAATTTCTTTTTGCAAAGCCTCTTTATCAGATAACACTTCTCTACAGTCCCTTAACACAAAATCCAGAAATTTAGGGGTCAGTTCGCGGCAAAGTCCTAAAAGGGAACTTTTATCCATCCCCTCCAGAATATCTTTAATATTTTTGTCCTCAAAATCCAGATCAGAAAGCCTTGGTTTAGGATGTTCAGGTACGGTGTAAGCCTCACCAGCCCGTACTCCGTGGCGATGTGCCCCCAGAATATCTTTGTTGGAATCCATAAGTATCATGTTTGCTCTTGAACCCTGCAATTCCACAGCAACCCAGTGGGTGATTATATCCTCTACTCCCGGACGACCAAAACCCAAAAGAATCACCCGTTCCGCCCAGGGACACTCAAGGCTTAAAAGCCGTAGCCCACACAGATGCTTACGCATCAACCCACAAAAGGCAGGTGGACTTTCCGGGGCATCTTCACGATGAGGAAGAATGTACATAGAGCATGAAGAAGCCTGAAGCTGTATATGCAGGTATGTATTTTTTTCTTCCTTCTTATCGGGGCGATAAAACTGTAATACCAGCAAATCCTCACGGATTTCATGCACCCCATCCAGCCGGGCCCTGAAATACTGTTCCCAAAACTCCCGCCCCAAAATTGCAACTTCCAACCAATCTAACTTCACCAGAAAACTCCCCCACCAGAAGCCAAATTAACTGAGGCTGAACTGACATTTAGTAATACTAGGCCTGCTTTTGCAAGGATTTGGCGACCTCGCTCGCATAAACATACAACGGATTTTCCTTGGATCGTGAAGATTTTTTTGTCAGACGCATTGCTGCCTCAAACTGATTTAAAGCCTCCTGCCTCTGTCCAAGGGCCACATGGATCTCACCGAGGGTACAATAAGCCTGTGCATATTCAGGCTTTTCAGAAACAACCTGAGAGGCTTCCTGCATGGCTTCCTTATGCAATCCTAGCTGCAAAAGGCAGTCTGCCATATTATTTCTGGCCACATGGGCTTCTTCAGGATTTAACTCCAGGGCCTTACGGTAGTGCTTCAGGGCTTCCGCGTACTGCTCACTGGAATACAGGGCATTCCCATAATTATAATGAAGCTCATCCCCGTCGGCTCCCAATTCCATTGCCTTGGAATAACAGTCACAGGCCCGCACAAACTGTTCTAACTCATAGTGGCACATGCCCTGATAAAAATAAGTGTCTGCTGACTCCGGATTTAACTCCGATGCCCGGATAAACTCCATCAGGGCATCTTCAAATTCCTCAAGATTATAATAGGCAAATCCAATATTGAATCTCGCACTCTCAAGCTTAGGATTGATGATCAAGGCTTCCATCCAGGCCACAATTGCCTTCCAGTGCTTCTTGTTTTTAAAATACACATTCCCCAGATTGTACTGAGCTTCAAAAAAATCTGGCTTGATTCTTAAGGCCGTCCGATAGGAGTCCTCAGCCAGAGACAAACTGTCCATACGGTAAAACAGATTCCCCAAATCCTTATGCAACACAGGATTCATCGCATCTGCTTCAACCATGCTCTTCACTTTGGCCAATTCTGCTGCATAATATTTTTTCATGAGAAACCTCCCCGTTTCCGGCACAAGCATTATACTTTGAAAATCTCCCGGATTGGAAGGATTGACGATTGGTTTTCAATCAGTAAAATTAGATTCAATGTTTTTTAAATAGACCACATGTCCAGAGATAGCCTTATAATTCTGCTTTTTTTTGCGTTTTTTCCAGCAACCCACTGTGAAGAGTACACTAAAATTATGGAGCCAACATCAAGATACGCCGGATTAAAATACCTTGGAGAATTGGACGAGAACGGCCTACCTCATGGGAAAGGTAAACTATTTGGGCTTTGTGATGTTGATAAGCACGAACATCTTGCTCATTGCAATTTTGTACATGGTCACTGTCAAGGTTATGTAGAAATTCATGATCTAAGTTCAAAGGTATCCTATATTGGTTATATGCAGGGGGAAAATGTCAGACATGGATATGGTAAATATATTGACCCAAAGGATGGAACCTATGAGGGCAATTGGGCTAATGACAGAAAGTCTGGATTTGGTATAAATACTGATAAACATGGTAATCAATATATTGGGGAACATAAAGACAACCACCCTCATGGCAATGGAAAGATAATTTACAAAGATTCCACTACCTATTACGGCGATTGGGTTGATGGTCTCAAAGAAGGAAACGGGATTTTAGTTTTTGCAAATGGCGACTATTACATTGGGGAGTTCAAATCGGATAAGCCCGAGGGAATTGGAGGCACAATTTCCATGAATACGGGAAAGAGAATATTTGGTGAATTTAAAGATTTCCGAGTTTCTGGACTAGCCATTGAAAGCAATACTACACAAAACACAGTCCGAATTGGTGAATACAAAAATGACACCATTCACGGGCTACTAGTTGAGAGAGCAGGGGATGGAAAACTCAGGATGATGGGGCAACTCAACGGATTTAGTAAAAGTGGTGTAATACTCGATATCAATACTGATGGTACCGGATACATTGGAGAAGTCAAAAATGCCAAGCCTCATGGCAGAGGCATTCTCACTAAACCCGGTGGGTTAGAACTTATTGGCAATTTTGAAAATGGGGTTTTTATAAATCCATGATTACGCAGTTTTCATTTTCTGTCTGGGCCGAAGCGATCTTCTTCCTGCTTAAAGCTGATTTTCATATTCCGGCCTTCTTCCTCTTCCAACTGCCAATCTCAATCTTCAAATCCTCATCTTCAGCCAGCTCATCTATCAGGGCAATAATCTTTGGCTGTCGTAAACGACGCAATTTACGAAGCATTAATACTCGGGACTCACCCTGCCGTTTGTCCCTTAACAGAGTAATATATTCATCTATAATGGGCGAAGATTTTAGACCATGCATCTAATTGCAATTCCATCTCAATTCGAGGTATTGAATTGATGGGAGGAATTTTATGGCCAAGAGAAGTAGAAGAACCTTTTCAAGTAGTTTGAAGGCCCGTGTTTGTCTGGAGCTGCTGACAGGTAAAAAAACAGTTGCGGATTTGTGTGCCGAACACGAGGTACATGCGAATGTGATTCGTGGCTGGCAACGGGACTTTTTAGAAAACTGCTCGGTAGTCTTTAACAAGGAAAAAAAGGCGGGTAGCTCTGAAGCCATGCAGGATGACCTGTTTAAGCAAATCGGACAAATGAAGGTTGAGAATGAATTTCTTAAAAAAAAGTTGGGTCAGTTCCAGCTGCTTTGAGGCAGATGATGATCGATAAGGACTACAGCAAACTTTCTGTTAGGCAACAGGCCCAGATTTTGTCTGTGAATCGTTCTACCCTGTATTACCATAGGCAGGAATCCAATGAG
>JACFNL010000149.1 GCA_019454875.1 Candidatus Cloacimonadota bacterium | reverse complement strand
GGAGAAATGGTTATTACTGATAGCCAAGGGAGAGGATTATATGTCTCATCCAAACTATCTGATTGAAGCTCGTGAAAAAGCCCTGCGCGATCAGATTTCCCGGGAGACTCAAGCCAAAAACGAAGGTCTTAAGCAAGGTCTTGAGAAGGGTCTTCAGCAAGGTCTCCTCCGTGGTCAGCTGGAAGGCACTTTAAAAACCATCCTGCAGTTTTATCTGGATGGAGATTTGAGTCGGGAAAAAACAGAACAAAGAATAAAATCTCTTTTTGGCCAAGGCCATGATGAACTGGTTCAGTCTTATCTGGATAAAGTATAGTGCTCCTATTCTGCTAGACTTCGATCATGAACCGCCTCTTGCAAGCATCTAAGGGTTGATTGTTAGAAGGTCGCTATTCAATTTATTAGACCGAACCTGTTTTAAAACAGGGATAAATAGCAAATAAACCCTTGACAAAAAATTTCAGCGCATTTGAGGTCGAGGTGCAGATGCCATAAAAACAGGCAACACAAGCTCTATTTAACCTTGTTTGTTCCTCAGATCAAAACCTCTGATTCATTTTTGATGTTTCCCTGGCCGTTTTGCCTTTGGATTTTCCCTGAGAAGCCCAAAAAACCAGGGGTTATAATATCTGTATGCAAACACATTTAATCATTCATCAAAAACTGGTTTTAGCTGTCAAAAGTTTAAGAAAAAATGAGGCTCAGATTCTTGAGTTGATTGGGCTAGCCGATCAGACCAGGGATTTTTTAATGCTGATGCAGTACCCGTCCCTGTTTAGTTATTGTGTCAAAGGAATAGGACTGACCGAGGCTGAAACCTGCAATTTTCTGGCCCTTCACAAAAAGTCCAAAGAGATTCCAGCATTAACCGAGGCTATACAGTCAGGAGAAGTATCTGTCAGTAAGTTAAGGCATGTCTGCCCTGTGATCAATCAGGACAACCAAAACCACTGGATTGAGAAGGCCAAATCAGAAACCAACAAAAAACTGATTGATGAGGTAGCCAAAGTTTCCCCCTACACCAAAAAGAGAGAAGCTATTAAACCAGCCGGGGAAGGCATGAAGAGACTGTCTTTGGATGTTTCACCTGAATTGATGGAAACCCTTCTAAGGCTTCAGGAAGTGTTAAAACTTGATAATTTGACTCAGGTGATTGAAGTGGCAGCCAATGAAACCCTGGAACGAAAAGATCCAGTCAAGAAGGCAGAACGAGCTGAGGCCAGGGCTAAAAAGAAAGAAACTGTAAAGGAGAATGAAAAAAACTGTTCTGAAAATATGGCTTCTGAGACTGAACCTGTCGCGAGACAGGAGCGCAAAAAATTGCCCATGCATCTTGTGCATGCCGTGAATCGAAGGGATAGAGGCCAATGCTGTTATTACGGAATGAGAAACAACCGCTGTGATTCAAGATATAGGGTCGAAATTCATCACATGGAGCCAATCAGTCGGGGTGGAAAGGACACAATTGAGAATCTAGTTACACTCTGCCACGATCATCACAAGCTGATTCATGAGACATTTTTTTCACAGGGCAGGAGCTGGATTCGAACAATCAAGTCGTAGGCAGTTACTGATTGTGATACGCTACCTGTAAGGCGGGGTTTGTGGTAAAACAAAGTCGGGTGGAATGGCTGTAAGTTAGGGCTTGGGTGGTTATAATGTGTGTCTTTTCGGGGAAGGATTATCGCATCAAGAGATATTCCAACAGTTAAATGTTAGGCTGAAATATGAAACCTTTACCCCATGTTAAACTGGCTAATGAAGAGCAGCGATTGCTTTGCGCTAAACTCGGAATAGCTGTAGAAAATGTCTCGATTGGTGTGGCATATGCACATATTCAGGAGACTATAGATCGTCTGTTTTGGACCACACCGAATGAAATGCCTACACCTAAGCAAGTGGCACTAGCTGCTCAGTTCGGGTACGACATATCTGGAGTATCCCGTCATATAGGTAATGCAGTCATCTGGGACCTAATGTATGAATTGAATATGGAAATGATTGAGCGGGAATGCTTGGCACCTGGAGTGAAAGTTAAGAATATCCACGATCCATTGGGTTGGACGCACACAATATCATCGATCAGAAAAGACGGGACTGTATTTTTCAAAGGTGGGAATGGTAGACGGGCTTGGGCAAGAAGTCTAAGAAGAGTTGAGAATGAGGCCAACAAAGTTTAGAGCTATTTTGGAGATTCTATGAGTCACTTTTGGGCAAAGTTTAAGCAGATTGACAACAATGTTTTTCGTCTAAACACTCGGATCTATTTGCAGGCTATATCCACACCGATGAAAGATGATAAGTGTATCGGTGGGGAGTGTTGAAAACTCTGTGTCATGTAGAATTTTAAACGCCCTCAGTATTTACTAACGAACATTTTTCTTGACGAAATCGCCGCCTCGCAATTAGTATGGCTGCCTCATGCCGGGGTGGTGAAATTGGTAGACACGCCAGACTCAAAATCTGGTGAGGGCAACCTCGTGTCGGTTCAAGTCCGACCTCCGGTATTTTCTATCAAATCCCCTATCAATCCAAGGAACCCGAGCTATCGTTTTGATCTTACACTGGACATGGTGATATTATTGTCGCTGGCTGTTGACAGGATGAAACATACATTTGGGGGAATTTCATGCATAGGTCTTTTTTACTGTTACTGATTATCCCCGCTTTTTTCCTTCAGGGTTGTGGTCTGGCTGGAGCTTATATCTGGTTTGGGGATCGCAATTTAAATGTTTACAATCAGGCACTGGCTTCTGGTGACAAAGAACAGATGGCATACGCATTGAATCAGGCCCTGGGATGTTATACAGACAGCCTCACTTATGATGAGTTAAGATACCCACTGGTATATGTGAAGCTGGCGGAGACCGCTTTTAAAATCAAACCGGATTCGCCGGGGGGTGCTCTTTCCTGGGCTGAACTGGGGATTTCCCGCCTTAAGGGTGAGTATGAATCTTCCCAGGATTTTAAGCGGTTATCCGAAATTGCGGAAGTCTATGCAGCTGCTGGCCGGTTTATGTATATTCAGCATCGCGACCCCTGGAATCAGGCCAAAATTGCGGAAGCCAAGGATTTGTACCGAGCGGCCCTGTTAAAACGCGGGTCTGAACCTCGGTTTAATGCCGGCCTGGCTTCTATCATGTTTCATGAGATCGAAAAAAACAATCTTGAAGCAGCCCAACACCTAAACGGCATGCTGTTTTCAGGCATAGAGGATCTGATTGAGGCCGGGCTTAATATCAGCAATCCTTCTCCCTACATTCTGGAAAGCCAGGCTCTGTTTGCCTACTTCAAAGAAGACTATTCTACAGCCATCCAGAAATTTACGGAGATTATGCAATCCACTGCTGATTTTGACAGAAGAAGGGCCAATTTGTATTTGGTAAAGGCCTATACAGCCACCAGACGATTTCAGGAAGCTACTCAAATCTCTCAGACTTACCTTGATGTGAATCCCACTGATTATGAATTTCTGGCCGAACGCTGTATTGCCAATTTCAGTAAGGGTGACAGTTCTTCGGGCAATCTTGATCTGGCGGAACTGGAAAAGAACCGCCCTGAGTACCATGAGTTTTATTACCGTTTGGGTAAGGTTCTTTCCGAAGGCAATCAGGCCAACCGAGCCGAGATATTTTTGTTAAAAGCCTATAGGGAAAGACCTGAAATTGGTCACTATGCTTATGCTTTGGGTAGAAACTATCTTCTGAAGGGCGAAAAAAATGTAGCCAAGCAGTTTTTCTCCAAGGCTCAGACTCTGGCACCTGCTGGTTCAGGACTTGAGAAGGATGCCAAACATTCTCTGTCAGAACTTTGAAGAATTGTCAATGCTGAACTAAGTTTAGTCGATAGTGGGAACAGCCATGAATCTGTTCTCAACTTCTGAACAACTCGCCCTGTTTTATCGCTGGTTCGTCTTAGTCATGACAACCATCGTCCTTCTTGTATTTGCCGGTTGCGGCAGCGGGGGCGATTCCATCAACCGTATTCTGGATCCCCAGAATCCAGCCGTGGTTAAAAATGTCTCAGCTTACCCGGCAAATCGCCGAGTCCGAATTGTCTGGGCCAAATCAGAAGACCCATCCATAGTCGGCTACAATATTTACAGAAGTACCGATGTCAACGCAGGTTTTACCAGAATCGGATCGGTTGGTCAGGTAACAGCTCCCTCCTTTCAGGATGAAGGGGCTGATGTGAATGGGGATGGATTACCGGACGGGCTTTCCAATAATGTGACCCATTTTTACAAGGTAACTGCTTTTGATCGCTCTGGCAGAGAAACACCGGTAGATTTATCTCCATCCATCTCGGCTACCCCAGGTCAGCTTCCTTCCCAGACTGCCGATTTGGCCGTTTCCAATGTCAGGGCTTATGCTGGCAAAAGTCAGGCCTTTATAGCCTGGGACAGAATCGAAGATGAACGAATTCACGGTTATGCCGTGTATCGAAGTATCAGCGGGGTGTCTGGTGGCAAAATTCTGGTAGCTATCACAGACAAACTGGTACATTCATGGCATGAGGGCGGGTTATCCAACGCTGAGAGTTATGTCTATTCTGTATCTCCCGTGCTTAATGAGATTGATAACGATGCCAGTTCAGCGGATCGTTCCGGACTTTTAGAAGGACGGCCAACTGAAGCTCGGGCTGTTAATCCCGGGATTGGTGACGCAACCATTCCTAAACCACCGGGTTCTTCTCCCAATGCCCCCTATTCAGTCAAGGCACTTCAGGAAACACAATCTGGCAAATCCGGGGTGCTTTTACAGTTCACCAGACCAGTTGCCAACACGGATGGAAGTATACTTGCCGATCACGATGACTTGATTAAGGGTGCCTATCTGGTATATCGCTCCTTAAACGCCTTCAACCAGTTTCAGTTAATTGGGATATTGGAAAATGCAGGCAGTGCAGTGCAGCTTGAGTTTTTTGATCCTTATGGCACGGCTTCGCATTTTTATTATGTAAAGGTCGGGGATGAATCGGGAAACATCTCGGAGAAATCAGACATTGCCTCCATAAATGTTCAGGGCTCACCCCCTCCCACGGTAAAATACATTGAAGCCAAATCAGGTGCCCAGTTTGGGCAGGTGGAAATCAGCTGGCAACCAGTTACGGGCCGCAGAATCACAGGCTACAACCTGTATCGTTCTCTGGTTCGGGACAATGCCTACATCCAGGTAGGCTCAGGCATTCAGGATAATGATTCCGATCCTTCCAATCTGATTCGTTTTCAGGATAGTTCCCAGGCCTTAAATCTGGGACAGACCTACTTTTACAAGGCCTCGGCCATTGCCGATGGCATGGAAAGCTCCCTTTCCTCTCCGGCAGCCGGAACCCCCGGACCATCAAGCGGCATTTTTATTGTAGAAGGTGAAAACGCCGTAAAACGGATCCAGGGCACTGGACCTAATGCCCAGTTCTTTCCGGATCATTTTACCAGAAATGGCAAAATCACAGCGAGCAGAGAGGGTTTGTCCGGTTCATTTTCAGGAGATGGTGTAATTACTGTTGAGCCTCAGTTTCCAGCGACCAGTAATATTGTGGCCGGAGAAAGAATTGATCTGGTATGGAGAGTGGATATTCGCTCTCGAGTCGGTGATTCTGCTGGTGGTGCCATTCAGGCAGATGTTTATATGGTGACTGCTGATGAGGCCAATTCTGGCCGCTGGCGCATCTTTTTAGACGATAAATTTATTCCTGATTCCATTGCTCCTGGCACAGAACCTAATTCTGCCTTTGATACAGGATTTGATGGAATCATTGCTGAGTATGACTTCAAAAACACCAAGGCCCAAAGCCCGATTCAGCCTACCCG
>JACFNL010000148.1 GCA_019454875.1 Candidatus Cloacimonadota bacterium | reverse complement strand
GTATCCCCATTGACTCTTGGAATATTGCTCTCCATTAAATCTCCCACCTTGTAAGTGCGAAGAATATCCAGATCATGTCCATCTTTTAAATGAATCCCCCGCTCCTTGAGCTTGATTCCGTAAATAGAAACCTCAAGCAATGCCCTGGCCACAATGACGGAGCTGATACTGGCGGCCATCAGTGGTAATATCAGGCTAAAATGCCCTGACAGCTCACAAAGGACAATAATTGCGGCAATTGGGCCATGAGTGGTGCCAGAAACAACCGCTGCCATTCCGATCAGCATATACAGGGATGGAGATGATAGTGAAAACCAGATGCTAAACAGGCTGTGGCAAAAAAGTCCGCTGACAGCCCCGATTACAAGACTTGGAAAAAAAACGCCCCCAGAACCACCTGAGCCCAAGGTCGCACAAATTGCTACCAGTTTAATCAATAGGAGTGCAAGCAACCAATGGGCAGGAAAAATTTCTCCAGTGGCCAATGCCGCCATCATTCTTTCCCCACTACCTCCTATCAATGGCCACATAAGCATCAATATTCCTATCACAAGGCCGCCAAGAGCTGGCTTGACCCATTCCGATATACGAATTCTCTGAAACCATCGTTCACTGGCACACAGGGATCGAATCATAAATACGGAAACTAAGCCACAAAATAGTCCCGTACTGACAAAACCAATCATCTCCATAGAAATACCAGGGGATTCAACATGTAAATTCAGCATGGAATGTGTGGTTCCAATGCTTTGAAATGTCACTGAGGCAATGACGGATGCAATAATAATAGGTGTAAAAGTATTCGGGGAAAAAGTTCCAAGAATAACCTCTAGTGCAAACAACACCCCCCCAATGGGAGCCTGAAAAGTTGCGCTGATGCCCGCTGCCGCACCACAACCCACCAAAATTTTCAGGGTGCTTGAAGAGAGGCGAAACCACTGCCCTATGCCGGACCCCAGGGCTGAGCCAATCTGAACAATTGGTCCTTCCTGCCCTGCCGCCCCCATACTTCCTAGAGTGGCTACGGTAGCAAAAATTTTGCTGATGGCTACTCGCATAGGGATAATCCCACCTCGCATCAAGACCGCGTACATTACTTCGGCTATTCCCTGTCCTCTAGCTTCCTTTGCCGAAAAACGAACGATCTGTCCACATATCAGCCCACCTAAAACTGGCACAAAGACTATAGCCCAATGATTTGCCAACGACCTTAGAACCATTTCCTGTAACCAATAAATACTAACTTGAAAAATATAAGCTGCCCAAGCTGTCAGCCAGCCCACCAACATGGCCAGAAACACCAGAAAATAATGCGGCGGTATATGCAGTCGCCTCAAAATGTAATGAACCCAAACAGTAGGAGATGTATGTGAACGATGTCCCATGTTACCCATTACCCAGAATGGATGTGGCAGCTGTCAGAACCACAATAGTGAATAAAATGCGACGCAAGCGGGAATACTGTTTGGGATGGATGAGTCTCTTTAAGGACTGAAGAAACAATACTCCAAACAAGGCACCGATGATAAGGGGGCTGATAACTGAAAAATGCCTGTAATCTGTCCAGACCTCGGCCTGAATCAGAAGGGATGCCAAGGATGCCAGACAGGCTGTGAAGTGAGAAGTGGCAAGGGCACTGTTTATATGAAGGCCAAGGCCTAGAAACAAGGGCATCAAAATGATTCCTCCGCTAAATCCGGTGAAAGTGGAAAACATGCCAAGGGCCAGGCCGCAGGCAAGAATCTTGAATCTTGAAATTACGGGTACGGCTTGATTGGCTGAGTTATTTGATTCTTTTATCCAGAACAGATATGCGCTGAAAATGAGGACAGCAAAAATTGTTCCCTGCTGTACTATGGCTGATAGATTTGCCTTGAGCCAGACACCGGCATAACTTCCAAAGATTGAAAAAAATACTAGTCCCAGGCCGAGCCTGTAAGCCGCCTGTTTGCGAAATAGAACCCAATGTAAACTTGTACTTGTAGCAATGGCCAAGAGTGATAAAACCGTGCTTTTCTGAATCGAAAAATCAAAAAAAATCAGAAAGAGGCTTAAGGAGACCATACCTCCTCCGGCTCCGGTCCATCCCATCACCAGAGAAACCATAAAACCGATGACAATCCAGCCTAACAAGCCCCCTCTCCCAGAAGTTCGGCTGTGGTTTTAAAATGCATCTTCAAAAAATCTTTGAGGCCCGGTTCACCAAACTGGGCTAAAATTTTTCTGGCAACAGCCAGAGTTTTGCCACCAGCACCGTATGGGATTTCATAACCTAGCTCCAAAGCCACCTTTTCATGCCAGCGAATCAGTTCACTTCGGGCAAGAATAGATGCTGCTGCAACGGCAAGATTCGACTCACCACCAGGTCTTTGCAAAACTTCGATTTGAGATAGATCCTTAAGCAAGGGTGAAATTCTATCTTCTTTGGCAAACTGATCCACATAGGCTATCTGAATCAGATTTTTTTTCTGGTGCAGATTGCGAATCACGGTGGCATGCATCCAGGCCAGAAGATGATTCAGATTTTTACCCTGAGAATTAAATCGGGCATACAAATCATTGTATTTGGCAGGAATTAGCATCAGAACCTGATACCCATCCCGATCCAGATTGCGGATCTTCTGGGCTAATGCGGGAATCTGCTTGTCGGTTAATGCCTTACTGTCTTTGACACCAATTTTTAAAAGTTCCTGATCCCGTAAAGGATCGGAATAGACAGAGGCGCAGACAATCGGCCCAAACCAGTCTCCTTTACCCGTTTCATCACTGCCGGATGCCGGAACTTTGCTACCGGATGGCAAAAGGGAAGAATCGGGATTTACCTCCACGGAAGCAGTGGGAGCTAAAGCTGAAGCTTTCTGGGACAAACCAGAAAAAACAAGCTCGATTTCTTCAGAAATTTCCTGCTTCCAGGGGGATTCTTTGCCCTGAATCTGTAAACTGAGCCCTTTTTTCCCATGATACAGGCATAGTTTTAACTTCTCGGAAGCAAAACCTAAAACCCACTGTCGGCCATAAGGAATAGAAATTGAATCTCCCAGACTAAAGCCGGATTCATCTACCCAGTCCTGAAATTTATGACAAAGTTTAACAAAATCTTCTTGTTCAGACACAAAGACTCACCCTTTTTTGCAGGGGATCCAAAATACCTGCTTCAGAAAACCCCTTACTTCTTAATATACAGGCCGGGCAAACCCCACAGGGAGGGAACACACCCTCATAACAGGTATGTGAATAGGCCAGGGAGTCCATAGCCCCAACTTCCAATGCCAGTTTCACAGATTCAGCCTTGTTAAGCCACATAAGAGGAGTATGAATCACAAATTGAGAATCCATGCCAAGATTGATGGCAACCTGCAAAGCCTTGATAGTGTCATCACGACAGTCAGGATAACCAGAAAAATCCGTCTGACATACTCCGGTCACCAGATGGTTTATTCCATAGGAATAGGCATAAGCCGCAGCCGCTGTTAAGAACATTAGATTTCGTCCAGGTACAAAGGTATTGGGAAGGGATTTTTGTGTGCCTTCAATGGGCATGGTATCCGTCAGGGCATTACCCCCAATCTGGGAAAACAGGGAAAAGTCTAAAATATGGTGGGGTATTTTCAAATTCTGGCAAATTGTCCTGGCTGCCTCAAGCTCGATCTTATGTCTTTGATTGTAATCAAAACTTAAGGCCCGGATTTCCTTAAACTGCTTTAAGGCCCAATGTAAACAGGTTGTCGAATCCTGGCCGCCTGAAAAAACTACCAGTGCCTTATCTAACAAAGCCATAATCCTGAGCCAAGTTCCTGATCCGATGCCATCACCAGGGCCCCTTCTTCATCAGAAGCAAAAACCTCAACCATACAAAGTCCATCGCCCATTCTTTCACGAAGCCAAAGATAGGACTGAGCAGCCAGAGCAGACACAGAACTTAAATCCATAAGCTCCTGGTCGGGAAGGCTGACTAGCTGCAAATCCCTGTGATCCAGGCTGTCAATCAGGGGCTGCACCATGCGCTTTATCTCAGCATAATCCATAGTCCAGCCTAAGGGATCGTGTAAGGGCAAGCGTAGATGAACACGCATGCGGTAGGAATGACCTAAAACCAGATCTCCATTATCCACTGTGGCACTTTCAAAGCTAAAATCACGATAAACCTGTAGCTGTTTATAACCTAAATAGGCAATACAGCCCGCCTGTCTAGTCTCCATAACCTTAACCGCCAGAAGTGTCGGCCAACTAGACTCCATGATTTCAAGTAGATAACAGGCCAGATTCTCCGATGTCGGATTCACCAGACCTTTAATGTCATTTAATAGTTTTTTATGTAAAAGTGATTTTATAAACTCACTGGCCTCAAGGTGGGCCAGAGAAGATTTGTCTCTTTGCACAACCTCAATACCAAAATTATGCCCATGCAAACGGGCACACTGATGACCTTCCCATACATTAGGTAAAAAATGGGCAGCATGAATCTCGCTAAAGTAGCCCATCAACTCATCTCCCAAAACACGGACCCGCCTCAGACCCCTTGCCGATGAAAGTTCTGACCAGACTACCCGTTGCAGCCCATGGCCAATCCTGTTAAGAAGTTCAGAATCCGAGTTGGCTTCAGGCAGTTCACAAAGTCTCTCAATTTCATCACAACGAGAGAACGATGTCGTGATATCAGCCTCTTCCGAAGTCACGATCTGATACATAAATCTGTGTCCGTGCCAGCACTCCCTCTCCTTTTGGACAAAGGGTACACCAAAACGGGCCGCATCAAACTGTCGCCTTGCAATCAGATAAATATTCATACTGCCCTTGTGGATGGATCCCAGATGTATTTGTGCATCTGCAATTGAAAACGGGCCTTAAGACCGTCTTTTAACATCCATTCTACTACCTCAGATGGACTCTGTGCTCCAAAAACTGTAGATATCAGAATGTTGGTTCTTATCTCAAGTGCATACTCCCGAATCAGGGCAACGGACCAGTCATAATCTTCCCGATTGGCCAGGACAAACTTGACCTCATCCTGAAATCCCAAAAGATTCAGGTTTGCATAGTGATTTTTTTTCTGCATTCTGGAGCCCGGTGCCTTCATATCCACAATTCTATGAACCCCCGCTGGCACAAACCCGATGTCCACATGACCACCAGTTTCCACAAGAACTGTATAACCATCATCCAGAAGACTTTGCATCAATTCCGCAATCTGTGGCTGCTCCAAAGGCTCTCCACCGGTAAATTCCACCAGCTTATAGGGCCACTTATCCATTGCTTCACGGATCTGGGAAAACGAAAGAATGTCACCTTCATGATAGGCATGTTTTGTATCACACCAGACACACCGTAGCTTGCAACCCGTGGTACGGACAAAAATGCAGGGTAGACCTGCAAATGAAGATTCTCCCTGAACGGAACAATAAATCTCGTGGATTTTCAAGGACTGAAGACTCTGCACTGGTTTCCTACTAAAAAGCCTTAAGGCCTGTTTGACAAGATTGTCGTAAGAACTGGTCGGGCCGACTGGATTTGAACCAGCGACCCCACGCCCCCCAGACGTGTGCGCTACCAGGCTGCGCTACGGCCCGAACCAGAGCCGTGAGAATACCATAAATAATTACGGAACCAAAGAAAAACAAAAAAAAGTACAAAATCATGCAACCAATTTAAACAATCTGGCGTATATAAGCCGTGGGTTCAAATAATTGTGACTATGGAGCAAAAAAATGTTGAAGAATGCCCTTCGTCTGGCCGTAAGTGCCGTAGTGTTAAATTGCAGTGTCGAATTGTCCGCTAATCAGAATTCCCTGTTTCAGCAGTTGTATCAGGAAGGTTCCCGTATTGTTGGCGGAACCAATGCCAGCAAGGGTGCCTATCCTTTTATTG
>JACFNL010000147.1 GCA_019454875.1 Candidatus Cloacimonadota bacterium | reverse complement strand
ATAGGCAGAAGGGTCAGCTCTTAGGGATAGCGGTTCAGATAGAGGCACCAAGGAAGCCTCAGAAGCATGTGTCTGAATAAAATACTCTGGAGTCTCAAAAACCAGATTCCTGGATTCGCTTGATAACGAAGGTTCTTCAAGCCACTGGTTAAACGAGATTTTAAGAGTTTCAGGATCGACCTTAGTTTTGATTTTTAACGGGTTTAAGGCTGGGAAAGCCAGTGAGAACGGATTGCTTTCAACCAGACAGTGCAGATGTGGATGCTTTGAAATTTCTTCCTGCGAAATATGGACCTGTAAAGCTCCATTCTGACGATACAGTCTGGCCAATGCCTGCTGAAGTTTAGTTTGCTCCGGGGCTGACTGGAATTCATAAGTGTAAAACAAGACTGGCTCCTGTTTCGCCTTTTTGACAGTGACTAAGAGTTCCCTGCATAAGAACTGTTTCGCTATGTAATGAGGTACTCAAAAACAATAGCAACAAAAGGGATAACACAATTTTCATGACAGTTCCTTTGAAAACCAGATTTTCACATATTCAAGTCTATTGAGTGAATCGGGACTGTCAAGTAGGGGAGTTAAAAAACCAGCCCAGCTAATTGCCGGGCTGGTTCAAGGAAAAATTTTAGCGTTTCAGACCAACTGCGGTTTGCAGCATCGTGTCGGCTGTGGTAATGCCTTTGGAGTTGGATTCATAGGCTCTTTGGGCAATGATGAGGTTTACCATTTCATCGACAATGGCCACATTGGAATTCTCCAGTGTGCCTTGGGCGATGGTTCCGTATTCAGCCTGTCCAGGGAATCCGAGAAGGGGAGCACCGGAAGCAATGGTTTCGGTAAAGATGTTACGGCCCTGATTGTTTAATCCACCAGGGTTTACAAAGCGGGCGAGCTGAATCTGTCCAATCTGGGCTGCCTGCTGTTCTCCACCCTGGGTTACGGAAACCACACCATTGGTACCTATGGTCACATTTTTGGCATCTGGTGGAATTACAATTGGTGGATCAAGGATTAGGCCGGAGGCGTTTACAATCTGTCCATTGGCATCAGGCCGAAAGGAACCATCTCTGGTATAACCGATACCACCACCGGGAAGCTGCACCTGAAAAAAGCCTTCGCCTTCAATGGCTAAATCGAAGGGGTTGTCCGTGATCTGAAAACCGTTTCCCTGGGTGAAAACTTTGGAAATACCTGTGACTCGTACCCCGTTACCCATCTGGATGCCGGTTGGAGTAACAATGCCGTCCTGAAGTTCTGTTCCCGGTTCACGGATGTTCTGATATAAAAGATCCTCAAAATTGGCCACGCGTTTTTTGTAGCCATTGGTGTTCACATTGGCAAGGTTCTGGGTGATGGTGGAAATGTGCTTGTCCTGGGCCTGCATTCCTGTGGCTGAGATGTAGAGGGATCGCATCATAAGTGGGTTCTCCTTAATTAAACAATATGTTAGCCACGGACTGCGCCGACTTCACGGGCGGCCTGGCCGATTCTTTCGTCAATTCCGGTTAATATTTTTGAATTGGCTTCATAGGCTCTGGAAAGGCGGATCATGTTCACCATTTCCTGAACTACATTGACATTGGAGTTTTCTAAAAAACCCTGTTTCATGACGGAATTTCCGTCATATAGGGCGGCCCCATCTGTAAGTCTGTAATAATTGCCGCCTTCTTTATCTAAATGGTTGGTGTTTCTGAAAGCTACTTTGAGTACGGCTTGGCCAGAATCCACATTGTTGTTAAAAACCCGTCCGTCCTCATCAATGGTTAAGGAGTTATCATCCTCAATTACAACTGGGGCCAGATTGTTAGCAAGATTGCCCTCAGAATCAATCATGGATTGAAGGTGCTGTGGTCTTTCCTGGGTTCCAAGCACGCGATATCCCTGTCTGGTGACGAGAAATCCATCCTGGGTAACCCGAAACTGTCCGTCCTTGGTATAACGGATTCCATCCGGTGTCTGCACGGCAAAGTAGGCTTTGTTGTCCAGGGCTAAATCAGTTGAGTTGAAGGTTTCCCTTAGACTTCCTGCCTCATGATTGGTGGTTATCTGATCGAGGATCAC
The DNA here is from genome assembly GCA_019454875.1 of Candidatus Cloacimonadota bacterium. Taxonomy (GTDB): domain Bacteria; phylum Muiribacteriota; class UBA6191; order UBA6191; family UBA6191; genus UBA6191. The sequence goes on along the minus strand of JACFNL010000147.1, from coordinate 4,202 downwards.
CCCTGTACCCAGTTTGCCAATCTCAGGGGGCATATAAAACTTCTGGCCCGGGGCAAGTTTGGTATCATTTAAGCGAAGCTCCAGCATGGTTGGGAATTCTTCAAAGGTAATTCTGTCTTTTTTGTAGCCAGTTGTATTCACATTGGCCAGGTTGTTGGTGGTGACATTCTGTTCAGCTTCCTGAATCAGCATCCCCATTGCCGATGTATATAAACCTTTAATCATATAGATCCTCCAGAACCACACTCAAGTTCATTGCTATTTTGACACCAGTAATCGGACAAGGATTTTTTTCTGGCTCGCAAAAGTAAAAGCCCATCCACAAACTGTCCTACCAGACCTTCCTTATGAACCAGCCAGAAACTGTGATGGGCGTGCAGGCATTTAATGCTGTAAGGGTTGACAACTCCTCCGATATTTAACCTGTTTTCCTGTTCAAGAGACTTTGCATAATCAGCATCAAGACAGGACTTCAGAAGTTTTGGGACTCTGATAATAAATTTGTCCCAGAGTCTCTTGGCTGGTCCATTGATCCAATCTTCAAGAATCCTGATCCATCCTGAGCTTTCAATCTGGTGAATTTCTTTGATAAGTCTGGGACACTGCATCCAGTAGGGGCTTCGAGTAAAGTCCGATTCACCCTTGTGAGTGTGAATAAGAACTACCGGGGCGCGAAAGGGACACTCAAAACCTGTGTGGCTTACTCTGAACTTAAGCTCCAGTTTATGTTGTCTATGATGAAAAATGTATGGTTTTGACATAGTTTGTTTGTTTTTGTTTCCCTAGGTATCGGTACAGAACAGGCCATGTATTACAACATTTTTTGCTTCCTGAGGAATTCTGGTTTAGAATGGCCCCAATACTATGTTAAGGAGAATTTTGAAATGACAACTGCGATGGAAGAAAAAGCACAGGTAATCAGTGCTTATCGAACACATGAAAAAGATACTGGCTCTGCGGAAGTGCAGATTGCCCTCTTGACTCACAAGATCAAGGCTTTGACCGAGCACTTTAAGACTCACAAAAAAGATCACCACTCCCGTCGAGGGCTGTTGACCATGGTTGGAAAGCGGCGTTCCCTCTTGCGTTATCTGAAGGGAATTAATCCACAGGGTCATGCGGATCTGTTAAAGAAACTTGAATTAAGAAAGTAAGGCATATCAGTGTTTCAAGAAATTATTGTACAAAGAGACGATCTGAAATTGAAGCTATCCACCGGGAAACTGGCCAGACAGGCTGGTGGAGCTGTGGTAGTTGAGAGTGGAGATACGGTTGTTCTGGCAACAGCCTGTACAGCCAGGGATCCAAAGGCCGGGCTGGACTTTTTCCCTCTTACGGTAGATTACAGAGAAAAGATGTATGCAGCGGGCAAGATTCCCGGAGGCTTTTTTAAACGAGAGGCTAGACCAACAACAAAAGAGACCCTGGTATCTCGATTGATTGACCGTCCCATTCGCCCCCTGTTTCCTGATAAATATCGTAACGAAACTCAAATTATAGTTCAGGCTCTGGCATATGATCAGGTGAATTCACCTGATGTGATGGCCATCATTGGTACTTCTGCCGCTCTGAGCATTTCTGAATCTCCCTTTTTGGGTCCGGTAGGAGCTGTTCGTATCGGAATGATTGATGGTTCTTTAGTGATCAACCCGACAGTAGAGGAACAGAAAGTTTCTAAACTGGATCTGGTGGTTGCCGGGACTCGCAAGGCCATTACGATGGTGGAGTCGGAAGCATCAGTTTTAACCGAAGAACAGTATCTGGATGCTTTGGCTCTAGCTCACTCCCATATTGTGAAGGTCTGTGATTTGATCGATGAGTTGAGGGCTAAGGCTGGTAAACCCAAGATTGCTTACACAGCCCCTGAGATTGACAAGGCTTTGATGAGCGAATTGTCTGGAAAATATGCCAGTGCCTTTCGTGCATCTTTTGACTTGCCAACCAAACTGGAAAGAGAAGGCAAGGCTTCCGAGCTGAAGGCTCAGATTCATGCGGAAATGGCGGCCCGTTATGAGGCCGAACCTGGCCTTATGGCTAAATGCAAAGAATACCTGCACGATATCGAATATGATGTCATTCGCCGCATGATTGTGGATGAAAAGGCTCGTATTGATAAACGAAGGGTAGATGAAATCCGCCCAATCCAGGCCGAGGTTGATGTTATCAAGAGGGTTCATGGCAGCTCTTTATTCACTCGTGGAGAAACTCAGGCTCTGGCCATTCTGACACTGGGTGGCGGAGACGATGAGCAGTTTATTGATGGATTGGATGAAACCGTTAAGGACAGATTCCTTTTGCATTATAATTTCCCTCCTTTTTCAGTGGGCGAAGCCGGTAGATTTGGTTTTACTGGCAGACGGGAGATTGGACACGGAGAATTGGCTAGCAAGGCTCTAAGGGCTGTATTGCCTACTCAGCAGGAGTTTCCTTATACAATGAGACTTGTATCTGAGATTCTGGAGTCCAATGGTTCTTCGTCTATGGCCACGGTCTGTTCCTGTGCCATGGCAATGATGGCAGGCGGGGTTCCTATCAAGGCTCCTGTTGCTGGTGTGGCTATGGGCCTCTTTTTACTGGAAGACAGATTTTCCGTGCTGACTGATATTCAGGGTGCAGAAGACCATTATGGTGATATGGACTTTAAAGTAGCCGGGACTCTGGAAGGCATTACTGCTTTGCAGATGGACATCAAGGTGGAAGGAATTTCCATTGAGATTATGCGCACGGCACTGGCTGAGGCCAAAAAGAGCCGTATGCACATTCTGGCTAAAATGGATGAGGCAATTAAAACTCCCCGAGTGGAAATTAATCCTTTTGCTCCAAGAATTTTGATTCTGGATATTCCTAAAGAGAAAATTGGCGAGGTTATTGGGCCAGGTGGCAAGGTAATTCGCAGATTGTCCGAGGAACATGGGGTTAAGATTGAAGTGACCGAGGATGGAAACCGTGGAATCGTCAAGGTGCTAAGTGCAGACGGTCCTTCTGGTGAAAATGCTCTGGCAGCTTTAAAGGCAATTGTGACTGAACCTGAAGTTGGTAAAATCTATTACAACAGCAAGGTGAAGCGAGTTGAGTCCTACGGAGCGTTTTGTGAGTTTATGCCTGGCCGCGAAGGTCTGGTGCATGTCTCTAAAATCTCTAAGAAAGAACGCTTAAAAGCAGCTTCTGACATCCTTGCCGAAGGCGATTTTATTAACCTGAAGCTTCTGGAAATCGACAGGCAGGGGCGTTATAACCTCAGTGCCACAGATGTTCCTGAGAATGACTTCTAGTTCTTAGACTCAGGTTTATGGTATTAATCCCTGTGCAGGTTTTTCCTGTACAGGGATTTTTTTATGTCACAGAACCGCGTAACTCAGATTAGGCCTTATGTGGAGGCAGCCGTATTGGTAGCCCTGGCCGCCGTTCTATCCAATATTGTCTTGTTTCGTGCTCCCTTAGGAGGCTCTGTCACATTAGGTGGTAGTATTCCGATTTGTTTTGCTGCCCTGCGCTGGGGACCGAAGATTGGGGCTTTGGCGGGACTGAATTACGGACTTGTCAATTTTTTGATGAGCGGTACGGTAGTAGGGATTGGTCCATTTTTCTGCGATTATATCTTCTCAGGCATGGCTTTGGCAGTAGCAGGATTTTTTCCTAAGTATCCCAGATCAGGAGTATTGTTGGCCCAGGTTCTCAGGCTGTTTTTTTATGTATTGTCCGGGGTATTGTATTTCTCTCAAGGCAAGTCCTGGGATGTGGCTTTACTATTCTCCCTACAATATAACTTGGCCTTTCTGGTGCCGGATACCCTGATTGGTCTATATATTTTTCATCAGGTATATCGCAGTGGTGTTGGAAAAACACATCTGATAACATGATTTTTGTATTAGTTCAAATCATCATCAGGCCCTGAAAATTAGCTAAAGGATTCTGCCTTCATGATCAAACTGCTCTTAGCCCTCTTTGTCATCTGCACCCTTGCCAAAGCAGAAACAAGCCCTGACTATGATGGATTATCCCGCCCAACGGCGTTAAATGAAACAAGCGGGAAGGTATCTTCTCAGATCACCACAAGTGAGTTTTTAGCCGTAACCCAGTCCTACCAGCAATTGGAAGGGCTGTTTAACGGAATCTTGTTATTTTCGCAAAATGGAGTGTCTGAGGCACTGCCAAAGGCCAGCGAGCAGTTTTTAAAGCTTTTGAGCCAGAAGGCCACGGCT
>JACFNL010000146.1 GCA_019454875.1 Candidatus Cloacimonadota bacterium | reverse complement strand
AACCAGAGCTTGTTGCCGAATGTCTGGTTGCCATGCAAAACTCCGTGTCACTACCCATCAGCGTCAAACATCGTATCGGTGTGGACGAATACGACTCCGAAGAACATCTGCATAACTTTGTCAAAATTCTTTCTGATGCCGGGGTCAGACACTTTATTGTTCATGCCAGAAAGGCCTGGCTTAAAGGCTTGAGCCCTGCCGAAAACAGAAAAGTCCCTCCCTTGCGCCGTGATGTAGTACACAGATTAAAAAAAGCCTTTCCACACCTGTTTATTGAAACCAATGGGGAAATTAAAAGCCTTAATGATGCTCTTGATGAATTAAAAATTGTGGATGGTGTCATGATCGGGCGAGCCGCCCAGGATGACCCCTGGCTGTTTGCAAAGGTGGATTCTGTCATCTTTAACCAGACCGACCCATTTTCTTCAAGGTTAGATGTCCTTCCCCATCTGCAGGAAATCTGTCTTAAGCTCATTGGCTGTGGACAAAGGCAGCATCAGATTCTAAGACATGTCTTAGGGCTGTTTCATAAGGAACCCGGTGCCAGAAATTTCAGAAGATTTGTGACCGAGGAGAGTCATAAATCACCAGATTCTCCAGATATTCTAATCCGCAGTGCGGAACTAATATCTGCTGAATATCGGAGAATAGCGAATTCGATTCAGAAATTGGGAGAGAGTGGAGAAATTTAGGGGCTTTTGCATTACCTTGCAGTCCTTAGGTATTTCGGTTTCAGACTGGCTCCCATTCTTCGGAGGCAGAAGCAACACAACCTCACAGGGATTTAATAATTCCTCGCGCATGTACTGAATCGCAGACCGGTTTTGTTCCATATTTGAATGATTTAAAATAAGCACATTACAGTGATTGTGCTCTTTTAGATTCTCCACCTTGTTAACAACCTTAACTTCCTGTCCCTGTAATTCCAAAAATCTTATCAATGCCAGGCTGTCCATTGGCTGGTCATGCAATAGGACAATATCCAAAGGTTCGTTGTAGGAGCGGCCTTCCTCTGCAACAGAAATCTCGCCCTCCAAAAAAAGCGCGGAGGAACGGCCTACTGGAATATGCAGTGTTACCGCCGTACCTGCTCCTTCCACCGACTCTACATGAATTCTTCCCCCACAATCTCTTAGCAGTCCTTCCACAATACAAAGCCCCAAACCTCTTTCAGTGCGTTTGTTACCCACAATCTGCCCACCAAGGGAACCCTTGGTAGTAAAAAAGAGATCAAAAATTTTGAGTAAATGTGTCTGGGGAATGCCGGAACCATTGTCATTTATGGTGATTTTTACTGAATCTTCAAGGTACTCAGAAGATATTGTTACCTGCGGTGTGCGCCCATATATTCCCAAAAAGGAATCCAGACAATTTTGTAGAAGTACACTTAGAATCTGGCTCATCCCTGAAGTACCAATAGCCGCATACATCCCCAAAGGCACCTCACAGAAACTGGTTTTAATAAAACAACCTTTATTACCAAACTCCTGTTGGATCATATCGTCTAGGGCCTGAAACATCTCCCTTAACTCGGGCCGTTCTTCATTGTCATTTCTGGGGACATATAAGCTAGTCAAAACTTTTAAGAGGTCAGCAGATCGTCGAATTGTACCCTTAAGCATTTCAATGCGATTCTGAGATTTTTCCTCAGTAAGAGACATACCTAACATTTCAATTCCGCTTTGCAGGATTGTGAGATGATTATTAAACTCATGATTAAATCCGCTAATCATCCGTTTCATAGAGTCAATACGGCGTTTTTGAATATAGTCTCTGCCCTTGTAAAAACGATGAATCAAAGATTCCATCCTGACAGACAGCTCTGTGAAGTCGGCGGGTTTCACCATAAAATCGTCTGCCCCAAGCTCAAAGCAGTTGGTAAGACTCTGGGATTTGTCCATAGCAGTCAAAACCATTACAGGAATAAAACGAAATCGTTCCGTGGCTCTTAAGATATTTAGAACATCAAAACCGGTCATCTGAGGCATCATGAGATCCAGAACAATCAAATCCGGGGTGAGCTCTCTTAGACTGCCAAAAAAATCTTCTGTTTTCTGAAAAACTGTGACATCGTACTGAGCCAAAAATCGTTTGCGAAAAAAGTAGGTATTAGCTTTTTCATCATCCAGATAAAAAATTTTGTACTTTACTGACATCTAATACCTCAAAAAATCAACCAGACCAAACACCACAATTCCCCAAAATCCTGCTTCCACGAGCTGCCATACCCGATCAACAGGTAATTCTGAAACTGGAATCAATGAGCCCCCTGCCTTGGGAGTTCTTACAAATGCCGAGGGCTGTCCAATGAGGGCCTCCCAGGCAGCTCTCACTAATGGAACTGTTAAACTCATCCCAAGCATAAATAATCCAGGGAATTTTAACACAACAGGCAATAGCGGTTTGCCCAGGCTGTGAGCCGAAAACAAATATAATATGCAGGGAGCCAGAAACAAAAAGAAAAACTCAGGCAAAACACTCGTTCGGTCTGGAAAATAAAGCAAGAGCAACAAATACAGTCCAAGAACAGGCTGGGTCAGATAATGTAATAAATGCATTACCCCCTGTAATCTTGTCATAAAATTTAGTGTTCCCTGGCTAAATAATCTTGGCAAAAACAGTCTAGCTGTCTGAAGTGAACCCTTGGCCCAGCGAAACTGCTGGTTTCGTAGTGCCCCATAGGTTTGTGGTAGTTCTGAGCTACAAGTTACCTCTTTTACATAATCACAAACTTTTCCTGACAGTTGAGCACGATAGGACAATTCAAGATCTTCTGTCAAAGTAGCAAATGACCAGCCCCCAGACTCCTCTATACATCGGACTCTCCACATTCCAGCAGTCCCGTTAAAATTCATCATATGCCCGTTCCAGGCCCGCATAGGCTGCTCATATGCAAAATGTGTATCAATTGCCACTGCTTGAAGTTTTGTAAGCCATGATTGATCTTCATTTCTGTGAATCCATCTGGCCTGTACCATACTTAGCTCAGGATACCTGTATAAATGGGCTGCCAGTTTTATGGCAAACTCAGGTTCAGGCCAAAAGTCTGCATCCAGAATCAGACAGTATTCAGCTCTATTGTAAAGTTTTAAGCCCTCACTCAATGCACCGGCCTTAAACCCTGTCCTCTCATTTCTCGTGACATGCATAAATCTGGTACTGGCATTTGGGTGTTCCTCCAGCCAATTCCGAACTAACATAGTGGTTTCATCATCGGAGTCATCCAGAATCTGAATACAGATCCTGTCTTCTGCCCAATTCAAACCCGCAAGACTTGGCATAAGACCTGCAATACATTGAGCCTCGTTATATAGTGGCACCTGAACAAGCAAATAGCTGGAAGTACAAGGATTGCTGATATCTGCTAATGGCCTGCGTTTCTGTTTGCCACGACGAACCAGAAAAATGGTGAGAAGAGCCTGAATGCAATATGCGTACAAAAACAACAGGCAGAAACTTTTGAAAAACTCAAAAATGAAGTGCATGCCGTTCTATCTGGCAATAGATTTCATTATCCAGCATAGTCCAGCCCGGTCCCGAAGGATTTTTTGCAACCCTTAAAAGACCTTGATATTCCCAGTCTGCCGAATCAAACACGCGTAAATCAACCTGAGATGCTCCCATTCTAAGCTCTTTTTTTATCTCGGACATCCAGGGCGTAACTTCAAGACCCCCCGTTCCAATCACTTCAAGATGCACAGTTCTTCCAGACTTGGAATAGGACAGATGCCTGTGTACAATCCCATTGGCAGAAGATGCACGACTCAAGGATGGTCTCTCACTCAAAGCGGCCTGATTGTTAAACACTCCCGATACCAGAAGTACTGATATCGCAACTACTGCCACAGGCAAACGCAACAAAGTGATTCTTGATAAACTTGTTTCTGGCATGATATCCACTAGTGTCGGCAAAACTAGAATCATAAGTTGATAACAGGTAAATCAGGTTCATGCAAAAAATACAGCTTGCTTCAGATAATTGGTCCGGTTGTCCCCAATTTGTCACAGACTCAATTGTAGAGTCCTCATCATATTCTGGTGCTGCCTACGGAAAAGACAGCTACAGTCTCAAACTGGAAGCAGAGATAAAGGCCCTGTTTTTGTGTGATGAGTTAAAAATCCATCTGGTCAGCAACGGAACTGCTGCCAATGTGCTTGGTATTAGCTCCCTTCTTATGCCCCATGAGGCCGTTTTATGTTCCGAAGTGTCACACCTGCATGTGGATGAGTGTGGATCCATGGAAAGATTGGGGGGTAACAAACTGATACTGCTTCCAGAAACTGACGGAAAAATCAGTCTTTCGGCACTTGAGATGGCTGCTTGTACCTCTATGGATGTTCACCGGGTCAGACCTCGTATTCTCAGCCTGTCTCAGCCTACCGAGTACGGGACCATCTACAGTGAAGAAGAGATAAAATCCATCTCCAGACTCTGCCAGAAATATAATCTTCTGCTACACATGGATGGGGCCAGAATTGCCAACGCCATTTGTAAACTTAAAAAGGACTGGCTACAAAGCCTGCCTTCGTTAGGCATCAGTGTCCTATCCTTCGGATTTATGAAAAACGGAGGGGCACTAGGAGAACTTTTGATCAACTTTGTCAAAGATAGTTTTGAACGGATGCAGTATTCTCAGAAACAACTGTTGCAGCTCAATTCCAAACAAAGACTTGTAAGTGCCCAGATTCTCTCCCTCATGTACCAGGACAGATATCTAGATCTTGCCCGGCACGCAAACAAGATGGCATCCCTTTTAAAGGATGGACTTTTAAATCTGGGTTATATACCCACACGGTCTGTAGACAGTAACTGTGTGTTTGTCTGTCTGCCTCCCAAGATTCAGACTGAACTGGCAAAACACTGTGATTTTTATGAGTGGAATAACTTAACCAACGAAGTGAGGCTTCTGTGTTCCTGGAGCACCAGTCCCAACGAAATCGAAACTTTTCTGAAGCTTCTAGCTCAGATAACCAAGGGAACTTAATCTCTGTTTAACTTCCTCGGAAACTTCGGTTGCCACGCTGTCATGACCTCGGTAAATATTCAATTTTAAAAATCGCGGATTGATGGGCTGGGCAAATAAAAAATCAAGAACCGTTCCATCCATGTCTAATGGAATCGGGGTATTGAGGTATGCCATCATGGTCGGCACCAAATCCATCAGATTTACAACCCTTCCTAGCCTGGACTCAATTTCAGATTGAGGGAAGGCACCAATCATAGGACCGCTTAAAATAAAAATCCCTAGCATACGGTGGTTCCCGGAATGATTGATCGCTGGGGTATCAAAGATCTGATTGGAGCGAAATTCAAATCCTCCCCTGGTGATATAACTGTAATCACACATTTTAAGGATCAGATCGGGGGCCTTTTGTACATAAGGGCCAAAATAAATTTCTTCGGCCAGATAAATTTCATCCACTATGCGCTGTTTTCCGTCACAAAGTAGCATCAGATCATCCATGATCGATCTTCTTAAAGTCTCATACTCATCACTATTTTTATCAAGAAAACCTTCAGGAAATCTCTCACAGCGATTCAAAAACACATTCCCAAACAACCCTGTAGAAAATGCAACTGTTCTGGCCCAGTCCACCGCTTCCATATGTTTTTGTTGCCAGGCTAGTTTTCTCTGCACTGGGGGCAGATGCATCATGGCCTTTAAAAACATGGACAATAAGGGGCCATAATTCCAGTTAGGGTGAGTCAAAACAGAACGGGATAACTCATGAGCTTTGAATTTTAACCATCCCCTTTCATGTAGATAGTTGTTGAGGTACACATCCTTTTTCAGGTCTCCAAACCCATGATCGGACAAAACCATATATAAGGGAGTGCTGCCACAAGCCTCCATTACCCTGCCAAGCTGTGTATCAAGGTGTTTGTACATGTCAAGTACGAGTCCCTGGTATTTCCAGTCGGCATAATCCCCGACAAGAAACTCCTGCTGGTCCATAAAGGCATGGCAAATGCGATCAATTCCAACCCAGGTAACAAACAGAACATCCACAGGTATTTCCTGCCTTAACCGCAGAACAAAATCCGTACGGCGGGTTTCCATCGCATGAACCCGGGCCACAAACTCACGCATATCCTGATACCAGTAGGACATCACATCAATGACATAATCACAAAACTCCCCCCTTAACAGTTCCTGTACAACTGGATGGGGACTGAGTTCATTGAGTTGAGGAGTGTGCATCCCCCCGACCATATACCCCCCCTCAAGCCACTCAGCCGGATGACTCAAGGGAAGATTGATCACCCCGCA
>JACFNL010000145.1 GCA_019454875.1 Candidatus Cloacimonadota bacterium | reverse complement strand
CCAATGAACCAGTTCTCAATGAAATCCATTTGCACCAAGCCAAGGAAGGCTTGATTCTTTCACGGGCCACCCATATTGATCAGCTGTATTACAGGCTGGAAGACCCAAGAATTCGTCAGATCGTGATTCCAATGCTTAAAGGTGATGAATCCTTTCACTTTCCGGCAGAGGATATTGAATATGCCAAAGATTTAGGGCTTTTGCATCCGGATTCCAAAACCTTACAGATTGCCAATCCTCTCTACAAAGAAATCCTGCCTAGAGAAATGACCTACACCATTCAGCAGAGTTTCACAGAAGAACCGGAATGGTATAAAAACCCTAACGGAACATTAAACTATCAAAAACTTATGGATAAATTTGTGGAATTCTGGCGTGAACACGGTCATAAGGAATTTTACGATTTAGAAATTACCCCTCACACCCTGTTTATGGCCTGGCTTCAAAGACTTGTCAATGGTGGGGGCACAATCCATCGAGAATACGCTTTGGGACGAAAACGCCTGGATATTCTGGTGCAATTTTCTGGGGAAAAATTTGTCTCGGAAATCAAACTATTCCGAGGTGAAAAAACTCTGTACGATGGACTCAATCAGATCTGTGAATACCTGGATCAGATTGGATTGGCTCAAGGTTATCTAATGATTTTTCAAAAGAATTTAGCTAGCGACGAGGATTCGCGCTACCGGGTTGAAACCATAGAACATCTGGGTAAAACAGTTTGGGTTTACTGGCTTTGATTCCGCGACAATGGAAGCAGACCGATGGATTGAAGCTCCCAGGCCAGAAGACTGGGATTTGAGCCGATGCTTTTGCCTTCAGGCTGGCAGAATACTCCATTGGAGCGATGTTCGATTCTTACATCCCCAAAAAAATACACGGCTCGCAAATCCTGCAAGAGGCCACTTTGAACGGGTTCCGCTTCATTGACTTTCCAGTTGTAATAGTACCCATCCAGTCCAAACCAGAATTCACCATCCTGAATGCCAAGAGGTTTTAAAAGACCAGCCTCTTTAAATTCATGGACCCTATAAACTCCTTCATCATCGCAACTGACTTGTATAATTCGGGTAAACCCACGGGATTCCAGAACCATCCAAACAGAGGATGGAAGAAAACGCCATAGAATCAGATCCTCACTCAGATCAGCAAGTTCTTGAGGCTGGTTTGATCCTTGTGAAGTAATGACACAAAGTTTTCGATTCTGGTTCACATAAAAAAGATCCCCCAGAAACAGACGGGGAGAAAAGGTTTCCCGGTTCCAGATATCATATTCTGTGAATTTTTCTTCTTTTAAGACCCGGAGCTTCCCGTCGGGTAACCAGGAATAATAATCTTCGCCTACTCTGGACATGCCAAGAATTTCACTGTCCTCCATGGGACCATAATGGATTTGGTCTGAGACTGTAATCATCTGTCCGTTTTGCAGGCAAAATCTGTTCTGATCAAGATGATGAATCGCAACACTTTTCAGCAGATGCCTGGACAGTTCACCAGAGGCACTAAAAATTAAAAGTTCATGATCGGTGGTGGCCACTATTAGTCTGTCATCCAGGTTAACCATCAGGGTCAGTCCTGTTTTTCCAAGATGAAACGACCATCGTTTCGCCCCATCCCATCCCAGGCATAAAAGCTCAGTTTCACACCAGACAAGCATACCCATATCAAATAATAGAACCTCTCTGGGGGTCAGGGAAAATTGCAGCTTGTACTCCTTCATTTCCAGAGATTCGGTATCATAAACACAAACCGAAGCCTTTAAAGGAAACACCAGTCGGCTACCTAAACGGGATGGTCTGGCAATGATCATGGCTGGAAGCTGAATCTCTTCATCCACTTCAGGAAGATAAAACAAGTCTGATTCTTCCTTTTGACTGTATTTTCTCTCGAGATAGAAAAAAAATCCTGTTCCAACCAGCAGGGGCCACTGCAAGTCAGAAAAAACCATATAGAGGGCACAAAATGCTAAAAAACAAACACAGGCTATGAATCCCATAAGATTGGCATGATACCATCTTTTGCGTTAGACTGTGCCCCCATGAAGCTTGTTTATCTAAGACTGACAAATGCACTGGATAATCTCTTTTTGCAGAGGTTTTCCCTGTTCTCTACCCTGTGTGCCATTATTCTTTTGTTTATCGTGGCATTTCTAAATTTTTACGGGTTTTTGGAACCGATAGAAGCCCGCATCCACGATGCCCGGTTTGTTCTAAGAAATCAGTTCATGGAATCAGCTCCATCCCTGTTTTCCCATCCCCGGGTTAAAACCAGATCTGATGAAGTTGTGATGGTGCAGATTACCGATGACTGCCTTCAGCAGTTCGGCAAATGGCCCTGGAAACGCGATTATTTTGCAGCCCTTGTGGAGTCGATCCATGATGCCGGAGCAAGAGTAATTGGTTTTGATGTGAGTTTTTTTGATTCGGATTTGAATCATCCTGTATCGGATCGGGAGTTTTCCGAGGCTTTGAGTCGGGCTGGAAATGTGGTTTTGGCATCAGAATTAAGTCGCCGAACTTCCCTGAATGTAAATTCTGAGGGGGGATTTGAACTGCCTTCCATGGATGACATAAGCTTGGGCCAGGTCAGAATTCAGGAAAACCGTGCCTTGCCTGCCTTTGCTGAGGTGGCTAGAAATCATGGGTTTGTAAACATTGATCTGAGTGGCTCAGATGGGGTAGTGCGCAAAATTCCTTTGGCAAAAACCTCAGATACGGCTATTCATCAGAGTCTGGCCCTAAGACTTTATTCCGAGTTTGCAGGGGCAGATGCCATAAAAATACTGGATGAGGACAGGATACAGGTTCTGGATCAGTTGTTACCCTTCTGGAGACGGGAGCAAAAACCCTCATTTTTTGAGAAAAGAGGACATTCCAGTATCGATACTCCCATGTTTTCCAGCCTGCTTTATCTGAACTTTCTGGATTTTTCAACAGCCGGCCCCTTCCCTACCGAGTCGGTAAAAGATGTCCTGCAAAAGAAGGTAGACCCTGCCTTTTTCCGGGACAAAATTGTGCTGATTGGTTTTAATGCCGAGGGTGGGATTCTGGACAAAAAACTGACCCCCTTTGGGATTATCCCTGGGGTAGAAATCCAGGCCACTGCAGTTGCCAACCTGCTGCATCAGACTTTTTTGTATCGTAACAGTAATGCTGAAGTTCTAAGTCTTTTACTGCTTGTCACTTTTATAAGCCTGGGCCTGAATCTGAAACTTTCCTTCAGAAATGCCCTGGCTTCACAGATTCTTCTGATTTGTATCCTGCATCTGATTTCCTTGTTACTGTTCAGTAAATTTTTGTGGTTGATGGATGTCACTCCCCTGGCCCTGCAGATTGTACTTTTGTTTTTTATAACCAGACTGTTGATGGTCACCCTGTCTTTAAGGCGCAAGATGCTGCACCTTGAGACTTTAAATCTTCTGGCCAATCAGCTGTTCACAGTTTTGGATCAGGACAATCTGTGCAAACGCATATTTGAGGTTTTTGAAGAATATACTAAAGCCCAAAGTGGGGTTTTACTGATTACCGACCCAAATTCGGATCAGGTGGAATATTCATCTTTTGGAAAAGTCGATGACGAGTTCATGATTGAGATTTCTCGTCCCGAGTTCAGGGAAAGCCTCAATCAATGGTGGAAACAGGGTTTTGTTCTGTCCTCTTTATCAGATATTCAAAAGTCTTTTGGAACCTTTCTGAATCACTACTCCAACGGAGATCTGTTATTTGTGCCTCTGGTATTTAAGGATCAGGCATACGGTGCCATTATCTTACAGAAAGATAGTTTTTCCGAATTTTTGCAGGAAATGGATACAAATTTTTACGCCACCCTGGGCCGGATTATTGTAGCTGCCATGGAAAATGCAAGGCTTTATCGTCTGGCTACCGTGGATGGATTAACCGGTCTGTTTGTGCGCTCCTTTCTGGATGTTCAGATTCAGAAGGAGTTTTTAAGGGCTGTTCGTTACGGGGGACAGGTAGCCTATCTTATGACAGATATTGACCATTTTAAACAGTTTAACGACACCTACGGCCATGCGGTCGGTGACAAGGTTTTACGACTGGCATCCGATCAGATCAAAAAATCCATTCGTGAAACAGATATTGCTGCCCGTTATGGTGGAGAAGAACTCTGTGTGATTCTACCTAACACTGGCAAGGATGGGGCCATGATGATTGCCGAAAGGATTCGGCAAAATATTGCTGCCATAGAATACCCCTATGAAGGTAAGGTCTTAAAAATCACGACCTCAATTGGAGTGTCTTCCTATCCCGACAATAAACCCGCCGATGTGCCGGCATTTATGAAAGAAGCAGATCACGCTTTGTACATTGCTAAAGAAAGCGGTCGTAATCAGGTCAGATTTTTTTCCAAACGAAAGGCTGGTGAGGAATGAGTTGTATTCTTGAGGTTCATGCCCGTGAGATTCTGGATTCCAGGGGCAATCCAACTGTTGAAGTAGATGTTGTTCTTGAAGATGGTACCACCGCTCGGGCTTCCGTCCCTTCCGGTGCATCCACCGGAGAACATGAGGCTTGTGAGCTTCGTGATCAGGACAAACAAAGATACCTTGGAAAAGGTGTGCTAAAAGCCGTAGAAAATGTCAATGAGGCAATTGCAGAAGAACTGATCGGCATGGATGCCATGGATCAAATGGGTATCGATCAGATGATGATTGCCCTTGATGGGACTGAAAACAAAACCAGACTGGGTGCCAATGCCATTTTAGGGGTGTCTCTAGCTGTCTGCCGTGCCGCTGCCAGTAGCCTCCAGATTTCGCTTTATCGCTATCTTGGTGGTTCTTTATCCCACATTTTGCCTATCCCCATGATGAACATTATCAACGGTGGTTCCCATGCAGACAACAGTGTGGATCTGCAGGAGTTTATGATTATGCCCACGGGGGCTAAATCCTTTGCAGAAGGTCTGAGAATGGGAGCGGAAGTTTTTCATAATCTCAAATCCGTGCTTAAGGCCAAGGGCCACATGACGGCAGTTGGTGATGAGGGTGGTTTTGCTCCCAATCTGGCCTCGAATCGTGAAGCTTTAGATATGCTTATGGCCGCCATTGAAAAGGCCGGATATCGCCCGGGAGAACAGATTAAAATTGCTATGGATGCGGCAGCTTCCGAGTTTTATGACAAGTCCTCAAAGACCTATAATTTGAAGGGTGAGGGAAAATCCTACGATTCCGCCGGTCTGGTTGATCTGTACGCTTCCTGGTGCCGTGACTATCCCATTTTCTCCATCGAAGATGGGCTTTATGAAGACGACTGGGATGGCTGGAAACTTTTAACCGACAGGTTAAAATCTACAACACAACTGGTCGGTGATGATTTGTTTGTAACCAACAAAAAGCGGCTTAATATGGGTATTGATCGGGGAATTGCCAATTCCATACTTATCAAGGTCAATCAGATTGGCAGTATTACCGAAACCCTTCAGACCATAGAACTGGCCAAACGCCATGGCTATTCCTTTGTGATTTCGCACAGAAGCGGAGAAACCGAAGATCCATTTATTGCCGATCTGGCTGTAGCTACCAATTCCGGACAGATCAAAACCGGATCCCTTTGTCGAACTGACAGAGTTGCCAAGTACAATCAGCTTCTTCGCATAGAAGAAGAACTAGGTGATCGGGCCGTATATGGCTGGAACCGTTAGGATTTAAACACATGGCCTGCAATTCATTCGGGTTGCAGGCATTGCGCCAACACCTGCGCAATCAGGCTTTAACCCGCCGCAACAAAATCCGAACCCTCAAAAAAAATCGCCTTTCCGCAAGAATCCGCAAAAATTTATTGCCATTATTATTGGGCAAGCCCACGATGGCATATTTTCCTCTTGCTCAGGAACCAGATCTTTTGGCCTGTCTGACTCCCCCCTTTTACCTACCCAGAATCATATCGCGGGGAATCATGGAGGCAAGGCAGTTCATCCCCCAAAAACTGACAAAAAATCGCTTTGGCATCCTTGAACCTGATTTATCCTGCCCCACAATAAAGCCCCAAAATCTCAAAATCATTCTGGTTCCAGCCCTGCTTGTTGATTCCTTTGGCAATCGCCTTGGTTTTGGAAACGGATATTACGATCGCTTCCTAAAAACCTGCCCTCATGCCCTAAAAATTGCTTGCGTCTATGACTGGCAGATTACCCACAAACTTCCAAGCCTAGAACATGATATTGCCGTGGATATCATCATTACCGAAAAACGGACTGTTCTAGCCCCCGATCCCCTGCTCTCATCGAAGCTGCCTGATTAGAGCCAAAGACCTTTCAATTTCTTCCTGATGATGAAGGTAA
>JACFNL010000144.1 GCA_019454875.1 Candidatus Cloacimonadota bacterium | reverse complement strand
TGAGAAACAACCGTTGTGATTCCAAATATAGAGTCGAGATCCATCACATTGAGCCTTTGAGTCGAGGTGGGAAGGATACAATTGAGAATCTGGTTACGCTTTGTCACGATCATCACAAATTGATTCATGAGACATTTTTTCATCATCAAAAAACCTCCGAGAGTGAATGATTTTGAAGCGAGCAGAAAATGGTAGTAATAATTACCGATTACACCAAAAATCGGCAAAAAATATTACCACTTAGATCAAGGATCAGGGCATCCCAAAACACCTGGGCAAAATCCTCATCGTGGGATACAAAGATTAGAATCCCGGTATAATCTTTAAGCCCATTGGCCAAAAGCTGGCGCGCTTCAATATCTAAATGATTCACGGGTTCATCCAGAATTAGAATATCTGGTCTGATTGCCAGACAGCAGGCTAGCAGGAGCCGAACCCTCTCACCTTTGGACAGATGGGAAAAATCAGCGGTTTCGATACGGGAGCCCAGACCGAAGCAGCCAAGCCAGGTTCGTAGTTCAGACACTTCCACCAAAGGGTAGTGCTTTAAAATCCAGAGCCAGGCCGAACCGGAGTGAGGAAGATTTTTGGCATCCTGATCCTGAATTGCCAGAGTTGCAAAAAGACTTCTTTGAATATTTTGTGCGAGGTTGTGCGCTGGTTGGCTTAGCTTTGCAAGAAGGGTGGATTTTCCAGAACCATTGGGGCCTAAGACTCGAAGCCTGTCTTTGGATCTTAAGTTGATAACTGGATTCTGGCAGGTTAGAAAAACATCTTCCCGTCTTGGGCATATAAAAATTTGCCTGGATTTTTCCACGAAGGGTTTTTGACTCAATGCTTTGTGTTGGGCCTGAATTGCCCGATCTTTGAGGACGGAAGCGGAGGACTGAAACTTATCCTTGCGCACAATCTTTCCGCTGCCTTCATCGCGTTTGCAGACTTTACCCGATTTACTGATACTTCTTTTAAATTTGAAGTTTTCCATTTTGTCGGCTTTTTTGCATGCCCTTTGCGCAGCAATTTCCAGGCTTTGGGCCTTTTGTGACTGCTTTTTGTATTGCAAAGCCTTCAGGGTGGCTTCATTGGATTTTTCGACTTCCAAAACATCAATACTGGCTTGAATTTTACTAAGTTTTCCCGCTTTAAGAAACCAGGTTTTATTGGTGATTGAGCTTAAAAATCCGCGATGATGAGACACAATGACATAGGCGGGGGTGGTGCATAACCATTCATTAAGTAGGTGTATTCCGGGACCGTCCAGGTGATTATCTGGTTCATCTAAAAGATAGAGATCTCTTGGGTAGAGTAAAAATCTTAGAATCCAGGCTCTGGCAATTTCCCCATAACTCAATTCTCCCATTTTGCGGGCCAGAATGTTCAAATCCAGTCCAGCTTCAGGTAGACGGGATGCGATGTTGGCTATCAGATCCCAGCCCTGTATCTCTTCCCATCTGCTATAAACTTCCAGGGGAACATCTTGAACTCTGCCCATGATTTCACGAAGCTCCCAATGCTCTTTGCTTGGACGAATCAGCCATTCCTCAAGCTCCAGATTCTTTTCAATCTCTGTGAGTTCCTGCCTCCAATACCCACTTTCAGGCCTTAGATTGGCAATCATTTGTAATAAAGAAGACTTGCCAGCTCCATTAGGCCCGGCCAGACCAATTTTGTCTCCTGAATCAATGGTGATTTCGAGATCGGAAAACAGGGGTTTTATGAAACCATCGGGACAGAGTGTTAGTGATTTAGCGAAAAACAACATAGGAACCTCTTTTGAGTTTCCAAGCCAAACGGAATACAAACCGCCGTTAACAATGGGGCTTGGAATCTCAAAAAGGGAGTTGTTTGGTGAATTCAGATCAGGCTAACGGAGGGTAAATTAAAGAAGAACATTCTTTAACATCCACATCTTGCCTGACCTCCTGCAATGGTTTAAACCTTGAATGATTTTAATCCGTGCCTGGGGTTTTGTCTATCCTCAATGTTGCTAGACACTCTCCAACAGACCTTGAGCCTTTTGAGGGTAGCGGTGCCCCAAAATGACTATACTTTTGGCAAGGCTGGTCAGAGTTTCTAAGGTCTTTGTATCCAAAGACAGGTATTGTGAATTCCAGTTGTCTTCAAGATATGAAACTCTCTTGGTTCCCGGGATTGGAAAGATAAGGGATGATTGATGCAAAAGCCAGGACAAGGCAATCTGACTGGGAGATACCTCCTTTTCAGAGGCAATGCGAAAAATGTGATCAAGAAGCTTCTGGTTTTGCTCCAGGGCCTCGGTCTGGAAGCGGGGGGCAATTTTTCTCCAGTCCTGATCTTCAAATTGACTTTTTGTGTTCAGGGTTCCGGTGAGATAGCCTCGTCCCAGAGGAGAGTAGGCAACAAAGGCCGTATTCAATTCCTCACAGGTGGGTAAAATGTCGGTTAAGGGCTCAGTATGCCAAAGAGAGAGTTCTGATTGTAGGGCGGTAATGGGGTGAATGGCATGTGCCCGTGTTAAAGTCTTCGCAGATACTTCAGAAAGACCGAGATAGCGAACTTTTCCCGCCTGTACCAGCTCTGACATGGCCCCGACGGTTTCCTCAATCGGGGTTTCCTTATCCAGACGATGCAAATAATAAAGATCAATTACATCGGTGTTTAGACGCTTCAGGCTTTGTTCACAGGCCCATTTGACATATTCCGGTCTGCCATTAGATTTAAGAGGCCCAGGAGAATTGGATATGCCACTAAGACCAAACTTGGTTGCCAGAAAAACGGCTTCCCGCCGACCTTGAAGAGCTTTGGCAATCAACTCCTCATTGTGTCCCATCCCATAAACATCAGCCGTATCCAAAAAATTGCAACCCAGTTCCAAGGCACGGTGAATGGTTGTTATGCAGTCCTGATCCGAGGTTTGACCATAAACCCCGCTCATACCCATACAGCCAAGACCGATGCGGGCTACTTCTTCATTGCTTGAGCCGAACAGGGTTTTTGTAGTACTCATCTTTACCTTTCAAATTCTATTTTCCAGAGTGAACAGGCTATGTTTGAAAGTTGTTTTTGTCTAGATTCAATCTTTTGTTCGTCCCAGGCTGGGGATGGATTTTCTGGCAAAATATGCTCCAGGCTGTAGATAGAACTACTCAAATCAAAATCCTTCCCTGACTTTTGTTTCTCGATTTCAAATAATATATAGCGAACCACTTTTTTGTTGCGGCTATTGGTCGTACGAAACTCTTTGGTTGAGAATGCCGTCTTAAAGGTGGAATCATTCGGATACACTTCCCGAAGTGAAGATACAACCTCCATTGGGCTTGAAAAGCTTTTTTCTGTCACTTTGCAGGCAATTTCGCTATAGAGTTCTTCCTGCTCAGGGGGTAACAGGTTACAAATCACATTGTAGCGAAAGGATACGACGGCGACTGCCCTAAGAATTTGAGTGAAGGCCTTTCTGTCCTCTTCAAAATACCTGACATGACAGGCCATAAGCATGGATAAAGGCTGGCGCACACTAAACATTAACAATTGCTCTAACGATTCTCCTTCCTCTTTATTCCACATTGGATCTTGAGGATCTCTTAAGGCGGCATATATCGCCGCACAATGATCCAGATCTCTGAGTAAGGAAAATGCCTTGTCACGGGTATCGATCCGTTTGCGGATGGTCTTAAAAAGATCTGATTTACGAACAAGCTTGTTCTGACTATTCCAGAAGACACGCAAAAACTCTGGGAAACTTTCGCTACCCAAAAGATCTACGATGCGTTCCCATCTTTCTTCCAGAGATTTCAGTTCTGTTTCATGGGTATCCTGGGTGCTAATTACCGAAAAAAGATAGTTTTTTAGAAGATCTGTAGATGAAAGCCTGACCCCACGGGCATTCAGGGTTTCAAACACTTTAAAAGCATTCAGTTCATCCGTAACTGTTATAACCGTGAAAAACAGTTTATCGACTAAAGACTCCACAAGGGTGGCCAGCTTTCTTCCGCTGTCTGCTGTATTGCCAACCTGAATTTTGATTTTATTCTTAAACCAGCCAAAGGCCTTTCTTAGCTGGTGTTCCGAAACATTCAGTCCTCTTTGCGGTAACTTATCCAGCGGTACCAGATATGTCTGATAAAAGCGGTTGTTGTGGCGGTTGAGCTCCAGTTTGGGCTGAGAAACAAGACTGACTGGATCAAGATATCCAATATAGCTATTCTGAAACTGTTCTTTGCGTTTAGTATTGTTCTCAGGATCCAGCTTTGAGGTTATCAGATCGTTTAGATGTCCTAGCGCTGCCAAAATGATGATACTAAAGGTCGTAATTCTTTGCTGTCCGTCAATAATATCGAACTGCTTGCTGTTAGAAGACTGCAACACCAGATATCCCATGTAGTGTGAAGTTTCTCCTTCTTCTTCAAACAAGCCAAGGATATCCTGCCAGAGATCATCCCACTCAGATTCTGTCCATGAGTAATCCCGCTGAAAGGGGGGAACTCGATAGATGAGTCCGTTTCCCAGCAATTGCCGGAAGGTCGAATTCGTGGTGTTGAAATTCATCGTTGCCATTTTTTATCTAAAAGGAGCCGTTTAGAGGATCATCCCTTGGCTTTGATCAGGGCATCATCCAATTCAGTGGCCTTAAGATGAGCTGGTCGTTTTGACAGCTTTTCCCAGTACCTGATAAATGCCTCTCGCTTCTCCAAAAGGTTGAATTGCAGTCCCCAGCCAATCTGGGAGCCAATGTAGACATCGGCGGCGGTAAATCTTTCCCCAGTAATGTAAGGAGTCTGACTGATGGCGTTCTCCAAAACATCCTGAACCAGGGTGAAGTTTCCATACCCGGCAAACCCTTGTTGCTTCTCATTGGGCAGAAATCCCATGGACTGGTTAGTGATTGCGCTTTCGAGAGGTCCTGCCGCAAAGAACAGCCAGCGCAGGTAAGCCGCTCTTTCTGAGGGTTTTGGGCCCAGTTCGGCTTCAGGGAAAGCTTCTGCCAAATAGGCACAGATGGCTGCTGTCTCGGTAACTATGGCATTGCCATGCACCAGGGCAGGGACTTTTCCCATGGGATTGATTTGTAAATACTGAGAGGACTTCATGGTTTCCCCGTAGGCCATCACTGTAACATCATATGGTGCGCCGATTTCCTCGAGCATCCAACGGACAATACGACCACGGGACTGGGGATTTGTATAAAGATGTGGTTTGTTCATGAGACCACCATAGAACAGATTCGTGCTAGTTTCAATCGATGCTGTTTTTGATGCTAAAATGATGACATGAAAAAGATTCCCATTGGCTATAGCGATTTTAGAGAAATTCTTTCCAACCCTAGTTTCCTCTATGTAGATAAAACCGGGCTGATTGAAGAATTATTAGAGGATCAGATCAAGATTCTTTTAATCACCCGTCCCCGTCGTTTCGGAAAAACCCTGAATCTTTCCACCCTGCGCTACTTTTTTGATCAGGAAGGAGCCTTGGAAAACCGCAAACTTTTTGATGGATTAAAAGTTTCTCAAAATGAACAGGCCATGGCCGAGCAGGGTAAAAGGCCAGTGATTTATCTGACATTTAAGGATTGTAAGGAATTAAAGTGGGCGGATTTGCAAAAAAAGGTGCTTGATGTCCTGGCGGAACTGGTCATTCCCTGGACTTCAAATGAGAAACTTGAGCTGCAGGAGCCTGATCGGGAAGTTCTAAAAAACATTCGTTCAAAAACCCTGGATATTACAGATGCAAGTAACAGTCTTAAATTTTTATCCCGGATTCTGTCCTCACATTATGGGCAGAGCCCCTTAATCCTGATTGATGAATACGATGTCCCCTTACAATCAGCCTGGACTGGTGGCTACTGGGATGAAGCCATCTCATTTTTCAGAAACTTCTTTAGTGCTGGCTTTAAAGATAACCCACACCTTTGGCGAGGAGTCATTACAGGCTGTTTGAGGGTTGCCAGAGAAAGTATGTTCACAGGGATGAATAATCTAAAGGTCTGTGGGGTTTCGGCCACCGACTATTCCGAACACTTTGGCTTTACTGTGCCTGAAGTGAAGCAACTGATTCAGGACTACAATTTAGAGCCCATTGAGGCTCAGATTGAGTCCTGGTACAACGGCTATATTTTTGGGGAAACAGAAATCTATAACCCCTGGTCCATTCTGAATCTGATCGAACAAAGGGGAGTCTTTCGCCCTTACTGGATGAACACTAGCGGAAACGACTTGGTCAAAGAAATTTTAGGCCGTTCTGGGGTAGATGCCAAAAAAGACCTTGAGGATTTAATGGCAGGCCAAAGCATCACCGTTCCTTTGCAGGAGCAGGTTGTGTTTCAGGAAATTGAAAACACTCCATCCAACCTTTGGAACTTTCTTTATTTTACCGGTTATTTGAAAGCCATAAAAATTGA
>JACFNL010000143.1 GCA_019454875.1 Candidatus Cloacimonadota bacterium | reverse complement strand
CAGACGGGACTTCTGGCAAAGAATTAATGCGGAATATTTTCGTTTAAGTATAGACACCACAGAAGATTTTAAGGCTTTGGCAGAACGAGCCCAAGATGTTTTTTCCAAAAAATGCCAGAGCAACAAAACCTTAACAGAGGTGTTTGAGTGGGCCTTAAATGAGGCATTAGCCAAACATGACCCTCTGATTAAGGCAGAAAGAGCTGAAGCTAAAAAGAAATCTGTCACGGCGAAGGCTGCCCCAATAAGTCAATCTGTCACGCTGGATGCTGGGCCCACAGACAATGAAAGAAAACACATCCCACAGTATATATTGAATCAAGTGGTTTTAAGGGATAAGGGCCGATGCAGCTTTCAAAAGCATGGGAGAAGGTGTAATCACAGAAGGTTTCTGGACATTCATCACATAAAACCTGTGAAGGATGGGGGCCAGAATACGCTTGAAAATCTAGCGACACTCTGTGAAGCACATCATATTTATCTTCATCATCGGGAAGAGATTGAACGCTCTCTGATTCTGATTAAAAATAGATTTGATGTCAATAAGAGTTTCACTTATAATATAAGCAAATGAACGAGTTGATCTGGTCTACAAAATCATTGAAGCAGTTGAGAAAAATATCTGAATCAGATAGAGAAGCGATTTATGATCAGTCTCAGTCTTTGAAAGATTTTCCCAATTGCAAGAATGTTAAAAAATTGAATAATCATAGGCATCAATACAGGCTTAAAGTGGGAAACTATCGAGTATTTTTTGATTTTGACGGTTTGGTAAAGATCGTTAAGATTGAGGAGGTCAAAAAGAGAGATGAAAACACATACTAATGCTCAAATTCTCATGCAAGAGGGGAAGCCAGCGTTTGCGGTTATTCCTTATAAAGAGTATCTCAGGCTGTTGGGCCGGGAAGAACGCTATATCCCTAACGAAGTTGTCGGTCTTTGTATCAAGAAGGGCATGAGTCTTTTGGCCGCCTGGCGTACTTATAAAGGCCTTAGCCAGACTCAGCTGGCAGAAGCAATCGGAATTTCTCAGTCCGCAGTTGCACAATTGGAAAAAGAGGGAGTAAAACCCAGAAAACTAACCCTCAAAAAAATTGCAGAAGCCCTTGAGGTGGATGTGGAACAGATTACCGAATAGCGGGCATACGAAGGTTGACCAAGCTGGATTAGGCTGGATTGATACCCCGTAAAAAAGTGGGAGGATAAGTAATATTGATGCCACGGAAGATTTCAAGGCTTTAGCTGAGAGGGCCCAGGATGTTTTTTCCAAAAAATGTCAGACCAACAAAACCTTAACAGAGGTGTTTTAGTGGGCCTTAAATGAGGCTTTGGCCAAACATGACCCTCTGATTAAGGCAGAAAGAGCTAAGGCAAAACAATCTGTCACAAAGGTTGCCCCAACATGTCAATCTGTCACGCAGGACACAGGCAAGAAAAGAAAGCCCATCCCTCAGCATATTTTAAATCAGGTGGTTTTAAGGGATAAGGGCCGATGCAGCTTTCAAAAGCATGGGAGACGGTGCCATCACAGAAGGTTTCTGGACATTCATCACATAAAACCTGTGAAAGATGGGGGCCAGAATACGCTTGAAAATCTAGCGACACTCTGTGAAGCACATCATATTTATCTTCATCATCGGGAAGAAATAGATAGATCGTTGGCACTGATTAGGCAGCACAGGCGAGAAATGGGATTGGGGGTTGAGGATGATTTTGGACAGGTTAATTGCGGGGTTTTAAGCTAAGATGTAGGGGTTTGGATTTAAATTTCAGGAGAGCTGATGCAGGATCATTTGAGTCTTTTACCACCCAAAAAGGATATTGAAACACTGGCAGTCCATAAGAAGCTGATTTTGGCGCATCGTTCTTTGGCTGAGTTGAAGGGGGTTTTGGCGACAATTCCGAATCAGGATATTCTGATCAGCACTTTATCTTTGCAGGAAGGCAAGGAAAGTTCTTCGATTGAAAATATTGTTACCACTAATGATGATATCTATCAAAGTGAATATGAAACCGGGCAATTCACGACCTTGGAGGCTAAAGAGGTGCATAAATATGCACATGCTTTACGGGTTGGTTTCTCAAGTGTCAGGGAAACTGGGTTGCTGACCTGCCGTAGCATCCAGCAAATTCACACCATTATTGAGTCGGTCAAAACGGGTTATAGAAAGCTCCCGGGAACGGTCATAAGTAATCATCACACTGGAGAGGTGGTTTATACACCTCCTCAGAGCTATGATGTTATTGTCGAATTGATGACAAACCTTGAGAAGTTTATCAACAACAATGAATTTTGTGATCTGGATCCTCTAACAAAAATGGCGATCATCCACCATCAGTTTGAGAGTATCCATCCATTCTACGATGGGAACGGTCGTACTGGCAGAATTATCAATATTCTGTATCTGATTCAGCAGGGACTTTTGGATTATCCGATACTCTATCTTTCGAGTTATATCAACCAGCACCGCTCTGAATACTATCGGCTGCTGGCCAAAGTTAATCGGGAAGATGAGTGGCAGGAATGGATTTTGTTTATGCTGGATGCCGTTGAGAAAGTTTCCTTGCAGACCATCAACCTGATTCAGAAAATCCAGAAACTTATGCTTGATTACGAAATGCGAATCAAGAAGGATGAGCCCAAAATGTACAGAGCAGATTTAGTCAAAAGTTTGTTCTTTCACCCCTACACAAAAATTGATTTTGTGGAGAAGGGTTTAGGAGTTTCCAGGGTAACGGCTACCAAATATTTGAATGCTTTGGTAAGCATTGGTCTAATTCAGAAAATTAAGACAAAATCAGGCTATTATTTTGTGAATACGGATTTGCTGAGCCTGTTTAACCGATAGCCGAGTTGAAGGCTTGTGAATCTATTTGATTTGGTTCCATGTATAAAAAATCGGGATTTTTATACATGGATCGGGTTCCATGTACAAATTTATGGGTTTTTTGTACATGGTGCAGCTTGCGCATCCTGAGTATAGGGCAGCACCTGAATCTTATGCTCGTTCTGACGCATTAGATAGGTGTCGTATCTGGCCTGCATCCTCAAAAGCGTATCCATTCTCACTCCAAAAGCCTTCTCAATTCTTAGAGCCATTTCTGGGGACAGGGAAGCTTTTCCATTAAAAAGACATGACAAAGCAGGTCTGCCGACCCCAAGAAGCTGGGCGGTTTTGGTAACACTTAGTTCATCGGGGATGATGGATCTACGAATAAATTCCCCTGGATGCGATGGTTTCATTTCTATTTTAATGCTCATAGTTCAGCTCTCCTGGGCTGTTGAACCTTGGCTACTGGAGTTAATCTTGGAGTGGGCTAGTGGTAATCCTCAAAGTCCAGATTGTATATTTGATCCACTCTACTGTCGTACTCAAATGTGATTCTCCAGTTGCTGCTGACAGTAAGACTGTACACACCAGCGCGGTTTCCTTTCAGGATATGTGGTTTATATTTCTTAAGATTGTCAATCTCATCTATTGATTGAATATCCAGTAAAAAAGTTAAAATATCCCTGATTTTGCCAATATATTCGGCAGGTAATCCCTTGTGTTCATCCTTTTCCAAAAAATTTTTCAAGTGCTTGTGGCGAATATTTCTGATTTCCATAACGATCCTACAATATTCGTAGCGCGTTACGCAACGAAATACTCCAATAACATCCTGAAGAAAATTTTTAATCCCAGTTTACAAAATGGTTTGATACGGTCGATGGAATTCGCCCGCTGAGTGGGTTTATATGTTTGCATATAGCTCCTTAAAAGCTTTCGCTTTTTTAAAAAAGAGGCTAGAATGCTTATATCTATAGGGGTATTCTAACCTCGATGATTACCAGCCCTTTGTCGGTCCAACGACAGAGGGCTTTTTTTTTAGACTAGCATATCGTTACTGCCGATAACAAGACATTTATTTTCTATTTTCAAATGAAAATATAGCCTTGTTTTTTTTTCCAGAAAATATAGCCTTGTTTACAGTTTGATGTTAGAATGCGTGCATGTTTCCCCATAGGCTTGGGGATGAACCTGCTATTTTTTCGTAGGAAAATAGTGAGCACTTTTGTTCCCCAACCTGTTGGGGAAAATATGTTTGGTGTGGCAATTTCTGACACAGTGGGTATGGTTAACTTATGAGCATGTATCGATTTGCAGGTAAATTTGGGTGCAAATCCCAACTAAAACCATACCATTGCCTTGCCTATCACTCTTTGGATGTGGCTGCTGTTGGTAAACTGATCCTGGAGCAGGAGCCAGAACGGCTGAATCACTATGCTGAGTTAATGAAAGTCTGCCCTACTGAGTTAAAGTATTGGCTGATTTTGTTTTTGGGTTTACATGATCTGGGTAAATTTGCTCGATCGTTTCAGAGTTTGAAGCTTGATATATTTCAGAGCCTTTTCCCAGCAGAAAAACCAATTCATTACGCCGAGCATCATAGTGAAATGGGTCGCCTGTTTTCCAAAGTGTCATTAGTAAAACAAAGGACAATGGATGCAATTCAAGGATGTTTTTTTAGTGCTCCTGATGGGGATTTGGTGGATTTTTTCCTGGGGATATTCGCAAGTCATCATGGCAAGCCAGTTGATCCCAATCCTGATAGGGAAAGAGATGTTTACAGAAATAACTTTTCAGGTTTGTTTGGGGATGGGGCTTTACAGTTTATCAGAGAGTGGAGTGCGATAGTTTTGTCTGATATGGGAAACCCCCTCCAGCCAGACTTTTTGGATGATATCGAAAAACAAAATGTGAGACAGATTAGTTGGCTGCTGGCCGGATTTGGAACCTTATCTGACTGGTTAGGTTCGGACACAGAGTTTTTTCATTATTATACCTATGATGATGGGATCGAGCTTTCTGATTACTGGAATAAATTTGCCCAACCATCGGCAAAAAAATGTCTTGAGAAACGGGCCTTAAAATCGACAGCCGTAAGTGTTCCATCTTTTGAAAAATCGTTCCCGACAATCATTACTCCCTCTCCATTGCAGGGGATTTCTGGGCAGATTGAGCTGACCTCTGGACCACATCTGGTATTACTTGAGGATGTAATGGGTGCGGGTAAGACAGAAGCGGCTTTGCATTTGGCTCATCGTATGCTTGATGCTGGCTTAGGCAAGGGGCTGTTTTTTGCTTTGCCTACAATGGCCACCAGTAACGCCATGTATAAAAGGGTCACTGATTTTATTCCCAAGATCTTGGGAGATAAAGCGAACCTCGATCCTTTTGTAGTTTTATCCCATTCTCGGGCTGATTTGGTTTTGCAGGGAGCTGAAAAGCAGCCTTATGATCTATCAGGTATGGATGAAACGGCTTCCCGAAACTATCAGAACTGGTTTTATGACAGCCGTAAAAAGGCTTTACTGGCTCAGTTTGGAGTGGGCACGATTGATCAGGCCCTGGTAGGGGTTTTGCCCATGAAGCACCAGTGTCTGCGGTTATACGGACTGCATCAAAAAATCCTGATTGTGGATGAGATTCATGCCTGTGATGAATACATCTGGGAACTTTTGGTGAAATTGTTACAGGTACATTGGAACTATGGAGGTTCCGCAATTCTTCTTTCGGCCACATTGCCTCTGAGTAAGCGAAAAAACCTTTTTCATGAATTTCACGAGGTAGTTAGTGCTGAACCTCCAGAACATATAAAGGATCGGAGTTATCCTCTCATTACTGTGGGCCGGGCTGGGTATGAAAATCAGGAAATTGCTCTGACGGCTAATCCTAAAAGTGTTCGATCGATTAAGACTGAGTTTTTTCATTCTGAGACAGATGTTTTTTCGTTTTTGCAAAATACGCATGAAATGGGTAAGTGTGCTGTCTGGATCCGAAATACCATCAAGGATGCCAACTCGGCATATCAGCAACTGAAATCTATGATTGGCTCTGATTTTGTCTTTTTATTCCACTCCCGTTTTGTATTGGGGGATCGATTAGAGATCGAGGATAGGGTAAACCAGATATTTGGAAAAAATAGTGATTGCCTCACCAGAAGAGGGAAAATTCTTATCGCCACTCAGGTAGTGGAACAATCAATGGATCTTGATTTTGATGAGATGGTGTCTGATTTGGCCCCGATAGATTATATCTTGCAAAGAACTGGCAGACTTAGAAGGCATTCCCGTGCTCAAGATGGTAGTTTACTTGCAAGTGGAAGTGATCAGAGGGGCATGGCAACAATACATATATTTGGTCCACAGTTTACCGAAGAGCCTGATAAGGACTGGTATAAAAATTTTTCCCCTTCGGCAAGTTTTGTTTACCAGCGCCATGGGTTATTGTGGGCTACGGTTAAGGCTCTGACCGGTAGAAAAGAGATTCATTTTCCAGAGGATTGCCGTAGTTTAATCGAAATGGTTTTTAGGGAGTCAGTTATACCGGAAGCTTTGGATTCACATGAAATCAAACAAGATGGAGAAGGCAATGCAAAAAAATCTACAGCATGGAGCAATGTCATAAAGTTTGATTCGGGTTATCTTAACGATCAGGCATTTATGGAAGATATTTATACCCCAACCA
>JACFNL010000014.1 GCA_019454875.1 Candidatus Cloacimonadota bacterium | reverse complement strand
ATAAGGAAGAAATTGACAGATCTTTGGCACTGATCAGGAAGCTTCGCCTTGAGCAAGGGTTCAGGGGATAAAATTACTTGCGGCTATATTTTGACTATGCTGGACAAAGATCAACAGCCTCTACTACTCAGAGAAATTTTTTGAGCCAGTCCATACTGATTCTCCAGGCTGTGTTCCAGTCTTCTTCGCGCATAAAATGTCCGCTATAGCGGTACTCTACATAGCGCAGCCGTTCTGGGGTAATGCTGTAATGTGGCCTGAGGTTTTCATGTAGGTTACGAGCTGAAAGAGGTGGGACAGAGGTATCCAGACCAGCAGTTTGACTCAGAAGAGCCACTGGGTAAAATTCTTCGGGGCGCAGGTGTGGACTGTTTGGGTGCTGGGGCCATTCTGGATTTCCCAGTAGTGGTATGGCGGCCACTATGCGTTTTTCCTCAAGCACGGTAAGGTATGTGATGTAGGCTCCAAAGGATACTCCCATCATGGCAACTCTGACATCATCAACCAGGCTCAAATTTAACAGGGCATCAAGAATATGGGGGACCTCGTGAGCGGTCTGGCTAACTAGTTCTATAAATCGGTTTTCAAACAGTTCTTTGACTCCTAGCCACTCCTTTAAGTCAGACCGGGCTCTTTCTCCGTGACCGATTGCGTCCACTCCAATGGCTAAATAACCTGCCTGGGCCAGACTGGAGAGCTCTTTATGATGCCCGTCCTTATGGAAAAACAGACCATGATAAAACAGAACAGTACCGTTGGCCGCTGCCTTTTCCTTGTTCTGGGTGTATGCCATAAGGCATGGTGCTCCTGCCAGTACAATTTTTTCAAAAATTACATCTGAATTATTCATGCAGTTTCCCTTAACATCTCACCGGCGATCTCCTGGCCGAATTGTTTTTTCACACAAGTAATATCGTCTTCCTGGCCCAGTAAAACAAATAATTTAGTCAGAGCCGCCTCAAAGGTCATATCATGCGCGCTGATTACCCCAAGGTCCTTCAGTTTGGCACTGGATTCATATTTTCCCATCATCACTTCGGCCTCAAGACATTGACTGACATTGACAACAATTTTCCCAGAATCGGAGGCATTTTTGATGGCATCTAAAAACTCACCCGTTTCAGGAGTATTCCCACTGCCAAAAGACTTCAGGATGATACCTCTAAGTCCCGGTGTATTGCATATGTGTTGCATAAATGAAAAATTCATACCTGGAAACAGATCAAAACACACCAGATTCGGATCAATTTTTTCCAGAATCTGAAGGGGGCAGGTCTTTGGTTTTAAGATGAGTTCTCTGCGAATCTGTAGTCTGACCCCGGACTTTCCTAGACTTGGAAAACATGGAGAGACAAAGGCACCGTAACTTCGGGAGCTGATTTTAGTCGAGCGATTTCCCCTTAACAGACGGTCTCCAAAAAACACAGAGACTTCAGGAATAGGGGGATTTCCCAGATACTCCTGAGCGGCAATTTCAATGGCCGTCATCAGATTTTGTACGGCATCGGAACGGGACTGTCCAATTGGTCTTTGAGCTCCGGTCAGGACAACGGGTTTATTGAGTCCAGGTAGCATGAAGGATAAGGCCGAGGCTGTGTAGGCCAGGGTGTCCGTGCCGTGCAGAATTACAAAACCTGAGTAGTCATTGTAGTTGTTATATATTAGTCTGGCCAGATTCTGCCAGTCACAGACCTGAATCCTGGCTGAATCCAATGGCTCATGAAGCGAGTATGTATTCACGGGAACCAGAACATTTTCCAGACGCAAGAGACTGTTATCCGGGTCATAAAATGGTAACATTCCCATAACTTTTTTTATATCTGTTGTGGGTTTTAATGGACTTAATGGCTCTTGTGGGTCTCTGGGCCACGAACCAATTGTTCCACCAGTGTAGATCACCAAAACACCAGGTATCCGCTTTGGTTGCATGTGCGCAGTTCCTTGCCTATAGTGTAGACTAAACCATAATCCTAGCGAATTGGGGAGCGGATGGCAAGTGTGAGACCTAGACTCAGAGTAGGTATTCTTGGAGTGATGAATCCTTTGGCTCGGGAATTGATTCGTTCCTTGAGTCATCATCCGTTTTTTTGCCTTGGTAGTCTGGTGGAGTTTGGCGGGTCTGAGAGTCTGGCTGTTTTGTATGCCAATCATTTGTCCCTTCTGGATCCCCTGGATAAAAATGTGCGCTCCCAAAGGGTGCAAAGGATCGAAAAGATCCGCGTAGTCCAAGAAGAATGTGATTTGGTCTTTTCCACTTTGGAGACTAAGTCAGCCGCACTCTGGGAACCAGCTTATGCTAAACATGGACTTCCAGTTCTATCTGCTTCCAATAATTTCAGAAGAGAGCCTGATATCCCTGTAGTCTGTCCCGAAATAAATCCCCATCACCTGGATATTTTGAGTTTGCAGCAAAAAAAACGGGGTTATGCCAGTGGATTTGTATGTGCCCTGGCCTCCCAGATGGTGCGAGCTGCCCTTTTACCCGTTTTTCCTCTATACCGTGATTTCGGGCTTACGGAAGCCAGTTTTACGGCCATGATCGGTATGCAGTCCCAACCCCCTGTTTTTGGAATGGATATAGTGAACAATCTGATTCCATTAAGTCTTAGTGTGGGAAATGACTATGCCCTTGAGTTTTTGCGTATTTTTGGACAACCTACCAGAGATGGAATTTCTCCGGCCTCAGATATTCAAATCAATCTGAGTTTGTGGCAGGTTCCCATTCAGAATGGAATTGTGCTCGATCATCATCTGAGTCTCAGTAATAATACCACCCGTGTTGAGGTGGAAGAGTGCTGGTCGGAGTTTTCAGGTCAGCCCCAGGTTTTACAGCTACCCATGGCTCCAAATCCAGTCCTTTTGCAGAACCGCTTTCCCGACAGGCCACAACCGGCCCTGGATTTAAATACAATTGGAGATTTGGCCGTTTATATTGGGCAGACCCGTATGCCACAAGCACAAACCCTAAGGTTATCCTCTCTGATTAGTGGTTCAAGTGAATCCCGTGCCAGCGAGCTTTTGCTTCTGGCTTCCCTTATGCTGGCACGAGGCTGGCTCCCTGAGGCTGAGGATGTCCGCCTATAAGGAACGGGAATTGACACTGAGGGTTCAAATTCATACCATGAAATCAAGGGATGGTGAGACTATTATGAAAAGTTGTTTGACTGTGGATCAGATTCGATCCATTTTGCGCAGCCGAGGACTTCAGGTTACAACTCAGAGAGTGGCCTTGTGCCGCTTTGTGTTGTGTGAGGCAGACCATCCTACTGTGGATACAGTCAAAACCTGGGCTGAGGCACATTCTGTCAAGGTGTCTCAGGCTACGGTGTACAATACCTTAAATATGCTGGTGGACGAGGGTCTTTTAAAAGTATTTCGTTTTCCGCATTCTGACAGAATGGTTTATGACAATAATGTTCACCACCACCACCACCTGCTAGATGAGGAATCCAACCAGATTTTTGATCTGGACCCATCCCAGATCCATATTCCTGAGGCATTGTCCTCTGAGTGGGATATTTCTGGTGTGGAAGTTTTTGTACGGGGGAGAAAGCGATCGTCCAAAATGGACAATGTTCGACAAAATATTTGAATGATTCTAATATTCATGTGTTCCAACAAGGAGGAATGACATGAATAATATGATCGGAATTACACAGAAGTTTCCCAGTTTTAAATTAGAGGCCTGTGTTAGCCTGGAAGATAAATCCTTTCCGGTATTTACAGAGGCGGCCCTTTTAGGGAAATGGAGTGTCATTTTTTTCTGGCCTCTGGATTTTACCTTTGTCTGTCCCACCGAGATAGCATCGTTTAATCAGCATTTTAATGATTTCAGAGACCGGGAAGCCCAAATCTTTGGGGCCAGTGCCGATTCGGCTTTTGTACACATGGCCTGGAGAAATAATCACAAGGATTTAAGGGATCTTCAGTTCCCTATGTTAGCCGATTACAAAAAAGAGCTGAGCACAGCTTTAGGCATTCTCCACCCTGAGGTAGGAGCACCGTTTCGAGCCACCTACATTGTAGATCCAGAGGGTATTATTCGCTGGGTGTCCGTGAATGATCTGAGTGTTGGCCGTAATGTGAAAGAGGTATTAAGAACCCTGGATGGATTGCAGACCGATGAGTTGTGTCCCTGCAACTGGGAAAAGGGTCAGGCTACCTTGGGATAGTTTTTGATTGCAGGTGAGGAGAAGAATATGATTGATGAATTATTTTCTGGAAAATTTGATACTGCAATTGGCAGGGATATCAAACTGAATCTCAAGAAGTTTCTTGGTGAGTCCGAACTGACTGTTGAAGAATCCGGTCTGGTATTACTAGGCCTTTCAGCTAGCTTGAAGTCCAAAAAACTGGAAGATTTAGCCAGGCATCATCTGTCTTCATCTGGTCTTGCAGAAGAGATCCTCGAAGAAGCCAGACAGGCAGGGGCCTTGATGGGACTTATGAACACCTACTATCGGTTTCGCTACATGATAGAGGAGACAAGTTCTGAAAAGCGGCTTCCAGATGATTACAGGGTGGCTGGATTGAGAATGAACGGGATGCTAAAGCCTCTGATGGGCAAGGTGCCTTTTGAGCTGGTTGCATTTGCGGTTTCTGTACTGAATGGGTGCAAAAACTGTATTGCTGCGCATGAAAAGACTCTGATGGATCATC
Organism: Candidatus Cloacimonadota bacterium; assembly: GCA_019454875.1. GTDB lineage: Bacteria > Muiribacteriota > UBA6191 > UBA6191 > UBA6191 > UBA6191. The sequence goes on along the minus strand of JACFNL010000014.1, from coordinate 48,751 downwards.
AGGTATCCCGTAACAAAATTCATGATCTGGCAAGACTTGCGGCTGTAGCCAAGGCCTGTGATGGACTATTTAACCAGGCTTAGCACTCAGCGAGCTGAATGATCTCGGTAGCCCTCTCCAGTTCTCTGGGGAGGTCTTCGAGAATTACGCGTACATCCAGTTTTTTCAGGCCTAACTGGGCCAGAGAAAAATTAAATGCCGTTGGTTCCACAACAGAGGTGGTCACAAACCCGAACTCCTGAGCATTGATCAGGGTATTAGCCAGAAAAATAACCGACATCATACTGTGAAACTCAACCGGAGAGTTTTTGGGTTTTTGCTGATAGGCCATAGCCACAAGAGCTTCGGTTGGCAGTTTCCAGGCCTGTCCCACATGCTCTGATAGTTCCATGTGGGTAAAACCCAGAACTTCCTTTTGAATTGCACTCATTCCCAGGCTTTTAAAATCCGGGTGGAGCAGAATGTTCTTGAATTCCTCGTGAAGGTACTGATCAAGCATAATTATGCCCAGATCCATCAGAATTCCCAGACTGAACAGATTGTCAGCAAAATCCAGGTTCAGCTTCTGGGCAATGGCTTTAGAGCAGACACCAACTCCAACACAATGTTTCCAAAGGCCCACTCTGGAGTAGGTTCCAATCTGGTCTCTTGATTTAAAAATGTCACAGACAGAAGCACTTAATGCCAGATCCCTAACAGTACGGAATCCAAGAAAAATGATGGCCTTACGAATATCTAAAACCCGCTCTCTAAGCCCGAAGTGTGCTGAATTGACCATTCTGAGCAATACGGCTGCTAGTGGTGGGTCGGCCCGGATGATATCTTCCAGATCCTTGGCAGAACTGTTGGGATCGGAGGTTCTTTGCAGAATGCGAATTGCAACCTGTGGCAGGGTAGATAGAGACCGAATGCGTTCTACCGTGGATTGAAGGCTTAGAGTTGAACTCATGTGCCCTCATTATAGTGCCTTGATAGTGACATGTCACTTCCTACTGTTCAAGGAAAAAATTCACTTGGTACATATACGGAGCATGTATTAGCATGCGCATTCAAGCCTTTGCTTAAGTTAGTGATATGGGATGTGTCTATGCTGAAAAAATCTGGTCTTACGATACTTTTACTTCTGGGAAACATCATCGGTGTACATTCATTTGGGGGAGCTGATGCCCCACCTGCTAGGGTGAGGGTGGCCAATGCAACTCTGGATCAGGTATCCAAGTCTCAGGAGTTTACAGGAATTGTAGATTTTTCCCGTTCCTCAGCAATTTCTTCCGAGAGGGAAGCCCTTGTTGAAGAGATATTTCTTGAGGAGGGCAGACTGGTTAAGAAGGGCGATATACTGGTAAGACTCAACACCGATCTGTTGCAGGTTGACAGACAGGCCATTGAGTATCAGATAGCCGAGGTTCAGGCCAATCTGGCACTGAAGGAAATCGAGGTTTCCCGTCAAAAAAAACTGTGGGAAGAAAAGGCTGTTACCAGGCAGGATTATGACAATGTTTATTTTGGGGCTCAGGCATTAAAAGCCGCTGAAAGCACCCTGCGCTCCCGTTTGAAACGCACTGATATTGAGCTTGAGAAAAGCCTCATCCGGGCACCGGCTGACGGCTTGATTCTTAGTCGCAATGTCGATGTGGGACAGTGGGTTAGTCTTGGTGGTACTGTAGGAAGGTTTGCTTCCTTGTCTGAGGTTTCTGTAGAGGTTTCTCTTCCCGAAGCCATCCTGAAATTTTTGCGGGAGAGAGATTTTGTATCTGTATCTATTGATGCCCTGGATGTAAGCACCCAGGCATTTTTGCAAACCATACTTCCTGACGGGGATCTTCGCAGCAAGACCTTCAGGGCCAGATTTTTGATTCCCTGGCAGGATGGAATGTTACAGAATATGACGGCCAAGGTGGAAATCCCGACAAGCTATAAGTCCGAGAGGGTTCTTGTTCCCCGTTCCGCTCTGGTACAGTCCCCCCAGGGTCCCATGGTTTACAAAGTTGTAGATGGAGCAGCACAGCCTGTGCCGGTTCAGGTTCTGGGATATTACGGCAGAAATGTGATTTTAGACAAAGATGTGTTTGGAGAGTCCATGCCCACTCTGGTGATAGAAGGAAACGAACGCCTTAGCCCAGGCAGACTCGTGGAAGTGATTCAGTGAGCATTTTACGAAACGCTATACTCAACCCTGTCAGCATGAGCGTTTTTGTGCTGCTTCTGGTGCTGTTTGGATTTGTGGGCTTATTGAGTCTGCCCATGCAGTTAACCCCTGATATTGAGGTGCCAAAAATCACTGTCATGACTCTTTGGCCTGGAGCTACTCCTTATGAAATTGAAAAGGATGTGATAGAGCCACAGGAAAATGTTCTGAAATCCTTGAGGGGTCTGGAAAGAGTTGATTCCACTTCAAGAGATTCCGTGGGTACTATTACTTTGCGCTTTTCTTTAAACACCAATCTGGATGATGCCTTATTACGGGTTTCAAACAAGATAGGTGAAGTGCCCCGTTATCCGGACAATGTTCAAAAACCGATTATCAGTTCCAGTGGTTCTGCTGGTGAGCCAGTAATCTGGAGTGTTATCAAGGTCAGGGACGATGTAGACCAGGATATTGCCTGGTACAGAACCTATTTTGATAATGAGATCCAGTCAGAACTGGAACGGATCGAAGGTGTGGGAGGTCTGTTTGTTTCCGGTGGTCGGCAGATGCAGGTGGATGTAATCCTGAATCCTGAGAAGCTGGCTTCTTTTTCCATGGGTATTGAGGAGGTTCTGAAGCGGTTTTCCGAAGTAAACCAGAATCTGTCTGCGGGATTACTTTCCATGGACAAAAAAAATTACCGTGTGCGGACCCTGACCCGGTTTGAAAATCTCACTGACCCATTATCAATTGTGATGAGGGACGATGGTGTGAACAGGGTTTATCTCAGGGATATTGCTGAGGTAAAAATGGGACTGGCACCATTGACGGTTTCGGTAATCCAGAACGACCGCGATGTAATTGTGGTTGGATTCAGAAAAGTTCAGGGTGCCAATGTTGTGGAAATGACCCGCAAGGTCAGACAAAGAGTCGAAGAACTGAATCAGACCCTTTTAAAAGACAAGGGCCTTGAAATGAAGATAGTATTTGATCAGCTTGGATATATCTCCGGTTCGATCTTTGGGGTTAGGGATAACATTCTTATGGGTGGATTCCTGGCGGTCTGTATTCTATTTTTATTCTTAAAGAGTGTTAGATCTACATTTACTATTGCCCTGGCGATACCTATTTCAGGAATCGGTACCTTCCTCTTTTTGTGGTTAAGCGGGAGAAACCTTAATGTTGTCAGTCTGGCAGGCATTTCGTTTGCTGTGGGTATGCTGGTTGATAACGCTATTGTGGTGCTGGAGAACATTGATCGGCATCGCAAGATGGGCAAGTCACCTTTTGATGCCTGTTATGATGGTGTAGCGGAGGTGGTTGGGGCGGTAATGGCATCCACCATGACAACTGTTGCCGTGTTTGTCCCGGTGATATTTATGCAGGAAGAGGCCGGGCAGTTATTCAGAGATATTGCAATCGCAATTTCTTCGGCAATTTCCTTAAGCTTTCTGGTATCTGTTTTTGTCATTCCTTCTGTGATGCATCTTTTGTATCAGAGAGCTGAAGTTAATCTGAATCGAAAGCTGCCTACTGACAGAATCGGAGAATTTTTTTCCACAGTGATTCTGGGAATTTCCCAGGCTACGCTTAAATCCGGCTGGAGCAGATTAATCACTATTGTATTCATGGTTTCTTTATCTTTGGGTACAGTATGGGTTTTAATGCCAAAATCAGAATATCTTCCTCAGGGGAATATGAATTTTGTGCTTGGGATCGTGATTCCACCTCCTGGATATACGGCAGATAAAAATCATGAAAGAGGGAAACTCATTTTTGAACAGATGAAACCCTATATGGGTGGAGATATGTCTGTACCCCAGATGGACGATCTGTTTTATGTTGGTTCAGATGAGATGAATATTTTTGGTGGCACTGCGACCAATGATGATTCTGTCAAAGCCCTACTTCCGGTATTTAATATGGTCATGAACAGTATTCCCGATGTTTTTGGCTTTGCATTCCAGCCCAGTATCTTTGCCAGTGATATGGGTGAGGGGCGAGCTGTAGAGGTGCTCATTTCCAGTGGAGATATGGGTAAAAATCTTGCTCTGGCAGGCCAGTTTTTTGGACAGATAATGGGATTGATACCAGGGGCCCAGGTTATGTCCTCTCCCTCCTTGGAAATGACCTATCCAGAGGCCAATATACTTCCCAACCGGGATACGGTAATTGCCAACGGGTTTTCAGAATATGAACTTGGACTCTGGGTAGATATTCTTATGGAAGGCCGAAAGATCTCGGAATATTCACCGGAGGGAATGAAAAAAATTGATATTGTAGTCAGAGCAGATAAAGAACCCCTGGTTGCTCCGGAAAATATCTTAGGTACTCAGATTGCTAGCAGCAGTGGTAAGTTGGTGCGCCTTGAGGAGGTGGCCGGGCTTACCTATGGAAGTGGTCTGACCCAGATCGATCGTCGTGATGGTCGCCGTTCCATGCGTCTGATAGTGACACCTCCCGATTCTATGCCAATCGAAGAAGCTATGGAAATTCTGGATACAAAGCTTTTGGCCCCCGCTCGCGAAGCAGGACAGCTTGAGGGCATGTTTGTAGGTTTGGGTGGACAGGCAGATAAGCTGACACAGACCAAGGATGCCATGAAGTGGCAGCTTCTATTGGCAGTGCTTATCACTTACCTCTTATTGTCCTCACTGATGGAAAGTTACTTCTTTTCCCTCATCATTATGGTTTCTGTCCCATTGGCAGCTGGAGGTGGTTTTGTAGGATTGAGGCTGGTAGACAAATTTATTGCCCCCCAGTCCTTTGATATTGTTTCTATGCTTGGGTTTATCATTTTGATTGGCACAGTGGTCAATAATGCCATTCTGATTGTATATCAGTCCCTGCAAAATGTCAGGGAGGCTAAAATGGACGGAATGCCGGCTATTACTTTAGCTGTTAAGACCAGGCTAAGGCCAATTTTTGCAAGTACCCTGACCAGTGTTTTGGGTCTGGCTCCCATGGTTTTTGCAACTGGTGCTGGCTCGGAGTTATACAGGGGAATTGGTAGTGTCGTCTTGGGTGGGCTGATGCTGAGTACGGTCTTTTCCGTGTTAGTAATACCTGCTATTCTTGGGTTTACCATCCACTCTGAGGTGAGAAGGGTTAAAAGAAAGAGTGCGCTTGTAAATCAGTTCTAGGATTTTTGTTAAGACATCCCCCGAAAGGGGGAGTAGGGCAAATCAGAAATGTAGTGGGATTTTCGCTTATGGGCAAACTCCATAAATCGCTGCTTCCGTTCTGCTGGACTGACACGGGTGAATTCCAGACATTCAATGGAGCAGCAGCCTTCCAGTTTTTCCTGGCAAGCAGAGCACTGTACAAACAGTAAATGGCAGGCATCATTGGCACAGTTCACATGATGATCGGAAGGCTGACCACATTGATGGCAGATTGAAACAACATCCTCGGTAATGCGCTCTCCCTTTCTTTCATCAAACACAAAATTTTTACCTTTGAACTTTGACTTCAGTCCCTGTTCCTCTACCTGTCTGGCATAATCAATGATTCCACCTTCAAGCTGCGAAACATTTTCAAACCCCTGGCTTATGAGCCAGGCACTAGCTTTTTCACATCGAATCCCGCCAGTACAGTATAAAAGCAGTGGTTTGTCCTTTTTGTCCTGAAGCATTTCTCCAACCATAAGCAGTTCCTCCCGAAAGGTCTCTACTGATGGAGTAATAGCGTTTTCAAAGTGTCCTACTTCACTCTCGTAACAATTTCTCATATCCACCACAATGGCCTCAGGATGTTCCATGGCCCGATTCCATTCCTCGGCCTTGAGGTGCCGGCCTGATTTGGAGGAGTCAAAATCAAGATTTGTCAAACCATCGGCCACAATCCTATCCTTGATTTTAATGATCAGCTTAAGGAAGGCATCCTGCTTGTTTTCCAGGGCCATTTTAAAAGGAACCTGGCTCAAATACTGGTTGGAATCGACATAATCACGGAATTTTAAAAAATTTGGCTCAGGAACACTGAGTTGAGCATTGATGCCTTCGGTGGCCAGATAAATTCTTCCCAAAACCCCAAGTTCATTCCAGTGTAAAAACAGCTCATCACGAAACTGGGCAGGGTCATCAATTCGGACATAACGATAAAAAGACAGGATTTTACGGGGAAATGGTTCAAGTTGAATTTTATTTAGGGCTTCTTTGCGATTCAGACGGTTGCGTAAGTCGCGTTTGTGTCGATTGGTTTCCATAAAATCCATACTTAAACTAAAACAGGTAAAGATGCAACCCCTATGTTGATACTTACAATGACTATGCGAAAATTTTTTTTAGGACTGCTTTCTTTTAGTGTTGTTACTATTGTGAGTGCCTCCTGCCTTACGGATAAGGACTTCAGGCCTGTGGTTGGAATCAGTCTTAGCGGAGGGGGAGCCAAGGGTTTTGCTCATGTTGGAGTGCTAAAAGTTCTTGAAGAGGCCGGGGTTCCCATAGACTGTATTACCGGTACATCAATTGGCTCAATCATTGGTGGGTTATACGCATCCGGTTATACAGCCCAGCAGATAGAAGAAGGTCTTTTAAAGGTAGACTGGACCAGAATTTTTAAGGATATCCCGGATCGACGGGAACTTCTGCTGGAGGACAAGGAGCAGTTCAGCAAAAGCATTTTGACCCTCCCGGTTAAAAACAGAAAAATTGCACTTCCTACAGGTCTTTATTCCGGTCAGAGTCTTCTGACAAGACTAGGTGAGTTTGTTTGGCCAGTACAGGATAAACGGATTTTTTCCGAACTTCCCATTCCATTTGGAAGCCTGGCTACTGATTTGGAAACAGGCAAAGGATACCTGATTACAGAGGGGCCGCTTCAGGAGGCCATGCGTGCAAGTATGTCCATTCCCTCGGCCTTTACACCCTGGCCGATTCAGGATAGATTGCTGGCAGACGGGCTTTTATCCCGTAACCTTCCTGCCCAGGATTTACGAGGTATGGGTGCGGAGATAGTGATCGGGGTAGATGTAGGTGCTCCACTGTACAAGGCATCAGAGCTGGATTCACTGCTTAAAATTTTTGATCAGTCCATCAGTATTCCGGCCGCAGAATCCAATCGGGAACAGGCAGCTCTTTGTGATGTTCTGATCCGTCCAGAACTCAGTGAATTGAAGAGCATAGACTTTTCCATGGTAGAGGAATTGATTGCCCTTGGTGAGGAGGCAGCCCGGCAGGCACTTCCCCAAATCTTAAACAGATTGCAGGCCTCTTCGGTCACTATGGTTAAGCCTCGACAGGAAGATCCGGATTTAAGTTCGAAAAAATCCTATACAATCAGAAAGATTCGTATTGATGGTCTGGTGAATCTGTTACCTCAGTTTGTAGAAAAAGAAGCAGGGATCAGTTTGCCAGCTTCCCTGGACTGGAATGCTACAAAACAGGCAATGGATAGGCTCTACAATACTTCCTTTTTTGAAACAGTCACTTATGGGATTGAAGAAGATGTTCTTGTATTTAAAGTACAGGAAAAAGTACCGGCCCAGTTAGGATTTGCCCTGCATTATGATACTGCGGAACGGGCCAGCATTCATGGGCAGATTACAGCCCGCAATCTGGGGTTCAATAATTCCAGAACCGCTATTGCCGCCAAATTCGGCAATGAAAATGAGCTCAAAATTGAGTCAACATTCTTTCACCAGTTTGGCCATAAAATTCAGTCTGGATTTAAGACCCTGTTTGAGTACCAGGAGTTAGATTATGAATCCCGCAATATGAATCTCGGTTTCACCAATGAGAATGACTATGATCTTCTGATTGGAGAAATCATGTATGGAACAGTTCGTAGTCGAAACAAGGGGTTTGGAATTGGTTTGAGGGGAGAAATAGTCAACCGTGAGGAAGAAAGAATCCGCATTGCAGGGGAAGCTCCCCGCAGCTCTGATTTAGGACTGATCGCCCACTTTCGCAAGGATACCTTAAACGCAACTGTCTATCCAAGCCGTGGTGAGTATGTAGATGTTCGATATTTTGTGACAGACCAGGATTATTCCTCGGATAATGATTCCCGCTATCTTTTAGGTATATGGCAGAGATTTTTTTCCATTAACAGCCGCATCAGTATGGATATGGGTTTTAAGACCGGTAGAAACACGGGGGGAAGTCTACCAGTTCATCGCCATTTTTTCCTCGGTGGTTTTGAAAGCTTTCGTAGCCCTCATGGTTTTACAGGAGTACGGTACAGGGGACGATATGCTGAAAACATGATGGCCTGGCAACTGGGTATGCAGTATCGTATGAATCCTGATTCACTCATTATTTTGCGGCATAACGAAGGAACTCTTGATGATGATTCGGATAAACTGTACAGCCGTGACAATGCCATCAAAGGCACCGGGGTTTCCCTGGTAAAACTGACTCCTGCTGGCCCTATAGAAATTGGTGTAAGTCACAGTACGGAAGAGAATTTTTACAGCTGGGTGTCTTTGGGGTATAGATACTAAAAAAGCCGCCAGTTACGGCGGCTAAAAAATACTCCCAAGGGGATTCGAACCCCTGTGTTCGCCGTGAAAGGGCGACATCCTAGGCCACTAGACGATGGGAGCCTATGTATCACAAGTTTTTTTCCCGTAGATTGGGGGAATACTCCCAAGGGGATTCGAACCCCTGTGTTCGCCGTGAAAGGGCGACATCCTAGGCCACTAGACGATGGGAGCCTTCCTACAATGGGTCTACAAGGACTTGAACCTTGGACCAATCGATTATGAGTCGACTGCTCTAACCACTGAGCTATAGACCCCAATCAATCGAGACAACAGAGTATCATCCGACCTTATGGCTGTCAATTTTTTTTCCAGTCAATTTTTGGTGTTTTGAGACTTCTGTAAAAGGCCCTGGAGTTTTTGAGATAGGCTTGAATTTTTTGGCAATATATCAAGGGCAAGTTTTAATGTAGTTTGCCTGTGGTTCTCTAAAAGACATGAGAGATTCTCTTCATAAAGGGGCAGGGCATTAAAATGGGAGTCCATATAAAAGTGATTGATACCTGAAATGCCAATTGGTTCCGAGTAGTGTGTAGTTGTGACCAAATTTAATTTGCGATCCCGAAAATCCTCAATCACCAGTGTGGCTATATTGCTTCCACAAACCGGTTCTGTGGATTGAAACAGTTCATCGGCTAAAACAAGGGAGTCCAGATCGGAGTTTGCAAAAAACTGCATCTCTGAGGCAAAACTGGATTGATTTAATTCCACATTACCGGAGTCCTTCAAGTGAAGTTTTACGGAGGTTATGGGAGGAAGATGAAACTCCTGGCAGGGAACAGGAATTCCGTGTAGGGCCAGTAAACAAAGATGGAGGATGGTTTTGAGAACAGTGGTTTTTCCACTCATATTGGATCCAAAGATCAGAGACACTGAATTTTGACCGCAAAAATTAAGAGGCTGATAGGCAGAATCTTTGTCATAAAGTCTTGTTAGACGGCCTTGTTTGATCTGCAGATTCAGGGAAATTTCAGGAATACAAAGCTTGAGCTCCCGCGACAGGTAGGCTAGATGAATTTTCCAGGCTATTTCCTGAATGCTTCGATAAAAATGACGAATTTTGGGGATTAAAGGAAAAAGGGTATCTAAGGCGATTTTCTCAAGCTCTACTGTCTGGTTCTGAATTTTTAACATCAGTGCCCCATGCCTGTTTTCAATCTCTTTAAGAGCCTGGGGTTGTGAGAAGTAGAGGACATAACCGGAGGAGATGGCTGGGGCCTGTATCAGGTTGAGGGAATCTGCTGTATTGGAATCCAGAGGAGGGGAGATTGTACTAGGAAACTCCCTAGGCAGTGGCCATGTAAGTTTGAGACCGGTTTTTTGTCTGATCTCGTTTTCCCAGTTCTGGATAAGAGTATTTTTTTCATCTTCAAGCTGGCAAAGCTCTTTTATATATCCTTCTGTCTCTTGTTTTTTGGCATACCCTGAGGCTGTATCGTTCAGAAAGGGTTTTATGGAATTCTGTAGCTCGGTTAAAAGCGTAAGGTCCAGTTTTAGGGACGGGATTTCCCTGAGTTTTTGGCAGGAGGAAAAAAACCTTGCCAATAGAGTTAGTTCAGTCAGACCGGCCTGTGAGCTTTCCAGGCCCGATATTGCAACCTCGGGTAGAGGAATGGACTGGATAAGTAGCCAGGCCTGAGCAAGATCTTTGGTACTGGTTTGACTAAGCAGGGATTTAATTTTTTGCCAGTGGGCCTTTTGCTCGGGGATGGATAGTGGTGTCAGACTCAGGCCATTAATGATTGGGAAATCAGGGCTGATTTTATGTAAAAAGTCCAGGGTCCCGGTTTCCTGAAGGATAGATTGAGGAATTCCAAAACATGGGGATTTGAACTTAAGGCTCATGGCAGTTCCTCACGGTAGAGGTTGTAGCTTGGACATTCATCCGGCAAGTCATCAGTCCATGCTACTTCTTCCCTAAGATAAATTTTTACAAGAGTAGGCTTCTGCCTGAGCCAGACATTGCCCAATTTTCTAACCTTGCTGGTACTGATATTTTGCCACAGTGTGTAGTCTTCAAGTACGATGTGAATCTCCTTGATGGCTGAGAGTTTTTCGGCCATTTTCTGGGTCAGTGCTCCCCCTAACCAGATGGTATGTACAGGACATGGCCTTAAAGCCAGCAGATGGTTTAGATCTTCATCCATGAAGGCTGGATGGCTGGAATATCCAAGGCAGTTCTGGTTTTGATCCCAGGCGCACCAGCTCGAGTCCTGAGGAACCTTGGGAAGAGTACCTGTAAACACTGGAAGCATCAGGGATTGCAACTGGGATCTGGCCTTAGTCCTTTGTGGACTGCGATTGCTGGAATACAGGGAATAATATAGATAGTCACAGATATCCTTATGCCCCAGGAATTGCCGGTCAATGCTTCCGTCAAGAAGTATCAGGCTATGGGGGTAAAGGGAGTTCAAATCTTCCTTAAGATGGTGAAACTCCCATTTTTCATTAGGGCCCTGAATCAGAACATCAAGGGTTGCCAGCATTTTTAACAAGACCAGGGGACGGCTGTAACGGGGTGGCAATAAGTGTAGAATAACTTCAACAAAGGAGCTGATTTTGTTGGCATGATCCCAGGTTGTAATTACAAAATCATCTTTGTGTATTGTTATACATGGTTTTTTTAAGCCATCGTAGGCATCTACGGCCTCCCCATTGATGCCAATTCCTGATACCACAATCTGTTTTCCCAAAGAACGAAACCTCTGGTATTCATATAACAAAGCTGTGGTTTTTCCAGCGTTTTTATCAGATCCGATAAATGTGTGGACTTCAGGCATAAAGTTCTGTAAACAAGGCTTTTAACCTCGGATCGGAACGAAGGACATCCAGAGCAATGTCGGCATTGTTGGGAGAGTAACCGTTGCCAATCAGAAGTGTGGCATCAGACGATATTCCTTCAGCACCCAGGGCGACTCTGGTAAAGCTTGTTGCCATTGAGAAAAAATAGACAGTTCCTTGCTGGTGTGTACTCATGACACAGGACATTTCCGTATTTTCAACATTGGCTACATTCACAACCAGATCGGCCATTTTACCCTCTGTTAACCCCTGGATAGTTTTTTGAACCAGAAGGGCATTGGTTGCGTCCAGATCCAAAACGACATCACAGTAGCCCAATTCAGTCAGTCTTTGCCGGCCCCTGGACCCAGGCTCAATTCCGATCAGTCGCCCGGATTTTCCCAAGACACTGCGGGCAGCGGCACAGCAAAGCAGTCCCGACTTGCCGCCTGCTCCAACAATTATAATAGTTGTGGCGGGTTTACACAGTCTCAGCATCTGGGCAGGAGCTCCGGCCACATCTAAAACAGCCAGGCTCAGGGATTCTGGCAGATCCTCAGGAATGCGGGCCAGATTGGAAGTTGCAAAAAGAATGGCATGGCCTTCGATTTTGATCTGGTCTCTGTCCTCACGGACGGACACAATTTTTTTGATGAACAGGGGGGTCAGAGAAAGTGATACTAGAGTTGCAATCCTGTCCCCAACCTGAAGGTTCTGAGGGTTAGGCCATTGTGATCCGATTTCAGAAATGGTACCCAAAAGCATACCGCCTGATCCAGTCACTGGATTGTGCTGCTTGCCTCGCTGCTCGACAGTTTCAAGGACAATGCGGGAAACAGCTTCTTTATCTCCTCCACTCTGCATCATCTGATGAAAGGAAGCGGAGTCAATGTTAAGCGTGTCCACGGTGATTAGAATTTCATTTTCCCGTATAGGCAATGAGGGATCTAATTTCCATGCACCCTGTGGCAGGGAGCCGGGGGGAGACACTACTCTGTGTGATCCATATATACAGGAGCTGGACATAAAAGGAACCTCCAATTCAGGCCCTGATTATATCATCGAAAATCAGGAAAAGAAGGTCATGATTCTGTCCCGTACTGTTAAATGCTTGTCATGAAATATTTTAAAGGTTTGTACTATTGACAGAGCACAGGCAATCTGATAATCTGCCTTCCTCTTACGGCTTCGGCCTAGGATATTGGGATATAGCTCAGCTGGTTAGAGCGCACGCCTGATAAGCGTGAGGTCGGTGGTTCAAGTCCACTTATCCCAACCATGACATGGGTGATTAGCTCAGCTGGTAGAGCACATGCCTTGCAAGCATGGGGTCAGCGGTTCGAATCCGCTATCATCCACTTTTGAATGAGGCTCGCAATTGCGGGCCTTTTTCTTTTTCTGCACTTGACGCATTTAACAACTGTTCGTATGCTTGATCATGGAAGTGTAATACGATAGGGGTTGATTGCATGAAATACCGTTCCCACAAAGATACTCTCAAGCTTGTTACGAGTCTGGCACTGATGGTCTTTTTTCTGGCCGGCTGTGAAAATCAGTCTGAAGCACCAGGTGCCACCGCGACTACCGACGCAGGCTCCTGGAGAGATTCAGCAGAACCCCCATCCACCACAGCTCTTGGTTATGCTGCCACTGACACAACAAACAATACTGGTGCTCTTGGTGCAATCAATGATGCCATTAACAAAAACCCGGAACCAGCACCCGCCACTTCTTCACAGGGTGGAATGACATTGGCTCAGGCTCAAAATGCCCACCGTCAGTCCCGACTTACCGGAGTAACTGGTGGAAACTGTGGTCGTGGGGTGCGAATGCTTCTGGGCAGACTGGGTTATCCACACAACGGTCAAGGGCACGGTACAATGTGGTCTGGCATTTTAAGTAGAACTCCGGGTTGGGAAAGGGTTGACTGTAGTTCCCCATCCCAGTGCCCACTGGGCAGTGTCATGGTATATAATGCTACGGGCATGCCTCCTGGTCAATTCAGAAACGGGGCATCAGTGGGAGCAAACTACGGGCATGTGGAAATGGTTACAGCAGATGCTTCGGGGAATCGCTCTTACTGTTATGGTTCCTGCTCTCCTAATCCAGGTGGTTCTGTGCCAAGAAACTTTCATGGGGCTTGGATTTATAGGGGGCAGAGATAATGTATTTGAATTTTTTAAACAGGGTTTTATCGGCAGCATTCTGGGTTGTGGCGGCTTTTTCTGCCATGGAACCTGGCGATGCCATGGCAACTATTGAATTGAGAGCTTCTGAAGGTTCTGAAGAGTCCATCAAGCTTTACGGAGAAACCTATTCCTGGTCTGGGTCCAACGCGGAATATACTTCCCTTGGCTGGTCTATTCTCAGTACTCATGTTCCTCGTGTGTTTCCGGACAGGGATGAAAAAACTGTAGAGAAGGCCAAGCTTAAGGATGTATTACAGGAAAAGCTGATAACACATGGGGATCTTCTGGATGCTGAGGTTATGAAGCTGGCTCAGGAGCTCAACAAAAAGAATCCAAAAGAGGAAGTAGGTTATTATTTTGCCCTGGTACATGAGCATTTGGGATCAAATCTGATGGCAGAACTGACTTCCCAGTTGCAGGCCGACTCAGATACGGTGGGCAAGCTGAATCAGTGTCAGGCACTGGTTTTTGATTATTACACTGTATTGTATCTTAACGACAAAATTTTTCCTGAGTAGATAAAATGTTGAGAAACAGAGGATTCTCACTAGCAGAGCTGATGATTGGGATTGTCATACTTGGAATCGTATTTGGATTTGCCTTAAACCTGATTGGCAGTGCGGTAAAAAGGGTGGAGCATTTAAGAATTATGATTTATGCCTTAGTGGATTCTCAAAGAGTTAGACCTCTGAGTCGGGAGATATCTGTTCCTGCATATACTGGAAACCTCTCTCAGCTTAAATGTGAGGATACAAAAAATTCTTTGGAGGGTATGTTTCAATTGACCCGTAGTTGTATTAGCCCTAGACAGAATATTGTGGTGAACAGGTTCTTTAGTGACTTAAGAATCCAATGGAATGTGCAATGAGAAAGAGCCGTGGATTTACTCTGGCTGAATTGGCTGTTGCCGCTGGTTTGTCGGCCATGATTCTGGGATTTTTGGGATATGGTGCTATCTGGCTCAGAAATTCCATGAAGGTCATGGGGCAGTTGGAAGAAGATTCGGCACTATTACTTTTGCCTAGGCTTTTATATCAGGAAATGGACAGTACCAGAGAATTTCTTGTGCCGGCTTACCATGAATCCCGTGAGGAGCAGTTGCCCTCGCATCAGGTAGTAATGGTAGACAGGCAGGGGGATGTTTTGGTTCTGTTTGTCAATCAGATGAACCGGCTGGTGCAGTATAGCCATAAAAGACAGCAGTTCAGGGATTTGTACTTTGGAGTGAGCCAGTTTGTCGCAAGACAGGTGGCCGAAGGTGTTTTGCATCTGGAAGTGTTTCGTGAGTCCCCAAACGGGATGGAACGGATCTCTTCGGTTTATGAGGTTCAGAGGCTATTGTGAATGTGACAGTGGAGTAGATTGGAGAAAAATATGAGATCCGGAAACACTCGATTAAAAATGCTTTTGACCCTGGTCGCAATGGTGATCCTGCTTGCTGGTTGTGAACAGGGAGCTTCCACCTCGACGGATGCAGGTGGGACCACGGCAGGAACCTGGAGAGACTCAACCGAACCCGGTTCCAGTTCTCCTGGAGCGGTGCTGTCGGAAAATCCTGCCGATACAACAGCTGGTAGTGATTCCAATCCATCCGCTCCTGCTACTGGAGCTGGTGTGAGAAATCTACCCGGTGGTGGAGTAGAAATAACTGGTGTGCCAAGTTACACTCAGGGTCAGGGCAAGGATCCACATTCTCCAGGGGGACAGTCCTGGAGGCCGCATGCCTATTGTGGACCAACAGCCTTCCAGATGGTGATGAGTTTTTATGGGGTGAATAAATCCCGGGATTACTGGGGTCTGACTGTTCCCGGGACCAATAGACAGGTTCGCCAGGGTTCTCAGGGACAGATGTATATTAAAGATGCTGGTGCGTCCTATCCACCTATGGTCAATATGGCCAAGGCTCATGGCATGGGAAAATCCCAGATGCGCAACAACTTGAACATTGCTGGTTTAAAAAGTCTGGTCGCTCAGGGCAGACCACAGATTGTCAGGATTGATGGGCCTATCCGATACACAGATGGTTATGCCAGGACTACTCCTGGGCATGTCATTGTTGTTGTGGGAGTGACAGGCAATGGAGATGTGATTGTCCATGACCCGGCTTTGCAAGGTAAGCGGACCATTACAGGTGCCAGTTTTCGTCAGATATGGCGTTCACCCAAAAACTTCTCTGTGGATATAGCTAAATAAGGAGTCTATATGCAAGTGCTTAAATTGATTGTAGCAGCATTGTTAATCGGTGCAACTGTAACAGAAGCAGGAGTCAGGATTCCATTTGGTCAGAGCTCCCAGGATTTGGGTTCGTCCCGTATCAGTCTGGATGAATATAACTCTACAGAATTGAAGGAATGGAATGAGGGGCCAAGAGGTTTTGCCATCAACGGAAATGAGTTTGTTTTTCTGGACAGTTTTAAACAAAGACTAGCTGTTTATGATGCCGAGGGCAAGTTTCTCAGAAGTGTAGCTCTGCCTGGAGTTGTAGATGAATTGGCTGTTGAGCCTTCCATGGTTTTTTGCGAGGGTACAGAGTTTTATGTCTGGGACGATGCTCAAAGCCGACTTTTAAAATCTATGGAAGGAAACTGGAAAGCAGTTTCATTGGAAGGTCTTGGCCCGGTTGTGGTTGAGCAGATGATTCAGTCCAATGGTGGAATCCTGATGGTAGATTCCTTTTCCGGCAAGGTCATCAGACTAGTTTCCTCAGGCGAAGGCAAAATGAAGGCTGAGCCAGTTTTTGACGAGGACGGGACAGTGCCTCAATGCAATGCGAATGGACAGTGTGTCTCACTGAAAGTTGAAGGCAACCGATTTTTGATATCTCGTAAAGGAGAAGGGGCAGCTGCTTCATTTTCGTTTGAGGATGAGGCTATGGGTGCCAGGATTTTGCACTCAGATTCAGAAATTGTAGTTGTAGAACTGGTTTCTGAGGATGCGGGCTTCTCTGGAAGTAAAATTAAGGTTTTCCAATGGGATGGTAAGGTGGCACAGGAAACGGCTACAGCTCGTCCTTTACCAAACTGGGACATGAGACCTGCCGCAGTGCGTAGCCAGGAGAAACTTCTGATTCCTTTACATGATGCCAAGGACTCAGGGGCCATTGAACTCTGGGTATGGGATCTTTCGCCTCGATAGATATTATTCCGAGAGCAGGGCGGGCATTAAAAACAGTCCTGATGATGTTTTGCCCTGACTGGATTCATGAGTGGTTTTGTGGCTCAATCTTTCTGTATTTTTGGGAAATTCGCTAGAACTTATACCCCCAAGCTTGTTGAAGAAGCGGGATAATGACTCAAGACTGATCCAGGCCCTTTCATTGACAAATAGCATAGGACTTTCTTCTACAGACTCCGGCTTTTCAGACTCGGCTGTGATTTTGAAGGGCCCTGGTTCATCACATCCCTCCAGCAAAGGTACATTGCCCTGTTCCAGATTTTTCACGAACTGAAAAAAATCAGAGGCATTTCCTCTAGGGGGTGCTACACAGGAAACTTCATATCTGAGAGGAAATATGGCCAGATTCCGATTTAAGGTAAAAGCTTTAAAATAGGCTGATGGTTCCGAAAGGATTTCTTCTTCGAGTTTTTCTCTAAGTAGAAAATTCTGTATGGCTGTTCGCCCGTCAAAATAATAGAGTTCGGGCCAGCGGTTGGGGGCAGTGCTCTTTAAGGATGAACCAGAATACCAGCGGTTGGCGATCTGAGTGGCACTTACAGGATCAATTTCTGGGAGGACAGGTTCACGCAGTGAGATTGATTCAGGGTTAATCTGAGGGGGAGCATAAAAGGTGTTCAAAATCTTAAAACTGGCCATTGCCCAATAAAGATTGTCCCTTTCGGAAAGCCTTTGAATATCAAAAGAGTTCAACAGATTTTGTACACCTCTTTCACTGATCTGTGCCTGCCAGGATGGAAATTGCTGGGAGAGCCGGTGTTTTAGGGTGGCATAACTGAAATCATTCTGGCGGGCGGTCTGATTCACAGTGCGGATATAATGATACAGTTTGTGGCGGCAATCACTATCCTTCATATCAGTGCAGGAGTTCTCGGGGATCTGTTTTAACTCCAGAGGGGAGAGAACTGTAAGAATGGAAATGGCTCTGATGGGTTCAACCGGGCCAGAAGGAAAACCAACATCCCAGGCAGAATAGCCTGTTTCACTCATCAGGGGTTCAGGAGAAAATACTTCCTCGGCAACAGCCGTAAAACACTCCAGTCGATTGCACGCTTCAACCATGTAATATATGGAGTCCAGTGTGTAGTATTTACCTGGTTTTGAGGCGTTCAGATACCGGGACTGTAAGCTGCGTTTTTCGTCAGCATAAAGGCGGTACTCCAGATTACCCTCGATTACGGTGGTGGAATAGGTGGTGTGAGTTTCTGAAAGCCGTTTGTCTTTGGCTCTTTGCATGAGCTGGTTTAACTTTTCTTTACTATTTTCTTTTAAGATCAGGCCATCTACCACTCTTTGAATCTGAGTGGAGCGATTGGAGACAAAGGTATGCATACCGAAGTAAGAAATACTTAATATGAGAGCAAGGCTCATGACAATGGCCAGGACACTGCCCTTTTGCCGAAGATTTCTGTTAAGCATGTTCTGATGCCTCATTTGTTATCGCATTGTGATGGTTACGGGTCCAAACAGGGCATGGGCCCTGGTGTCTTTGACTCCAAACTGTACTATAATTTCCTGGGCCTGGGAATTGGCTGGTAGTTCCAGCAGCAGGGGGCTGTCTGCACTGATACTGTGAATCTCAGAGGATTCAATCATAGTCTGATTTTGATTTAGAACTATGATTTTTAAATAGCAATATCCCTGGGATAGTGGCTGAAGGGTCTGAAATGGAATCTCCACCCTCAAAGATTTGTCAGACGGGATCTTTTGGGGATGGATCTTTAAGGAAACATCACGGTTGTTGCTGATGCTAGTAATCTTTTGCCAGGTTACTCCATTGTGGGTTTCCAGGGTATAAAGTCCGGCGCTTCCTGAAGGAGTCAGGGATTCAGCTAATCCGGGGCGGGTAAGTGATGGGGACCATGTCAGGTGATGTAAAGGCTGCCAGGGTATGGGAACAGACATGATGGATTTCACCGGACCAGTCTGAGAATAGGGACGGCTCAGTCTTAGCGGGCGGGCCAGAGATTCCTTGGAAAACTGCCCCTGTAGATTGGCAGCGTATTCAATACGGCGAGGAGTTGGTGGGTGACTCATGAAGGCAATTCCAATTCTTCCAGGGTCTTTCTCTGTATTGATTATCTCAAGAAAATGCTGCATACCAATGGGGTTATAACCAGCCAAATCAGCGTATCTTGCTCCAAAAATGTCGGCTTCCTGCTCATTTTGTCTGGAGTAGCGCATACCGCGAAACAATCCATAAACCTGCATTATTGTGGCGATTTCCTTGTGACTTTTTTTGCGAATCTGTTCGGCAATGAGATGCCAGATGAGTTGATGCTCAAGGCTGTTCATGGAGTGCCTGCCCACTACATGCCCAATTTCATGCCCTAATACGGCTGCTAGTTCATCGTCACTTCGTACCTTCTTCAACAGTCCACTTGTGACAAAAATGTGCCCGCCTGGAACAGCAAAGGCATTGGCATAATCGGCATTTACAACCTTAAACTTCCATTGGATCCCGTCTCTTTCTGCATGGACAACAACCCGATTAAAAATTTCAGTAGCCCAGGCTGTGATTTCAGGACTTTCCTTCCATTCTCCCCCGTACTCCAATGCGACGGAAGCAGCGACAGTTTCCCCAAGGACTGCCTCAGAAAGATTCATGACCGGAGCCAGTACCCGGCGCAAAAAATTTTTAAGATCAGCGTGAACCGGAGTCGAAAAAAGAAATGCAATAATCAGCACACGATAAAACATGTTGCCAGCATAACAGACTGACAATGCAATTGACAAAATCAAGCCATCAAGCAGAAAATGCCCCAATGGAAGATAAACTCATCATCAAAGGTGCTCGGGAACATAATCTCAAAAATGTCAGTCTGGAAATCCCCAAAAAGAAATTAGTCGTATTTACTGGGGTCAGTGGGTCAGGGAAATCATCCTTGGCTTTTGATACCATCTACGCGGAAGGGCAGAGACGCTATGTGGAATCTCTTTCCGCCTATGCCAGACAGTTTCTTGGGCAGATGGAAAAACCTCATTATGATTATATCCGGGGACTATCTCCCACCATTTCCATTGAGCAGAAGGCAGCCAGTAAAAATCCCCGTTCCACAGTAGGTACGGTAACCGAGATCTATGATTATCTCAGGGTACTGTTTGCCAGAATTGGGAAACAATACTGCTATCAGTGTTCATCCCCAGTGTCGGCCCAGAGTGCAGAACAGATGGTGCAATCCATTCTGTCCTGGCCAGAAGGGACCAAAATACTGATTTTAGCCCCACTGATTAGCAATCGAAAGGGGGAACATGCCGGGTTGTTTTCTGATGCAATGAAAGCTGGTTTTACCCGTGTTCGCGTGAACGGTGAGGTCTTGCCACTCGAACAGAAGATAGAACTGGAGGAGAAGCGCAAGCACAATATTGAAATTGTCATTGATCGCCTGGTTCTGAAGTCTGATATTGCATCAAGGTTGACTGATTCAGTTGAAATGGCCTTAAAATATTCGGCTTCCCAGACATTGATTGTGCATAGACTGGATCTTGAAACAGATGTTTTGATGAGTGAGAAGCTAGCATGTTTATCCTGTGGCATTTCTTTTCCTGAAGTATCCCCCCAGTCTTTCTCCTTCAATTCACCTCTAGGAATGTGTGTCAGTTGCAACGGCTTAGGAACCAGAATGGAAGTCGATGAAAACTGCCTGATATCCGATCCAAAAAAAAGTATTAAAGAGGGAGCAGTAATTCCCTGGGCCAGTGCGATGGCCAAGGCTTCTGGCTGGACTTACAGGGTAATCCTTTCGATTTTGAAGGTCAGGGATATTTCACTGGATGTGCCCTTTGAGAAACTGAGTCAGGCAGACCGTAATTACATTTTTTATGGAAAGGCTACAAAACCCTCCGTGGACTGGAGTCAGCTCAAAACCGGGGAACATTCAGGGTTTCAGGGAATTGTGGCTGCTTATATGAGCCGCATGAAGTCCGTGGCTGAAGAACAGGAAGAGATCCGAGAGAGCCATACCCGTTTTTTTCGCTCTGTGGACTGTCCTGCCTGCGAAGGTTCCAGAGTCCGCTCCGAGTCCCGCTTTGTTAAAATTTCGGATCATTCCATAGGAGACTTCTGCAGATTTAATATTACTGAGGCTTTGAACTGGGTCAATACCCTCAAACTTTTAGGCAATGATGAGGTAATTGCATCCGAGATCCTTAAAGAGATTCGTGGCAGACTGGGTTTTCTAAACAGTGTTGGTTTGAATTATCTGACCCTGAATCGCCTGGCACCAACCCTGTCTGGGGGTGAAAGCCAGAGAATCAGACTCGCATCCCAGATTGGCTCTGAATTGACAGGGGTTTTGTATATTCTGGATGAGCCTTCCATAGGGCTTCATCAGAAGGATAATGACAGGCTGATAGATACCTTAAAACATTTAAGGGATATAGGCAACTCTGTATTGGTGGTAGAACATGATACAGACACAATCCGGGCCGCCGACCATATTGTAGATTTTGGTCCTCGGGCTGGAAGTCATGGTGGTGAGGTTGTTTTTTCCGGATCTTACAACGATCTTCTGAATCACAAAACCTCATTGACCGCAGCTTATCTTTCCGGCCGCTCCAAGGTATGTGAAAATCTCAAACGAATTACTCCAGGAAATCAGTGGCTTGAAATTCAGGGGGCTCGTCATAATAATTTGAAAAATGTGACAGTTCGTTTTCCTACCGGATGTCTGAGTGTGATTACCGGAGTGTCGGGCACCGGTAAATCCACATTGATCAATTCCATACTCTGGCCAGCAGCCCAAAAACATTTTTATGATGGCTCAGCCTCAATTGGCATTCACGACCGTATTACGGGATTTGAACATTTTGATTCTGTAATTGATATTAACCAGCAGGCAATAGGCAGAACTCCCCGCTCCAATCCTGCTACCTATGTCAAGTTATGGGATCATATCAGAAATCTGTTTTCTGGTCTTGAAGATTCCCGGGTATATGGATATGAGGCCGGACGATTCAGCTTTAATGTTAAGGGGGGCCGTTGTGAAACCTGTCAGGGAGGCGGGGTTGTCAAAGTTGAAATGCATTTTTTAGCTGATGTCTATGTCCCCTGTGAAGTCTGTAAGAGCAAGAGGTTTAATGAAGCTACCCTCAGAGTGAAGTATCGTGGTCTTAATATATCGGATGTCCTG
Organism: Candidatus Cloacimonadota bacterium; assembly: GCA_019454875.1. Lineage (GTDB taxonomy): Bacteria > Muiribacteriota > UBA6191 > UBA6191 > UBA6191 > UBA6191. The sequence goes on along the minus strand of JACFNL010000014.1, from coordinate 26,863 downwards.
AATCTGAGTGTTGAAGAAGCTACCGAGGTGTTTGAAAAAATTCCTACTATATCCAGAATTCTCAAAACCCTCATGGATGTAGGGCTTGGTTATATCAAGCTTGGACAGAGTGCTACCACTTTATCTGGGGGAGAGGCCCAAAGAGTGAAGTTATCCAGGGAACTGGCACGCAGGTCTACGGGACGAACACTTTATATTCTTGATGAACCGACCACTGGTCTTCACTATGATGATATCAACAAGCTTTTGATTGTACTTAGACGATTAGTAGAACAGGGGAACACCATTCTGGTTATTGAGCATAATCTGGATGTGATTCGTTGTGCTGATTATATTGTAGATCTTGGGCCTGAAGGTGGTTCTAAAGGTGGAGAGCTTATCTATCAGGGGGAGATTTTTGGTATCATACATGAACCCCGTTCTTATACCGGGCATTATCTGAAACCATATCTGATTCAGGATCAGGGGGGTATCCATGAGCAAAAAGAGCAACTTGGAATCGGAGCTGTCTGAGCTTCTGGCTCATAGCAATGAAGCACTGGCTGAGAAATACGGTCAGGCTGAACCTTTGGGTGGGTTTTCTGATGTTCTCAAAATAGGTCCCCATAGCGTTTTAATGGTTCAGGATCATTCCCTGCACCTGATCAACCCCGGAAACTCCGGAATATCAGCCCTTGCCAAAGTCATTCAGGAAGTGCGTCGCCGCGATCTGCCTCTTACCACTCTGTTTCTGACAACATCCCATCCATTTTATTCTACAGAGCTTCATCTCTACCAGGGACTAAGCAGCCTGGATTCCAAAAAATTTGGCTTTAAGGTATTTACGCATCAGAAAAATGCCAGTTATGCAGAAGGGGCTTCTGTAGTGACTTTTTCTTCAGCGGAGGAGTTTTTAAAAATCGGGGGTCGCCGTTATTTTGTAGTCCAAACCCCTGGTCATCGTCCAGAGAGTGACCAGATTTCCCTGTTTGACTTAAAAAACCGGATTTTATTCCTGGGCGAACTGTTGCAGCCCCAGGGAGAAAGTTACGAGTTCTGTACTTTTGTGACCCCAGTTCCGGATCACGCTGATCCCGACTCAGTAGTTGCCTCCATTCAGAATTTAAAAAGCCTGGCTTTTGAGTATTCCTATTGTGTCAACGGGCAATTTCTGGATCGCAGCAGGACTTATATCTGGATGGAAGTTACCCAGAAAGTACTGGAGAGAATTGCATTCTACGCCCGCAAGGTAGTCTGGGAAGAGGACACAGGGGATTTGCGTGAAAATGCCAAAAAAGTCATGTTTAAAGTTGCTATGGAACGCAACATGAGTCTTGATCTGGTATATGGCAGAATGGACTCCCGTATTGGAGAGTTGTCAGATTTTGAAAAGTTTGACATGCCACCGATTGCATTTTATTTGCGTCGTTTTGGTATGCAGGGAGTGTAATGCTGGGTCCTTCAGAAATGATACACAATCAGTTGCAGCAATTGTTGCTTATGGTTCCAGCTGTACTTCTGGTGTCCTGGGTACGGGGATATGCCCTGGCCCTTACCGAGGCCTGCCTTTTGGGCCGTCCCTGGCAAAGGGTTTCCAAACAGCTTGGGCACTATCTTGACCCAATGGGTTCTTTTGCCTATCTGATGGTTCAGGTAGGGTGGCATGATTTTAGTCCCTTTGAGAATCCTCGCCTGCAAAAACCCAAACATCAGGCCTTGCTCCATCTAGGGGCAGGCCTGGCATCCATCGGGGTGGCAGGAATTCTACAGTTGGTTCTGATGCTGGTTCTTCATCTGTTTATGGGAAATGAGTCGAGGTATACAACCCTGTTAGGCAGTTTTAGCACTGTGGTTTTTCTGAGTCAGCTATTTTTGATTGGCAGCGTATATCTGCACCTGACACCCTTGCCGCCAGCTCCTGGCTTCAAGTTTGTTTTATATCATTTAAGTGCGGCCCAGAGATTCAAGTTAATGGCCTGGAATTCCCGCCTGATACTCCTGGTAGTGGTGGCCGTGATTTTTGGACAGGGTTATCTGCATCTTCCAGCCCTGGTTCTTCTTGGTTCTTTTAAAGTGGGACTGGCTGTAGTTTCAAGCAGTTGCCTTATCTGGTTTGTTTCCCTGCTTGTGTACCTTAACGGCAGAGAGAGCCTTTAAAGCCCAGCGACTGGTATCTCTGACCAGGGGGTTTCGGTGTTTGAGGTTCATTTCAATTTTTTTGATACTTTTTTGGGATTCCAGGGCAACAAGGGCATAGGTCGCCTCAATTGTTACTCCAGGATTGAGACTTAAGAGATCTATCTCAATTCTTGGGATTAGGTTTTTGAAGCCGAATAGCCCGGCCAAATCCAGGGCAGCTCTTTTTAAAAGCGGATTGGTTGAGCGAATGTAATGTTCTACAAGCTGATGTGGTGGTGCAATTGTCTGGGCTTTAAGGCTTATGAGAGCGTGATATAAAAACTCGGGATTTTCCACTCCCTGTTCCAGCATTTTTAGGATGGCAAATCTGGCGTTTTCAGGAGTCAGGGAAGCACCTTCACCAGAAAGATATTTTTGCAAAATGGAGAAATTATCAAAGTGCAGTGCTTTGTCAATCCAGTCCAGACCTCGATTTGACCTTGGTTCAGGAGCGGATACCTGTTCCTCAGCAATCCTTTGATAAAAATCCATATTCTGAAGTTTTTTCTGATGCTGTCTGGCTTTGATTTCCAGATCCAGTCTGGCTATGTGCTCAAACATCAGTTGAGCGGCACGGGGATGGGTGGAATTGGAAAGACAACGGGCTGTATAAATGGCAATCTCATTGTCCTTGTGGGCAAGCTGACGACTCAGAAAAAGAAAATCCTGTTCATTCATACGCAAACAGGCCTCATCAATTCTGGCCAGAAGCCTGGGTCCAGATGCGGGACTGGCCGGGGTTACTACATTGTTTTCCAGCTCTTCCTCATCTGAATCAAGATTAGCAAGATACTTCCAGACATAATATGCCAGAGATAAAATCAGAAGGTGCAGGAAAAAGTCCAGAAGCATAGGCAGACTGCCAGTCAAAAACTAGAATACATGGGTCTGGGGACCGCTGGTATGCTGTTCCCTGGCCTTGATCTGGATTTTTTCCTCCATATGCTCAATCATTTGTCTTAGCCTTCTATCAATATTTAATGTCTGCAAGATATCCTGCTTGGCAAAAGGATCCTCCAGAAAATAGTTGGCACAGAAATGGGAAAGAATATTTGGGTCTGTGATAAAGGCAACAGCCTGCAACATGGATTCGGGACTGGCATTGGCAAGAAAAATATAGCGTTTTAACAGTTTTGATAACTGTATGGATAAAGAGTTGGCACTGTGCCGGTTTTCGTAATAGTCCTGCAGAAATTGGCCCTGACCATAAACTACGGGTGTAGTTGTAGGGCAACCCTCGATAAAAAACTTTCTTAACCCACGGATGGATAGTTGAATCAGGCCGTGTTCCCCAGACTCCATTTCCTCAAGCTGCACAAGACAGCCTGTCTGATGAAAATAATCTCCCTCCCGCACCATAAGAGAAGTTACAAACTCCCCGTTGCTGCGGCTTATGTCACTCAGAAGCGCGTGTACATAAGGGTCATTGGTCTGGATCGTAGTACTTAACGATGGAAACATGACCATATTGTATAGAGGTAAGACTGGGTAAACCTGGTTCATGATTCCTCCTCTGGAATCCGGGTCACAATACACTTATGAAATTATTCGGCAAATTCTTGTATAATGCGTGCAAATTTTTCAAAACTAATGATAAGGATGGGTACATGGTACTATGGTTGCGTACCTGGTGGTTGCATCTGCGCGAGTCTTTTTCAGCGTTTTTGGCCTATCCTCAAATTCCTGGACGGGAATTTCTATATTATACACTGTATTACTCTGCCCCGTTTCTTGCTCTTGTGTCTTTTGTTTTAGGGTTTTGGAGTATTCACCTGTATATGCAGGAGGATATTTCTGAGATGCAGGCGGCCTGGGGCGCATTCTTGTCAGTGTCTCTTTGCTTGAGCCTGCCAGCCCGTAGCATACTTGCAAAAAGGCGTATGGGTGCTGGACTGGAGTATGAGGTATTCCCAGAGGTTCGCGAGCGCGCTCTGGATATTGATAGAAAATGCCGGGAGCATCATGGCCGAATCAGTAGCGAAACCAGATTTTTAGGTCTATGTCTTTTGGTTCTGGGACTTCCGTACCAGGAACAGGTATTGGGGGCCATTGCTTTTCCATATTTGTTGTTTGGACTGTACTGGGGAGCTGTGAGGGCTCGCAGTATGGGGCAGATGCTTTATCTGCGCCGCATGGCCGTACAAAGTCTGGGAACAGGAGATATCCATAAGGTGAGACGGGCCCTGGACTCATGGGAAAGAAGTCTAAGGTATAGTTCCATGCCTGTTGCTGGAAAAATGATGGAGCTTTGGGAAAGAGAACTTACCCTGTTTGTCTGTCTTGTACCTCTGGTACTGCTTCTTGGCTGGATTGAAATTTCCATTGTCTGGATTTTTGTTTTTTTATTCGGTTTGAGTCTGCCTTCCCTTGCCGAAAGTGTGAGACAGAGTCGTCTGTTTGTCAGTTTTTTTATAGTGGGTAAGGCCAGGCCCGCTCCCCTGATGAGTTCCTTGCACCGTGGTCTTATGCTTCTGATTGGTTTAGCTCTGTTTTGTGAGCTGCTTATGGTTATTCGAGGGTTACCTGATATGGTGAACTCATCGCTTCTGGTTTTAACTCAGGCAATTTATTTTATGGGTTTTTTGTTTGGCCTGGGCAGTCTGGCAGATGCTTTAAAGAGCCCCTTGGCCAGAAGGCAGGACTATTTTCGTTTGTTTCAATCTTCAATCCTGTTGTTTGGTTGTTCTCTGATGTTTCAGATGGGAATGTCTTTATGGCTTAAGCCAATAGGATTTTGTGGATTGTACGGGGTGGCTGTTTTTGTGAAAAAGTTGCGACAGGGAGGGTAAAATGCCAAGGAAAATGATTCCCTTTCATTTAAGAGAATTTCTGGAGAGGCAGATTGTCAGAGGCAGTCGAGGGCATGAACCAATTGAGAAGATACTGTCCTTAGTATCTGAATCTGAACTACGGGCTTTCCTTGAGGTATATGAGGAAAAAATTCGTGATGGACTGGCTGATTTGGGCTCAGAGTCTAAGACAAATAGCCGGGATCTGGATTCCGTGGCCCGCAGTGTGCTTAAACCAGAAGTGGACGATAGTGATGACAGATTTTCTCGTCTATTGGCTTCTGTGACTCGTGAGGAGGATTCATGAGCGGATATTTTCAAAATGATTCCATGCCTGTCTACTACACAATTACAGACCATGGGATTGAAATTCGCTTGAATCGTCCTGGCAAAAAGAATGCTATGGATCGCAGCATGAGCGAGCATTTTCCGAGATTATTGGAAGAAGTTGCCATCTTGCCACAGTCTGTAGTTTTTCTGTGTGGTACAGGTGGGGTGTTTTCTGCCGGTGGGGATCTGGGTTTTCTTTTGGACAGACTGGATAAAGGGTTTGAAGAAAATCGCACTACCATGATGCTTTATTACACTGCATTTTTAGGAATTCGTGAACTGCCTCAAATTACGGTGGCCTGTCTGGAGGATTCTGCAATTGGAGCAGCGTTATGTATGGCTTTGGCCTGTGATTTTCGCCTGGTGGCTTCGGATTGCCGACTGGCTTTAAATTTTGTCAGGCTAGGAATATCTCCGGGCATGGGTGCAGTTCCCCTGGCATCTTCGGTTTTAGGACCATCCATGGCCCGTAAACTGTTATTGAGTGGGAACAGGGTATCTGTTGCAGATTTTGTTGCGGCAGGTGGTGCCCAATGGATTGGCAACAAGACGATGGAGGAATACAAGGCAGAATTTTATGCCCAGTTTTTGGGCATTGGACCCTTGGCTTTGGCTAAATTAAAACAGGAACTTTGTCGTGTTGGCCCTGGGACCGAAGAATTATATAAATGTCTGGAGCTGGAGGCTCAGTCCCAGGCTCACTGTTTTCGCGATCCGTGGTTTCGCAAAAAAATAGAATCGATACAAAAAGGAAAGGAATAGGAAATGTTGCGTTCGCATCACCTGGGGCAAATTGGGGAAGGGTTGCTTGGTAATGAGCTGACGGTCTGTGGTTGGGCAGAGAGGATTCGTGCTGTTGGTGGAATTGCTTTTATTTTGTTAAGGGATCGTTATGGAGTTTTACAAATCAGTATGGAAGGCATGGCAGATCAGGAAAAAATTGGCCGGGAGTACTGTCTGAAAATTTCAGGGGTATTGCAGTTAAGACCTCAAGAAAATCGTACCCAGGATCAAAATGGCAACTATGAGTTGATTGCCTCACGGGTCGAGGTTTTGAATAAGTCTTTGACCCCTCCTTTTATGATTGATGAGAGGGAAGAAATTAATGAGGAGATCCGCCTAAAGTACCGTTACCTTGATATCCGTCGTCGTAGCATGAAGGATAATCTACTGTTTCGCCACAAGGTTGTAGAGGCAGTACGGGAGACCTTAAATTCTCTGGATTTTACTGAGATTGAGACTCCAATGCTTATGAAATCCACTCCGGAAGGTGCCCGGGACTTTATTGTGCCTTCCCGGGTTTATCCTGGCCAGTTTTTTGCATTACCCCAGTCTCCCCAGCTTTACAAGCAGATGCTTCAGGTGGCCGGTATGGACCGTTATTACCAGCTAGCAAAGTGCTTCAGGGATGAGGATAATCGCAAGGACAGACAGCTGGTTCACACCCAGATTGATTTGGAAATGTCCTTTGTGGAGCAGGAAGATGTTCACAGGGTAGTGGAATCCTTTTTGAAAAATGTTTTTAAAAAGACTCTCAATATCGAAATTGAGACACCATTTCCATACCTGCCTCATGATGAGTGTATCCGGCTTTATGGTCTGGATAAACCCGATGTTCGCTTTGGTATGCCATTCTTTGATTTGAACGAGGTTTTTTCTGCTTCAGACTATCCAGGATTTTCCGAGGTTCTGGCACAAAATGGAAGAATTGCCGGATTTACCATTAAAGGTGGAGCCAGTCTGTCCAGAAAAGATCTGGATGGCTTTTCAGAATTTGTAAAAACCTACCGGGCCAAGGGTGTTTTTTCCACCAAGTTTGTTGGCGGGGAATTTACTTCCGGTGCGGCCAAGTTGATTCCACAGACTCAGGTAAAGAATCTTAAGGTATTGTCCGGGGTTGAAGAGGGGGACCTTCTGGTTTTTGTAGCAGACAAGGCAGAAGTCACGAATGCGGCCTTGGGTTGGCTCAGAAATTCCGTGGCCAGACAGCTAAACCTGATACCGGAAAACCAGTACAAATTTTTGTGGGTTACCGATTTTCCGGCTTTTGAGTGGAATGATGAGACCAGGGTCTGGGATGCCAAACATCATATGTTTTCGGCCCCAAGAGAATGTGATATGGAGTATTTGAAGGACGGACAGTTACAGAAGGTATATGCCGTACTTTACGATCTGGTTTTAAATGGTGTGGAGCTAGGTTCAGGTTCATTAAGAATTCATAATGCATCTGTTCAGAAGTACATCATGCAAAAAATTGGACTGAGTGACGAGGCTATTGAACAGAGGTTTGGTTTTTTTCTGAAATCCCTGGAATATGGAGCTCCCCCTCATGGTGGAATTGCCCTTGGCCTGGATCGTCTGGTAATGACTCTGTTGCAGTTGGACAATATTCGTGATGTGATGGCATTTCCCAATAGTTCTGGAGCAAGATATCTTTTGGACGATTCACCAACCTCAGTTCCTCTGGAAACCCTGGATGAACTGCATCTGGAAGTAATGCCCGAATAGACGGGGGGGTAGTTAATGCAAACAAACAGACTTTTGACTCAGGAAGAAATTGAAACCAGACTGGCTGATTGTCCGGGTTGGGTGTATCGGCAGGAAGAAAATTGTCTGCATAAGGTTCTGATTTTTAAAGACTTTATCACTGCCTTTGCTGTGATGGCTCAGGTAGCGATGTGGGCTGAGAAGCTGAACCATCACCCGGACTGGATGAATGTCTATAATCGCCTGGAAATTCGGCTTAATACTCATGATCTTGGGGGCGTAAGTTTTCTGGATTTTGAGCTTCTGGCAAGAATTGAGGAAAGTGTGGCTCAGAGGGCAAATCTGGAGGCATGGCGCATCTGATGGAGACAAAAAAGGTCTACAGTGTCTCTGAAATCACTGGGCTGATTAGGATCCATCTGGAAGCCAAGTTTCCTAGTGTGTCCGTCCGGGGAGAGGTTTCAAATTTACGGGTACAATCCTCAGGCCATGCCTATTTTACCTTGAAGGATGCCAATACCATAATTACCTGTGTCTGCTTTAAAAACTATTGGCAAAGACAGGGAAGTTCAATTAAGGATGGGGATCAGATTCAGGTTATGGGGGCATTAAAGGTATACGAACCCCGGGGCAACTACCAGATCAATGTGATCGATTTAAGGCCAGATGGATTAGGTAATCTTCATGCTGAGTACGAACGCAGAAAAAAGGTATATGAGGAGAAGGGGTACTTTGATGAGTCAAGAAAGCGGCCCCTTCCTTTTTTTCCCAAAAGAGTCGGTCTGGTAACCTCGGCCTCGGGAGCTGCCCTTCAGGACATGCTTCATGTCATGAATCGCAGATTTAGTGTCGGAATTGAAATTCTGGTGCAGAACTGCCGAGTGCAGGGGACGATGGCAGCAGCGGAAATTGCCAGAGCTATTGAGCTTTTGCAGGGTCAGGTAGATGTGATTCTTCTGGCAAGAGGTGGGGGCAGTATTGAAGATCTCTGGTCGTTTAACGAGGATCTGGTGGTAGAGGCTGTGTTTTGTTCCAAAGTTCCTGTTATTTCAGGAGTTGGGCATGAAACAGATTTTACCCTGGTGGATTTTGTGGCCGATGTCAGAGCCCCAACTCCATCTGCCGCCGCTGAGCTTTCTGTTCCGGATCGGGTACAGTTACTGGCTCATGTAGGACGATTTGCCCGTATGGCACAGTTTCAGGGCAGTCAGGTGTTACTCGGCTGTGCCCGTCGCCTGAATGGGTATGGAGTATCTGATCTTAAAACTCTGTTTCAGGACAGACTGGAACGCAGGGTTCTTGATTTGGATTATCTGCGAGCGAGACTGGAGTCATTAAGGGTTCATTATTTTTTAAACCAGAGGGCCAAACTGGATATGTTTAAAAAGGAGAACAGGATAAAATCGGTCTTGAGATTTCTTGAGTTCAAGAAGAGGGACTTGATTCCGATGGATCAGAGACGGGTTTCCCAGGTGATGCTTCAAAGGATTGACAGTATGCGAAGCAGCCTTAAGGCAATCAAGGCCCAGCTTTTGATTAGTGATCCGGCCGAACAGTTGCGCAGAGGATATAGCTGGTTGTTATCCAATGGAACAGTGATACACTCCATAAATCAGCTGGAAGTGGGCCAGGATGTTTCCATTCGTCTGATGGATGGCAGTGTTTTGGCTACTGTCAGGCAATTGAGTAGTGAAGGTGAAACAAATGGATGAAATGGAATTTGAGGACGCATTGAAGGAGCTTGAGACGATTGTGCAGAAGTTAGATGATCGTTCCATTCGCCTTAAAGATGCAATTGCAGCCATGGAAAGAGCCCAGCTTCTCTCTGAGCTGTGTCAGAAACAGCTTCAGGAAGCCGAAAATCGTGTCAGGGTATTGGAACAGAAGGATGAGGTCAAAACAGAATGAGTGTGATTGCCTGGGGTTTGCTCATATCGGCAATGGGAGTTCTGATTTATGCCATGGGGAGTGTCAATCCGGCTGCTACCCATTATAAAAAGGGTATGGAATACCTGGCTCAGAACAATTTCCATGATGCAGAACAGCACTTTTTGAAGGCTGTGGAAGCAGACAATTTATATACGGCCGCTCACATGAAACTGGCGGATTTGTACGAGACCATGGGGGTTACGGATAAGTGTCTTGCTTATCTGAAGGCAGCTGTAGCGAGCTACCACAATCAGTTTGACAAGTACGCCATGCAGACCAATTACAGGATTGCGGAGATTCTTTACAGCCAGGGCAAGTATCAGGATGCCTGGCTGATATTTCTTTTATTGTTTCGTATGAACTATGTTTCTGCGCCTCTTTATTATTTCCTGGGCGAAATGTACATGATGCACAAGCGTTATGGTGAGGCTGTCAATTATTTTGATGAGTCCCTGAATCTTGACCCAAATCAGCCCAGGGTAAAATTCTACCGTTCTTTAAGTTTGATTTCCATGAAGGAATACCGGGAGGCTGTCAAAAGTCTGACAGAATTATCAGCCGATCGGGAGTACGACTCTCAGGCCCTGTTTTTAATGGGAAAACTCAGTTTTGACATGGAAAAACTACCTGAGGCCAGTATGCATTTTGGACATCTTCTGGAACTAAAAAACCCCCCATTTTTGAAGGATGTTCTTTTGTTTAAGGGATATGAAATTTTAATGAAGGACAACCCGACCCAGGAAGATCTGGTCAAGGCCAGTCAGATTTTCAGTCGTGGTACCCACTTAAAGGACTTGCCCCCTGAAGTCAGAAAGGAATTTCTGTTTCACCTGGGTGGGGTGTATATCCTCAATCGTCAGTTTAATGATGCTAAAATGGTTTTGAGGGATCTGTGCCGTCTTGATGCATATTACAAGGGTGCTGATCAGTTGTTGAAGATGGTTTCCAAAGAAATGCTGATTAAAGAAGAGCATGGATTGATCATTGAGAAATACCAGAAGGTGATGCGGGACGGACATTACAAACATGAGATCCTAAGGCCCCTCAGGCTTGATGTATATCAGCCAAAAAATCTGCCACTTTATTCGGTGGAACAGATGGAGGATAATGCCCAAAAAATGTTTGTTAAAATCCTGGAGACCCAGGAGTCCATTTCCTATGACCCCTCCGCTCCTGCAACTCCCATGGATTTGTCTAATTCCAGTTATGATACTTTTTTGAAGACTGCTGGAAAAATTGCGGAAAAGCTAGGTGTAATGGTGAATAAAAATCTGGCTACCAGCAAATACGAAGTGTTTTTTGTCGGCATTGACAGAAGTGAAATGCGCAGCCTTCTCTATTTTTTCAAGCCTACATCGGTCGTCGGGGCTATGGGTGTGGCAGATGTTTTAGATAAGGGTGATGAGCTTGAGTGCAAAAAGGTGACTTATATCAATTGTGGCAGTTTTACTGAGGATGCAGTGGATCTGGGGCGCAAACATCAGATGGTTTTGATTGATAAACGCGATCTGAAGAAGCTCCTGTAAGGAATTATATGAAGGAAAAACTCTTGGAACTGGCTGAGAAAAATCGTCAATCCCTGGCTGGCGGTGGAGAGGCAAGACAAAAAAAGCATTGTGAGGGTGGGCGTTTTCTGGCCAGACAGAGGCTGGAGCTTCTTTTTGATCCTGATACCTTTGTAGAACTGGACAGACTAGTGACCCATACCTGCAGTGACTTTGGCATGCAGGACAAGAAGATAACAGGGGATGGGGTGGTTACAGGCTGGGGCCTGGTGAATGGACGAAAGGTGTTTGCATTTTCTCAGGACTTTACCGTGTTTGGTGGTTCTTTGTCTTTGGCTCATGCCCGCAAAATCTGCAAGATAATGGATATGGCCATGGATGTAGGGGCACCGGTGGTTGGCTTTAATGATTCCGGTGGAGCAAGAATTCAGGAAGGTGTTGATTCCTTAGGTGGTTACGCTGAAATTTTTTTTAGAAACACGGAAGCCAGTGGTGTAATTCCCCAGATTTCCCTGATCATGGGCCCTTGTGCTGGAGGGGCTGTATATTCCCCGGCCATAACAGATTTTATTGGTATGGTAAATTCTACTTCCTATATGTTTGTTACGGGGCCTGATGTGATTCGTGAGGTTACCAATGAAGTGGTGGATTTGCAGTCCCTTGGGGGGGCAGCCGTTCACAATGAGGTTTCCGGTGTTGCTCATTTTCGGCATGAAAACGAGATGTTTGCTATTGCTCATACAAAAGTACTTTTAAGTTATCTTCCCCAGAATAATCGGGAGAAGGTTCCTAAAATCAGTGGGTCTGATGTGTTGCCAAGGAAAACCGAAAGATTAAGGCATCTGATCCCCGAAAATCAGAATAAACCTTACGATATGCTGGAACTGATACGGCAGGTAGTGGATGAAGAAGAAATACTTGAGGTTATGCCAGATTATGCTAACAATATCGTGACTGGATTTTCGCGTATCGGTGGGCATAGCGTGGGTATTATTGCCAACAATCCGGCATATCTTGCTGGGGTACTGGATATTAACAGCTCCAACAAGGGGGCAAGATTTGTACGGTTTTGTGATGCATTTAACATCCCTCTGGTCACATTTGTGGATGTCCCCGGGTTTTTGCCTGGAGTACAACAGGAATATGGGGGGATCATAAAAAATGGAGCCAAATTACTTTATGCCTACTGCGAGGCCACTGTGCCCAAATTGACTCTGATTACCCGTAAGGCATACGGGGGAGCTTATGATGTGATGGCATCCAAGCATATCCGGGCTGATTTAAATCTGGCATATCCCAATGCCGAAATCGCCGTAATGGGGGCTAAGGGTGCAGTAAATATTCTTTACAGGGACAGGATCAAGGCTGAACCAAACAGTAAGGATCGCTTGATTCGTGAGTATGAAGAGGCATTTGCCAATCCGTATATTGCGGCTTCCCGGGGATACCTTGATGAAGTGATTGATCCGGCTGATACCAGAAACCGTCTTATATCAGGACTTGATATGCTGGTTACCAAGGATAAACCGCGCAGAGCCAGAAAACATGGAAATATTCCGCTTTGAAAGGATACCTGATGCATAAGGTACTGATAGCCAATCGTGGAGAGGTTGCACTTAGAGTTAAAAGATCATTGGATAAGATGGGTATCCCCTGTGTAATGGTTTATTCCAGTGCTGACAGAGGAAGTCGTCATGTAACTGAGGCTTCGGAAGCCTACTGGATCGGAGAGGGACCGTCTTCACAGAGCTACCTTAATCAGGATCTAATTTTGGAAACAGCCAGAAACAGTGGATGTGATGCAATTCATCCGGGTTATGGTTTTTTGGCTGAAAACGCAGATTTTGCCGAGAAGGTGATTCAGTCCGGGCTTGTGTTTATAGGCCCAAATCCTCAGGTGATGCGTCTTTTTGGCAGCAAAATCTCAGCTCGTACTGAAATGGTTCAGCGAGGGGTTCCCGTAGCTCCTGGCTTGAATCGTCCTATTGCCGAGCCTTCGGAAATTCTGGCCCTTGCTAAAGAATATGGGTTTCCTGTCCTGCTAAAGGCTTCCGGTGGTGGCGGTGGCAAGGGAATGAGAATTGTCCGAGGCGAATCGGAACTTTTACAGGCTTTTGAACAGTGTTCCCGAGAAGCTATGAATTCTTTTGGGGATCCGAGAGTGTTTATCGAAAAATATCTGGAAGTTGCCCATCATATTGAGTTTCAGGTACTTGGGGACAAACACGGAAACGCCCTGCATTTTGGACACAGGGAGTGTTCTGCACAAAGAAGGCATCAGAAGCTGATTGAGGAGACTCCCTCTCCTAATGTCAGTGAAGAGGAATTAAAAGAGTTGTTGCCACTACTGGTCAGAGTTGTCAAAGAAACGGGCTACGATTCTTTGGGTACATTTGAGTTTCTTAAATCTGAAGATGGCAAATATGCATTTTTGGAAATGAATACGCGGTTGCAGGTAGAACATTCCGTAACCGAAATGACCTACGGGGTTGATTTGGTGGAGATGCAAATCAGAGTTGCTTATGGTGAGCCACTGGTTTTGAAGCAGGAGCAGATTAAACAGACAGGACATGCCATTGAATGCCGAATTTGTGCTGAGGACTGTCTGGCAGATTTTGTTCCCTCCCCAGGTAAACTTCTGGAATACAAAGCCCCCACAGGTCTGGATTTGAGAATTGATGATTTTGCAGTGACTGGGTTTGAAATCCCCATGCACTATGACCCGATGATTGCCAAGATCACAGTTTGCCGGGGGACGCGGGAGGCAAGTATTGTGGCTATGGATAAGGCACTGAGTGAACTTTGTATCCATGGATTTCCCCACAATGTACTGTTTCACAGAATGCTTCTGAAGCACCCAGATTTTTTGGGGGGAAGTATTACAACCGCCTGGATTGGTAACAATCTGTCTTCCCTGAAGTCTGAACTTTTAAAAATTCATCAGCAGTTTAAAATTGCGGCTTTGGCAGTGGCCATTGCTCAGGAAAAAAACTGGGGGGATATTCAGGAACGCTATCCCTTGTATGCCAGACTGGGCGAGGATTGGCTGCACTTTTCTGCAAGACGCAAAATGGAAAAGGGCGGGTGTCAGGTTGAGATTCTTATCGATAACCAGAATCATTTAATGGATGTTTTTTATCTGGAATCGGGTCAAGTTCAGGTGATTTCTCCTAAAATGTGTTGGCGAGGAAACAGTTTCGCTTTCTTGGATGAACATCTCGTAGTAGAATTGGAATCAACTAGAATTAATGTGAAGCTAATGCGACCAGGATCTGTGCCATTAAATCTTATGAAAAAGGCATCGCAGTCGGCGGGAGGGGCAATTGTATCTCCCATCAACGGCAAGATTTTGAAGGTAGAAGTCAAGGATGGCATGGCTGTTGCCAAGGGGCAGCTTTTACTGATTCTGGAAGCCATGAAAATGGAGAACGAAATTCGCTCTCCTGTGGATGCAACAGTGGTCGGATTATCTGATAGTCTCCTCGGCAGTACCGTGGGCAAGGGAGATTTTTTATTGGAGCTTAAGCCCCGGGAAAACTAAGGAATATGGAGAAGAAGGCAATCCATGTATTGATTCTGGATTCTGAGCTTAATGCAGGGGTTCTAGCCTCACTCAATCAGCGGTTATCTGAGCTTGGTGTGGTTCTTACTCGAGTGAAAACCCCAGAGGAAGTTCTTAAAGAGATAGCAGGACGGGGATTTCAGGTTTTTGTCTGCGATCTTGCCCCAACAAAACGGGATCTGCTGGAATTTTTGGGATTAGTGCATCGATTTCGTCCCCGAACCAGATTTGTAGTTCATGGACCCCGTCAAGGAGTATTGGAGGCATTGCCAAAACTTGCGGCTTTTCCAGGCATCAAACCACTTTCAAAACCCTGGACTGAAGACGAGTTTATGACCGTGTTGGCACTGGCTTTGGGGGACGCAGATTTTGCCAATCAGGTTCAGGAGGCACTGTTGGCATCTGTTGGGGAGCTGGCTTCGGAAATGATGGCTGCCGGAACTCTGAATGATACCGTGAACACTTCTTTGACTCAAAAGATTCATGTAAGAACGGCCAGGGAAAGAGCCCAGGAAGAGGCAGCTAAAATTCAAAACCAGCTGGGAAGATTTTTACAGGACCCTTTGCCAGACCCGCCTTCCAATCCTGGCCCGGTTGTAGTTTCCGAGATGAGATCCGAGTCCAACCCTGACGGACCTGGCCCTGAGATGGATCTTTTAAATCTGCCAGCAGTGCGAGATCCCAAGGATCCGGCTATGAGGATTGTTCTGAACCGGGATGCAACCATGGTTCGTCTGATCCTTTATCCCTTGGAAGAAAAGTATCATGATCTGAAGGAAATTGAAGAAGAGTTGAATCGCAAAAAAATTGTTTACGGTTTAGACAGTGCCCGGCTCAAGGAGCTTGTAGATACAGTAAATGGAACCGGTAAACCGTGTCTTGGGGAGGTTATTGCCAAGGGAACCCCCTCCATAGACGGGGAAAATGGAAAAATTCGCTTTTTTGTTCAGACTGGTCTTGAAAAACATCTTGCTGAAGATGAAGACGGTAAAGTGGATTACAAACAGCTGTTTGAGATACCTAGTGTGAGAGCCAATGAGCTTTTGGCCGAAGTGACTGATCCGACCCCCGCTACAGACGGCTTTAATGTATATGGAGCCAGGTTAAGAGGCAAATCTGGAAAGGCAATCAAGGCATCCCCGGGCAAGGGTTGTCGTTATGATGAAGAAACTCGCCGATTCTATGCGGAAATTGATGGTCAGTTAATAGTTAAGGCCAGCAAAATTTCTGTACTGCCCATTTTTGTGGTACCAGAAGATGTGGATTTGAGCACAGGCAATGTGCAGTTTGTTGGTTCTGTACTGATAGGTGGAAATGTCACTTCAGGCTTTACCGTCATTGCCGAAGGGGATGTGAGGATCAAGGGATTGGTGGAAGCCGCCACAATCAAGGCAGGTGGAACCGTGGCCATCCAGAAAGGGGTGGTCGCCAATGACAAAGGTTATATTCAGGCCGGTCAGGATTTTTATGCCAAATTTTTGTCTGCTGCTGATGTAACTGCCGAAGGCAATGTTTTTGTAGAAGATACCATCATGAACTCACGGGTCACCAGTTCAGGCAAAGTCACTGTATCCAAACATAAGGGTTCCATCGTGGGGGGAGAAGTATCTGCCACCAATGGGATAGATTGTCTGAATCTGGGTTCGGATATGGGAGTTAACACCACGGTAATGGTCGGGGAACAGTTTCTGATGCGAAAAAAGCTTGTGGAGGTTACGGAACTTCTGGAAAAGCAGAATGCTCAGATAAAATCATTGACCCAGTCCCAGACCGTGTTTTCTGGCATGGATGAAAACGATCCGAAGTTAAATCCGAAGCAGAGGGTGGCTATTCAACAGCTAAAGCAGTCCATAGAGGATTTAAAGAAAAGAATTTCGGAGAATGAAAAGATTAAGGAATCGGTGGTTGAGGCTTTGAATCGCAATTGTCTGGCCAAGGTTAATGTCAGAAACATTGCTAACAGCAATCTTAAGATAGTGGTGGGGAATACCCAGCTTAAAACCATCAAGACTCACACATTCTGTTCTTTTTACGAGGATAAAGCCTTGGGAGAGGTTCGCCTTGGGGCTTATGATGGAAAAATTTCCGTGAAAAAGGTGATTACTACAAAGTAGTTACAGTTTGATGGGGGAGTTTTGCCGAGGATTTATCTGTAAAAATACTTCCCCATTCACAAAGGCCCGTACAACCCCGGTTGATTCAGAAATTGCCACTGCCATGCAGGTGGTTCCCCTGGAAACAGCGGCTGCTGCTGTATGTCTTGAGCCAAGTCCAGGGCCAACTTGAATATCTGTAGCTCGAAAGTCCAGATACTGTCCACCGGCCTGCACAATGCCCCGATCTGAAATGACTAGTGCCCCATCAATTTTTGCCATTTCTTTCACACTGTCCCTAACTTCCTGCTTTAAGATGTCCCTCTCGCGGATGGTATATCCCTTAAAGGGGTTAAACACCAGGGAGCGACTGCTCTGCAAAACTTTTTTGTGATCTCCAACCACTAAAATAGTTCCGATGGGTTTACCCTCCCGACCTTCTCGGCATAACTCCAGGGCAATTTCAATCACGGTTTCCAAAATCTGCAAGGGAGCGATATGTGTCAGGGAAGATAAAGATTTGAGGTAGTTCGCTTCAGCAATGTTTCCGAGTTCAAGGTATAGGATTTGAGAAAAACAGTCCCAGTCATTTTTACTGTATAAAAACAGGATGGTGCTTGATTCTGTAATCTGCTTACTGTTTAAGAGCATAAACACAATGTCGCGTACCAGATCTTCCTGTACATCTGATTTTTTGGAATAATGTTCGATGGCAATGCCGGAATCCAGAAGTTGCAGACAGCGATTGGCATCGTTAGTCACCATAATCAGGCGGTGTTTTTCCTTCAATTCTGTAAGAAGGGTCTCATCAAGTACTGAATTGGTACATAGAACTACGGAATCAGGTTTCATTTCCGCGCTGATTTGCATGGCACTTTGTAAAAACACCTGATTCATCTGTTTTCTTCGGAATTTACTGGCTAGATTACCGCTGATATTCATGCTCGACGCTCCTGATCCGACAGTTATGGTAGTATAGATATGTCTAAGGTGCAACCAGGGTGTCTTAAGACCTGATTCGGAGGCTGTTATGCCCATGAATGAAAAGAAAAAAGATGAGTTTTTTAAACTCTGCAAGGCCAAGCTGGAATCAGCAAAGATTTCTGTTAAAGGCCGAGATGATGTTTCATTTCCAAGCAAACTGAAGCACATTGATGATGTGACCCTGGAATTCACCATGGGACGGGTACATGGCATGGTACCTGATGTGAATGTTCATGATATTTTGGATGTGGCGGGCACACTGACTACAGGTCAGCAGATCATGTTTTACTGCAAGGTTCGCAGAATGAACATTTCGGACAATCCCCAGCATCCAAGTATTCTCATCTGCCAGTGGCCTGATGATTTTGCCAAAAAACAGTTGAGACAGGATGTGAGGGTTAAGTGTGCTTTAAAGACATACTATTCCGATGCTTTAAATGAGAATCACTGTATTCCTGAAGACAATATGCATCAGGGAGTGCTTGCTGATATATCACGGGGTGGCGGGTTTATGCTTACCAAGGGCAAAGTATATTTCCGAAATAGTGATATCTATCTTTTTTTGTATATCAATGATAATAATATAAAAATTGAAACCATCATTCCCTGTAAGGTCGTAGTGCTCAAGGAACTGGGTAGCAGAGAACCAAAAGTACAGGGTATGGCTCTTACATTTACCAATCTGAGTAAGGATACAGAAAATGCACTTGTGGACTGGCTTTTTGCCCAGCAGAGGATTCAGGCAGCCAATCAGCGGCATACTCGCTAGACTGTGTGTATCACTGTTTTTGCTAACGGTATTTGTATCAGTTTCTGAATCTGTTTGCAGTTATGGGGAGATTAAAACCCATCTGGAAAATTCAGCCTGGGATGAGGCAGAAGTTCTTTTAAATGCCTGTGAATTCAACCCTGTTACATATTCACTGAAAGAGAAACTGTATCAGGGCAGGGGTGATACTGAACTGGATCTTCTGAATCAGGTTTTGGCATGGAAGCATAATATTTCTGGTAATTCCGTAAAACCTGTTTTGAGCCTGGACTCAAGATTTTCAAATCCCTGGGTCCGTTTGTTGCTTGAGATTAGCCTGCCCATCCTGCTTCTTCTATGTTTAATTTTTGTTTTGCGCTCCCGATGGCAGAAAGCATCTATTTTTGGCCTGATCTTTTTAATTTTGTTGGGACTACAGTACAGGGTAAATCAACTTATTGATTCCATGGTGATTGTGCGTTCCGGTACAGGACTTAGGGCCAGCGCGGATCCACAATCCCCTGTATTGTATGAATTTTTTGAGCCCAGGGTTTCACAGATGATTGTTCATCAGAATGGCTGGGCCCAGATTAGATCGCGCTTTAGTGATTCAGAAGAAATTACGGGATATGTACCAGCTACGGCTTTGCTTCAAATTCCCTAGCGTTTAATCCCAATCCCTGTCTGAAGCAGTGAGTCGGCTGTAGTGATGATTTTTGAATTGGCCTGTAGGGATCTTTGGGTAACGATCAACTGAGTGAACTCTTCAATCATGTTGACATTGGAGGCTTCCAGAAATCCTGGCCGAATCAAACCACGACGGCCCGAGGAGGGGATGTTGACGGTCAAATTATCTTCTCCAGCATTGACCCCGGCCCGAAACATGTTGTTTCCATCACGAACCAGACCCTGGGCATTCGTAAAAACTCCAATTGCAATCTGGCCCAGGATTCTTGCCTGTCCATTGGTGAAATTGGCTATAATTTTACCGTCTCCATTGGAAGAAACTGTAGATCGAATCAAATCTCCGGCAACATACCCATTCTGGTTACGAACTGATGTTGAAAATGGTGCTCCAAATCCAGTGATCAGATCCATATCAAGTTTTGTATTGAGATTGGCAGCCGGCCTCACCTGAGCAGGATCGCTAACAAAACGGGTGGCAGGCAGATTGGCAATCAGGGTGGGGATCTGGGATTGAGAAGAATTGATAAGCCCGTCGTTATCAAAGACAATTTTACCTGTTCCCGAAGATCCAAAAACTGCCTGATTGGCCCTTTCGTAATCACTCCTGGTAGGATTATTAAAGTTTATCCCATTGGCCGGATCACGATAAAAATCCTGAATATAGGGGCTTGTCTCTTCAAGATAAACCCTGTATTCCCAGAAACTTTCTTCTGAACTCATGTTCTCAAAGGCAAATGTGACGGAATGGGAGTTTCCCAGAGTGTCCACTAGTCTGGTGGTGGTGTTATGGATGGTGCCCATTAAAAACTCATTGTTTAGAGACACGGGATCCTCTGAACCATTACTTAGTCGAAACGAAAATGCAGAGCCTGTGTCCTTCAGTTCCGACCGGCTAGGCAGGGAAAATAGTCTTGTCAGGGTGGCTTCGGGTTCATCATGCAGAGGCGAAGGATAGGTCCATGAGAATCCTGTTGGTTTTCCTGAGTCATCCTTTATCAGTTCAACCCCATCGGCCAGAGAATCAATTTTAAGGTCTGTCATGTTTCCCAATGTATCCACTGGAATACTAAATTTAATATGTTCTTCCCCGTTCTGATGAAGTGTGAACTGGAATTCATTCTTGCCAGTCCGATCCCAGCGGCTTGAATATTCCATGGTATTTCTTCTCTCATCTACCATCGGAAAAACGGATTTGTCCACGGTCATATTTCTGGCTGGACTTTCTGAGTTCAGATTGGATGAAAAGTCCACTAGTGTGCTGGTTTTGGCAGGCAAAAATGAAACGGAATCCAATGCTAATCTCTGAGTAGGTGCAGTTACATTCAGATCTGTGCCCCCATCTGCATTCAAACTTCCTAGCCAGCCTAAAAGATGGGCTCCATTGCCTTCCAGAAGAATGGATTTGTTTTTATCAAGGGCAAAGTTCCCGTCCCGCGTAAATCGTTTCTGCCCGTCCCACTCCACCATAAAGTAGCCATCACCTTCGACTGCAAGATCCAGGGGATTACCTGTTTCCTGTAAAATCCCGTTTCTGGAGTCTATGTAAATATGGGGTCTGGATTGTCCAAACCCACCCTCCTGGGAATTTAACTGGGATGTTGCCCCATCGGATTCAACGGCGTTATGGAGTTGTTCCTGAAAGGATTCTACTGAGTTCATCCTGGTTTGTTTAAATCCGACCGTGGAGACATTGGCAAGATTGTTACCGTGAATGTCCAATTTTGTCTGATAATTTTTGACGCTGTGTGAACCTATATAGATGTTTCTTTCCAAAGACATGGAAACTCCTTGGGGATAATTGTTCCAGATGCTTATCGGCAAAAAGACTTTTTTTGTTGAGACTGGTGTAAAATTGTTGATTGATGTTTTACCGGGTATTTAAATTTTTGTTGCTGTTAGCTCTTCCCCCATCACGAAGTCTATGGGCAAAAAAGTATTTTGCTTTTGTGGTATGCATGAGTATTATCGGGTTGATTGCTGGTGTTATGGTATTTGTACAACTTGAGGTTCAATACATGGAGACTCTTATGCGAACGCTTGGTGCTGATACTGATAACAGGATTTTAGTCAACGGTTTCAAATGGGATATTCGTTATCTGAGTCTTTTGACTCTGGTGTTGGTCTGGTATATGGCAGGAGTAGTGAAGTAATGCAGTTTGAGAAAAGCAAAAAGTCGATGCAGGAAGCCAGGCAGGTATTGGTTGGTGGAGTAAATTCACCGGTCAGGGCATTTCGCAATCTGAATGTACCTGCTCCTTTTATAAAAAGGGGTGAGGGTGCCTACCTTTATGATGAAGACAATAACCGTTACCTTGATTATGTGCTTTCCTGGGGCCCTCTTTTATTAGGACACCTGGATTCTGATGTTGTAGAGGCCATGAAGAAACAGCTAAGTCTGGGCATTACTTTTGGAGCACCTACAGCTCTGGAAACAGAACTGGCCCTATTGGTCAGGGAATTTTTTCCGGTTATGGAAAAAATTAGATTTGTAAGCTCTGGTACAGAGGCAATCATGAGTGCAATTCGTGTAGCCCGTGGTTTCACCAGTCGCAATCTGATTGTGAAATTTGATGGCTGTTATCATGGGCACGCCGATTCACTGCTGGTCAAAGCAGGTTCTGGCATGTTAACTCATGCTCACCCAGACTCAGCCGGTGTTTCAGAAGCTACGGCCTCATCCACTCTGGTTGCGGAGTTTAACAATCTGGATTCCGTTCGCAACCTGTTTTTGGCGCGCAAGGGAGAAATCGCCTGTGTGTTACTCGAGCCTGTGACTGGAAACATGGGAGTTATTGCCCCTGAACCCGGCTTTCTTGAAGGTCTGAGAACCCTTTGTGATGAACATAACAGTCTGTTGATTTTTGATGAGGTGATGACTGGTTTTCGAGTGACAATGGGTGGGGCCTGTGAACTATATGGAGTAAAACCAGACATGGTCTGCCTGGGAAAAATCATTGGTGGGGGGATGCCAGTTGGTGCTTACGGTGGCAAGAAAGAGATTATGAGCCTCGTGAGTCCGGAAGGCCCGGTGTATCAGGCAGGTACTTTGAGTGGAAATCCATTAGGAATGGCATGTGGCCTGGCAACCTTGCAGAAAATCCGCAAGATGAACCCTTACGGGAATATCTGTGATTTTGTGACAAATCTCAAAGATGGTCTGGGAGAATTGTTGAAGAAAAAGGGGATTGAGTATACCATTAACTCCGTTGGTGGCATGTTCACACTGTTTTTTACCAAAGGTCCAGTGAGATCAAAATCCAGTGTGGATTTGCATGACAAAGAGCTGTTTCAGAAGTTTTTTGAAGGTATGCTGCAAGAGGGAATATATTTGCCCTGTTCGCAGTACGAAGCGGTTTTTGTGTCGGTGAAACATACATCTTTGGAGTTGGAAATGACATTGACTGCGGCAAAAAAGGTTCTGCAAGCCATTTAATGGCTCAGGGGTAATTTTTATGCTGGTATTGCCAATAGATAAGGTCACACCAGGTATGATTCTGGGTGAGGACCTGATGCATGGTGGGTCGGTAATGGTTCCGCGCGGGGCGGCCCTGACTGACGGGCAGATTGCGCGGATTCGCAAGTTTGAGATCACATCTGTCATGATTGACGATTCCGAGGCTCAAAAGTCCAAGACAGCCGGTGTTGGTCCCAAAGCTGTCGGTGGTTTGGCCAAGCGCGTGGTACAGCCAGGGGAATTTGTCTGTGTACAGGGAGAACCTTCCGGGGAGCTGTTCATTCTGGTTACCGGGGAACTGGATGTGATTTACACAGACGAAGCCCTGTTTAACGAGAAAATGGACGCTGTAGACAAGATAGAAATTATCCGCAAGCATGGAAAACGAATCACCAGTATCAAAGGAAAAATGGTAAATTTTGGTGAACTCGGAGCTTTGCTGGGTCAGAGAAGAACAGCAACCATTGCGGCAACCGTAGAATCTGTAGTTGCCTCCATACCGGCCGTGGGCGACAGCTTTAACAATACTGTTTTAAAAAACCCCAGGCTGGGATTAAATATCTCGGTTACTATTGCCAAACGCTTAAAAGACATCAATGTGTTTATTTTTAAATACAACAGCATTCTTTCCCAGGTTGAAAACATGGTCAAGGAATTCAGCACCATCTATGTTTCACTGGCCGCCAAGGTTTTAAAAAAGGCAATTCAGACCAGAGACAGCAAACTTGAAAAAATCCATGAGCATTTTAAGCTCTCGCCTCTGTATAACCGCCTTCTGAAGTATCAAAAGGCGACCATTGATACCAAGTCGGCTACCCATGATTCATCTGTAGTGGATCCTAATGACTCCTTGTTTAACCACGGAAATCTTGTGGGCAAACAGGCAGGGGAGATTGTCTGTTATCACGGTGAGGTCGGGGATAAAATGTACATTCTGATCACCGGAAAACTGGGGGTTTTTGTAGGTGACAAGATGGTGTCCTCCTATGAAAAAAAGGGCGATATTATCGGAGAGATTTCCGTACTGTTAGGTTATGCATCCAAGAACAAGGGCTTTGATAAAAGAACGGCAACTGTGAAGGCAATTAGTCGTTCCCGGCTCATGTGTATTGAATCCACAGAGATTGATCGTCTGGTTGATTCCAATCCTGGTCTGGTTCTTCACATCACCAGAACTCTGGCCGAGCGACTGAAGGTAAACAATCAGACATTTATCAATTCTCAGAAGCAGGTATCTGAGTTTATGGCCAGACTTGCTGTAGAAGAGGGTTCCTGTGGGTATGAGATCGATAGAATTCTGAAGCTGTTTTCAGAGAATGTGAATACTATGGAACACTGTATGAATGAAGTCAAGGTATTGCAGAAAATGTCTTCGGCCATTAATGAGCAGTATCAGCTAGTACAGGAGCGGCTCGGTTCCTTGTCGGTATAAGTCTTGGTACCTGAGAAAATTGTCTGGCTTTCTGAGGTTGACTCCACCATGAACTGGGCTAGGGACAATCTTTCTACCCTGCCTGTGAACCGTTCCGTGGTGGTGGCAGAGGTGCAGCATCAGGGCAGAGGCCAAAGAGGCAGACAGTTTGTATCCGGCCCCGGTGGTTTATATATTTCCATGCCCCTAAAACCAAAGATCAAAGAAGGGTGGGATGAGGCCCTGATTCGCTCCCTGAGTGTTCATACTAAAACATGGCTCGAATCTGAATATGGGATAATGTCACACATTAAACCGCCCAATGATCTTTTGGTAGGAAATGCCAAGATCATGGGTGTGTTAATCGAGACTGTTTATCTAGGCAATGAATTACAATCTCTGATTTTGGGAGCGGGACTTAATGTATCCCAGAAGTTCAAAGAAGCGGATCATCCATTTGAAGCAGTATCTATTGCCGAGCTTGCCAAAATTGATTTAAATCCAAAACAGGTTCTTTCATCCTGGCTTTTAAACTGGAACCCTTGGTCCGAAGGTTTATTGTGAACACCTTTGTATTGTCCCAGACAATAGGTAGTCAGATAATAAGGGAAGGGGTGTTTGAATGGTCCATAGTCCTTAAGGATGGGGAAGACAGTCTCTTTTCTCCTGGATTTGATTCCCGGTTCTGCATTGGCAATTTTTATGGTTTATGTCTGTGGCAGTTGATGAATCGCCTGCAATTGTTATCCCATCCATCCCTGGCGGACTGGCTTCCCTTGAGTTATCAGGGGGTGCCACAAAATACATTGCAATACCTTCTTAGAAAGCTTCATTTTCGGGAGTTGCCTATACATTGGACACAAAAATCCTCTCAATCCAGAAACACAGTTCATGAGGAAGTTTTGCAGGCTTTGGGAGAAAGTCATGGATTGGACTGGAACCTTGAGGTAAAAAAGTATTTTGATTTAAAGGTTCAAGAGGATTGCTTACTTAAGATACCTCATCAGGATAGTCTGGTTACCGAAGTAATTCTTCTTAGAAATCAGATCCCATATATCTGCCATGCAGTTTCTGATCTGGTTCAGAGCCGGATTTCACATTTTCATAGTTCTTCACTCTTGTTTACCAGGCTGCCTCTTCAGGACTACGGTATTGTTTTTCCCATGGGACTATTGTACGAAAAGAGCGGTTATTCACAGCATCTGTTTTACCTTCCCGATGTCAAATGGTGCTTGTTCATCCAGTCCTCTGAGGATTTCTCCCAAATATTTTATGTATTTTTAAGCCTGTTGGTGGAGCTTGAGTATCTGGATTTAAGAGTGGAATCCTATCTCAAAATTCTGGAAGAACAGATTCGGGTCAGCAGTTGGGCTGAGGTGCGGTTAGGTTCTGTTAATCGGGATAACCGTGAGGAAGTCTAGGTATCTACTCTATCTGATTGGCCTGATATTGCTTGCCAGAATTATAAGTGGTATCCGCTGGCCGGAGTTTTATCAGGTATTTTCACAGTTTCAAGCCAGCACCGTTTTTTTTTCTATACTTTGTCTTGGAATCTCGATTCACATCCGAAGCATTCGATTTTATCTCTGTCTTGATTGGAATGTCACTCGCACCGTGGCCCAGTGGATTTTTTATGTCAGTCAGTTCTGGGGCCAGATTACCCCCGGCAGGATTGGAGAATTTTCCAAGGTTAAACTGTTGGCCGATCAGGGAGTCGATTCAGTCCAGGCATTAAGAATCTTGATACAGGATCGTTTTTTTGATTTCCTGATCCTGTTTTCTGGATTTTTAATCCTGTTTCTTGATTCAGCGATCTGGTTAATTCCAGTCATTGCATTTTTGCACTGGAAAATTTCCTGTGCCTGGTTCAGTTTTATGAAGCACGGTCTGGCTTATGCTCTGGTACTTCTCCTGACCCTTGTATCCTATCTATTTTTTGTACTCAGTTTTGCAGTGTATTTTTTGCATGCCGGACTACAGGAAACGGCAACAAAACTCATTTCAGCCGTATTCTCCGCCACCCTGGCAGCCTGGCTTCCCATTAGCTGGCAAGGTCTTGGCACCAAGGAACAGGTTTATCTGGCAATATGGGACCAATACCCTGTCGAAACTCTTCTGGCCGTAAGCCTGGCCCACTTTCTCACCACAGTTTTAGGCTCACTGCTCATTTGTGGATTAGGCTTTGTATTCTATCGGTCTGCCCTGCCATCGCAGGCTGGGATGACGAGGTGAGTTGAATTGAACACTACCCGGGTTGCCTGAGACACCGTAATTTGAGAGGATGGAGTCTGCGTCTATGTATCTGGTTTTTGACGAAAATCAAAAGGTTTTTTGGAATGAGAATTGAGAAAATTCGTTTGTTTTGAAGGCATTACGGGCAGTTTTACAATATTTGGGCCCAGAGAATGAAAAAGTTAATTTAGAGAGTGTGATTAAGCCCGAAGACTGCCGCGAAGAGGTAGAAAAGATCAATGGTCGATTTCGATTCCTTCAAAAAATGCCTAGTATACATGCGACTGTTTGTCATTCGCCCACGGATATTGGCGAATATCGGATCAATATACAGTCTACTGCCGGAGAAACTTTCTCAACGATTTCAAGAGCGTGGGATTCCAGAGTAGACCAAAGTCTGATTCTGTTTTACAAGTCTAGGGGCTGTTGATCTTTGTCCAGCATGGCTTAGTTAACCCCCAGAAATTCTATCCCCTGATCCCCTGCTCGAGGCGA
>JACFNL010000013.1:49529-53483 GCA_019454875.1 Candidatus Cloacimonadota bacterium | reverse complement strand
AAGGTTTTTTCCAAAAAATACACACCTTCCTATAACCGAAGACTGTTAAATGAATCTGGTATTCCTAAAAAAATCCCGTAAGAAACCTGCTGTAGGCGATGTGTTTGTTTACCAAAACCAGATCATACAAGTGGTCTTGTGCCAACGGCATTGACCATTAAATAGGGCATGTAATTTCTGGTGTAGCCATTTTCCAGATCGATTACTAGTCGGACTGAATCATCGGTAGCACCTGAGCCGGGCACAAACTCAACAAACTCCTGGGGTGTGTTGGTTGAATAAATTACTTTGCTCCAGCTCAAGTCAGGAAATAGAAGCGGAAGGCTGGTGGGTGAGAACCTCCAGTAATCATCAGGATACATATGGTAACGCCAGACCCAGGGAACAGACATAAAAATCTGTCCACCGGGTTTGAGAAGATTACTCAATTGCTCTGCCATGACCCAGGGGCGTTTTGTATGCTCAAGAACAGAGCAGCAAATGATCAATCCATAATGAGACTGAGGCAGTTTGTGGGATTCAGATTCCAGATCCATGACCAGATCCACATTATCCCCGGCACTCAGATCAATTCCTGTGTATTCCAGATCGGGATGCTCCTGCCGGATAGTTGTGGTACTTCCATAGTTTTTACTTCCAACTTCAAGAATAGGGCCCTTGATCTGGGGAATTAAATTTTTCATTAAGAGCTTTTGATTGATATCACCCATGTGGGCCTCCTCATAATAAAAGAAGCCAATCCAAGCTGGATTGGCTTCAGAATCGCGTTCTGTTCCTGGTCAGTCAAACAGAGGCATTTCACTCACAAAATAAGGATCGAATACATAACCCAGGGCCTTATTGAAGGCACGCATGCGGGCGGTTTTTGGTCTTTCAATCCAACCTAGAATTAAATCTTCCAAGGCCCGACCCTTGATGGAATTAGCCCAGATTTCTTTATTGGTTTCGTTGTCAATTACTCTGGCTGAGATACGGGCCTCGCCAATATCCCTTTTGTTAGATGTCAAAGGCCAAATCACAAAGGGACGAATGTCCTGGGCCTTATTTTTTACTGAATGAATGGTCAGATGTACCCGAACATCTGCCTCCTCCTTGTGGGGAGTGTGACGATACCCATAACGGGCAAATTCTTCGGCAATGAAGTTTTTGGTGGGCTCAATGAACATTTCCTCAGCCCAGATATCTTCGATGTAATATGTTTTCATTTGCCGACGCATGGAATAAGAATAGCCGAAAACATCAGAGGCTAAGATGGCTCCAAGCATTATTGTGATTATCAGTCTCATGACCCAGTCCTTCCATCAACTGTGAGTTCCTGTAGATAATCGGACATAAGTCATCAGTAATTTAGAGTTTTTGCATGATTTATCGAGTCCTAGGACTTAGGCAGTACTCTTTGTTCAAAACTGTTTTGCAGCCAGGTACGGGCAAAGGCCTGAACCTGTGCTGGAGTAACTGAGGAAATCAGTTGTGCATGCTGTTTTATATAGTCTGGTTTTAGGTCACGAATAGCCAGGGAAGCCACCCAGGCGGCCCGATCTGTTTCTGTCTCCAGGCTCATTTCATGGCGGGAAATCAAAAGACGAATGGATTTGTCCACTTCTTCGTTTGAGGGAATATTGTTTTGAATATCAAGAATCTCGCGCTTAAAATCAATACTGGCATCATTGACTCGTTTGGGTTCGGTTCCTAGGTAGGCAAACATAAGACCATAGTTTTTGTAACCTACAATTCTGGCACCGATCTCATAACCATAACTTTTTTCATCACGCATTTTATGGAAATAGCGGGAGGCCATGCCCCCACCAAGCATTTCGTTCAATACAAGTCCTGCATGCCAGTCCGGATGGTTTAAGCCGCAGGTGGACCAGGCGGGCATAAGATATCCCTGTTCCTTGGGATTGTGAACAGTCAGGATTTGTCCCATATGTTTGGGATAAAACTGAGAGGGAACTCTTTGATCTGTAATGCGAAACTCAATGCTACCCAGTTTTTTGTTCAGGCAGGTTTGAATTTCCTGATTGGCTTCTTCGGAGGACATAGGCCCTGCGGTTACAACAATCATATTGCGGGGGTTGTACAAAAGGGAGTACAGATCCTTTAAATCCTTGTTGGATATGGATTCCACAGTCTTTGAAGTGCCTAAAAGACCTAATCCGTAGGGGTGATCTTCAAACCAGTTTTTCATAAGGTGGTAAAGGCAGAATGAAGAAAGTGAATCTGGCAGAGATTTGATCTCCGCCAGAATGGATTCTCTGGCCTTTTGAACTTCCTTTTCAACAAAGGCTGCATCTGTGAAAAAGGAGCAGAAGATATCGAGAGCCTGACTGAAATTGCGAAAGGGCACAGTCATGGAGTTGGATACATATTCCCGTCTGGTATTCAGATTGCTTTGGCTGGTACTGTAACGGGCTGAAATTCTGTCCATTCTTTCCGTGATGGTGTCTCTGTTTAAGGACGAGGTACCCCGTGCCAGGGAATTTTGCATCAGATTGATGGTTCCTGCCGGAAAACGGGCACCTAGTTCAGAAAGACTGCCTGCCAGAATTCTGACAGAACACAACCCCCCGGGTTTTTGTTTGATATGGATGTGGGTCAAGCCTGACTCGAACACAAACTGGTCAATGTTTTCCTCAAGACTGGATTTTTTGTATTTCGGAGAATGGGCCAGGGTTTCCGCAGAGGTGGAAACAGAAGGTTCTGGTTTATCGGACTCAGGCAGCATCTGTGAGATCACAGGCTCAAAACTGAGATATTTTTCAATCACACGAACCATATCCTCAAGCTGGATTTGTGAAATAAGCTCTGAGTATCTGGTACACAAATCAAGCTGGTTCATCACAGCGTGAAATCCTAGGGATTGGGCACGGCTAGTCAATTTCTGCCAGCGAAAATCAGACTGATTGATAGCATAGTCTTTGGCGACTTCCAGTTCTTCCTTGGAGACATAATATTTTCTGAGCCTCTCGAGGGCAGCATCAATAGCTTCATGGTATGAGGCCCACTGATTGTCCTTGACCAGAGAATAAATTGTGAGAAGGCTTTGCTCCGTGGCGGAATAGAAAGAAAATGAAATGGAATCAACCAGATTTTTGTCTTCCTTGAATTCTTTAATCCAGCGTGAGGAACGGGTGTCCGTGAGAATAGTTCCTAAAAGGTCCAATGCTAAAGCGTCTTTGTGTTTTGTATTATCAGGACCAATAAAGCTCAAAGCCGAGTAGTTTCGGTTAGTTCTGGCATAACTGAGCTTACGATTGGGAATGGGGGTCTTCAGGGTTGCAGGCTGGTAAACATAATCATTTCTGGCTGATAGGTTGCCATAGGATTGATGGATCAGTTCCTTTGTCTTTTCTGGATTGAAGTTTCCTGAGACAACAATGGTCATGTTTTCAGGGTGATAGTGTTCCTTCCAGTAGTTTACGATCTGATCGCGGGTTACATTGCGGATGATATTTTCAAATCCCAGCACAGGGTGGGCATAAGGATGATTTAAAAAGACCTGCTCCATCATCTGATAATAGAATATATGAGAGGGATTGTCGTTGGCCCGGTGAATCTCAGCTATCACAACATCCCGTTCCTTATCAATTTCTTCAGCATCAAAGGCGGGATTCAAAAGCATTTCGGTTTGAATCTGAAACATTTCCTCAAATTTTTCTGCCAGACCAAAGACATAATAAAAAGTGTAGTCCTTGGAGGTAGCTGCGTTGTTCATTGCACCAATCTCATTTAATTTTCTGTCAATGACCCCAGGCCCGTAGGTTTTTGTGCCCTTAAAAAACAGGTGTTCAATAAAGTGAGAGAGTCCAAATATTTCTGGGCTTTCATTACGGGCTCCCACCCTGTACCAGACCTGATAGGTCACCAGATTGTGCTCGGTTTCAGGCAGAAGCAGTACCAGGGCATTATTAGGAAGGCGATAGGATTGTAGTCCATTAAACACAGCACTCATTT
>JACFNL010000013.1:13892-49519 GCA_019454875.1 Candidatus Cloacimonadota bacterium | reverse complement strand
CCAGGATGTTAATCATCCAATGGTAAAACAGGACGGTTAGTTTGAATAAAAGTCTGATTCAGATAATCAGATAAATGTTTCAAGGCATATTCGAGGCTTGGGGCCAAGAATAAAACAGGCTGCTGAATGGTAGGATCGTAGGTCTGATTCAACATTACCTCAATCGAGAATGGCTCATGCCGAACCAAATCAGGATTCACACAACGAATTAAGTCAGCAATTGAGGACAGGTTCCCGGCCCCATAAGTTTTAATTTTTTCATTTTCATAACAGAGACCATATTCAATGGTAAACCAGTAGAGCTGTTCGAGCTGTTTGATTTCCTCTGGAGTAGCCCTGAGTGCAGCCTGAGCAAATTCCACATAACAGTTTGCGATGGGCTCGCTCATCAGCAGGGGAACATGCCCAATTACATCATGGCAGATATCTGGTTCAGGCGTAAAATCGGGAGCAGAATGATGACGGATGTATTGGGTACAGAAAAATTCTCTACGGGTCAGACAGGAGAAAAAATATCTTGATTTGACCAGCCCGGTAACAGGAACCACACGAAATCCGGTCTTAGGTTCAAGCCTTTGATTTACATGTTCTAGTTCGGGAATTTTTTTTGGATTCAGATCAAGGTCTTTAAGTCCGTCAAATACTGGGGTTACAGCATTTTTTGAAGACAGCTCCAGAATAGTTGTATAGATATGCTCCCAGATTTTATGCTGGTGTTCCAGGTAGGGTATACGAGGAATTGGCAGATGATTTCCTAAGTCTCTGGCTTTACGCCAATCCAGGGCAGCCTGGGCGATCTCGTCTCTTTGTCTTATATATTCAGGATCCCTGAAACCTGGGTGATCCTGATCCAAAGGGACTAGATACTCATCATTCATGGAGTGAACACTCCTGCCACTACAGCTAGACGGTAGAATTTCAACTGATTATCAAAATCTTCCAAGGTCTCCATGATATCGGATATCTTCTGATAAGCACAGGTCAAGGAACCAAGATCCAGGCTTTGTTTGGCATCTCGGACACAGGTTTCCAAAAGGGCCAGGGACTCATTATTTGCCCCGTTTTCATGCATTTCAATGGCACGGGCCAGACGGCTTACAGTGGCTAGATGACCATGTCGAAATGGTGCCTTGTCCAGGTTGTCATTACCAAACAGAAACTTGCCTAAACTGAGACAGGCCTGTTTGAATTCTTTAGGTAGGTTCAGTTTTTCTACGGATTGCAGTACGGATTCAGGATCCTGCTGCATAGCGTGAAAAATAATCAGGCTTAAGGTTCTACTCCTGTGAATCTCTGGAATAGAGTCAGCGTGTTCCACTAAAAGAGGGAGTTGTCCGAGCCTGCTGAAAGAATGCAGACACAGAGCCGTAAGTGGATGCTCCCAATCCGGTTTCAGATTAGGCATTACCACAGCCAGAATTTCTTTGGGGTCAAGATGTCCCTGGGCAACATTTAAAAGGGCCAGGGGAATCTCTGGTTCCAGAATATCTCCTAAAACCTCTGTCATTTCTTTTAGACCACGGATACTGAAAGTCTGGGCATAACGGCGGGCTAAAAGCCGAATCTCCTCGAGTTTTTCGAGATTGTGAGTCAGGCTGAGGTGAACCCGGTGGCAAAGCTCCCAGTCTCCCAGGCCAGAGGGCGGGGGCTCAAGAGGGGGCATTTCCTCGGAAAAGTGATCGTAAAGATCATAAACATGCTGAATGTTTGAAAAAACCAGATCGGATCTGCGGAAGTGAAAAATTTCTTCCAGTTGAGGTCTTTGGGCCAGATGTTTTTTTAGGGTATTCAGATAGCGGTTGTATCCGTGAGGTACCCCATAAGGGTACTGGGCCAGCCACAAAAATGTCTGACGAAGCTCCTTGTCATCCTGCAACTGTTCCAAAAGCCAGCCCCGCTTCTGGTACACAGCGTATTCCATGTAATGGAACTGATTGTCATCGGTCTGAATACCCCATGCCTGCCTGTATTCATCCTCAAACTCTGCTCCAAGTGGATGCACTTCAAGGTGGGAACAGCCCTTAAAAAAGAAAGTGGAACCGAAGTCGCGACTGATGGATTCCTTACTGATATCAGAACTTCTGAGTGCCATAAAAATATAGACACCAAGCGGTTTCCATTCATTGACATGTTTTAAAAGCAGGCGGGACTCCGGGCTTAACAGCTCACACTGATCGATGATTAGAACAATACCTGTATCATGCAGATTTCTCAGTATTTTTAAAAACTCAAGAAATACATATCCGTCCTTAAGAAGGTGCTGATCGGATTCGATGAGCCAGATTGGGAAAGAAAACTGTTTCCCAAGTTCCGCCTGTAGCGCGATTGTGACAAAATTCTGTTCTTCAGGGTTAAGATCCATCCACAATTCACGGGCCAGGGATTTCACAAATTCCTGGGCTGGCATCAAGGGATTAATGCAGGTATGCCATGCTTTACGACCACGAATGTTAAAGCTAGGTTCGTACCAATGCCGCAAAAGATAGGTTTTACCGCTGCCAGTAATGCCTGAAAGCAGGCAGGAACCGCCGCTGGAATCCTGAATGGACTGATTCAGTAACTGAATTTCTTTGTCCCTGCCAATAAGCCTTGTCATTCGGACTGCCTTTTTAGTTTTTACTACTCAGCACATTCTAGGCAGTAGTGTCGCAGTGGTCAAGTAGTTAAAGTTCACCTTTGCATTTGCCCTGGGAAGCTGGTGTATTATGCTTCCTATGTTGAATATTGAGGAATTGCTCGAAAAACTGGGCCGGATTCGCTTGCTGGTAGTAGGCGATGTGATGCTTGATCATTATGTGTGGGGCCAGGTTCGGCGAATCAGCCCGGAAGCTCCAGTTCCCGTGGTTGAGGCCATGAGGGATGAATATTTACTCGGTGGTGCTGCCAATGTGGCTAACAACCTTGTGGATCTAGGGGTGCGTACGGCAATTATGAGCATGGTTGGCCAGGATGTGGCTGCAGCTCAATTGATTGGACTTCTTCAGGGCAGAGGGATTGGTTCAGAATTACTTACCCGAAGTGTGGAAAGACCCACAACCATCAAGACCAGGATTCTGGCTGGACAGCAGCAGATGTTAAGACTTGATCGGGAAGAAATCCGTGCGATGGAGCAGGAGGAAACTGCTCAGGTATTATCTCGACTTGAAGCTGTCTGGGATTCATTTGATGCAGTGATTCTAAGTGATTACGGCAAGGGTTTTTTGAGTCTTGCAATGCTTGATGGGATTCGTGCATTAAAGCAGAAGTCAGACAAGCTAGTTGTTGTTGATCCCAAGTCCCGCTCCTTTGACAGATACCGGGGGTTTTCCTGTATAACCCCCAATCAACTGGAGGCAGAAACCGCTTTGTCTTCGGAACTGGATACAGAAGACAGGGTTTCAAGACTTGGTAGGCAGATGCGGCAGGATTTGGATTTGGAAGCGTTACTCATAACTTTGGGCCGTCGTGGTATGATGTTGTGCTCTTCAGGTTCAGAGCTTTATATTGCAGCTCAGGCTCGGGAAGTTTTTGATGTAACCGGTGCTGGAGATACAGTAATTTCTGTATTGACTGCGGTCAAAGCCTGTGGGGTCAGCTGGGAAGATGCTGCTAAATTGGCAAATGGTGCGGCTGGAGTTGTTGTTGGCAAATTAGGTGCAGCAACCGTATCAAAGGAAGAATTTGCATGGGTGATTCAGAAACTCTGATGGAATCAACGGTAATCAAACTGGGAACCAGAGGTTCAAGACTGGCATTGGCTCAGGCAAATGCAGTGGCTTTGCAACTGAAGTCTTCTCTTAAAAGGGATGTGGAAATTATTACCATCAAGACCCTTGGAGATCAGATTACAGACAGACCACTCAGGGATATCGGAACTCAGGGGGTTTTCACTAAAGAACTGGATGAAGCCCTTTTGGATGGGCGCATTGATGTTGCTTTACACTGCCTGAAGGATATGCCCACAACCAAGGTTAAAAATCTTGAAATTGCGGCTTATCTTCCCAGAGAAGAGATTCATGACTGTCTGGTCTACCCCGCTGGTTATAAGGGTCCGACTTCCATTGAGTCCTTGCCTTCCGGTTTTCGGATTGGTACCTCTGCCATTCGCCGCAAGGCCCAGATTTTAAGAAAAAATCAGGCCGTGACGGTTCTGGAATGCCGGGGTAATCTTGATACAAGAATGCAAAAACTATTAAATGGGGATATTGATGTTCTGTGTCTTGCCAAAGCGGGTCTGAAACGGGGTGGATTTACCAGTGATCCAAGGCTCATGGTAGTTGATTTGTCGGAGCGGGATTTTTATCCCTGTGCCGGACAGGGTTGTCTGGTTTTACAGGTTCTTAAATCCTCGGAGTTAAAAAAATCCATGAAACGGCTCAATCACAAGGAAACTGAAATCTGTGTCAGATATGAAAGAGATCTTCTAGCCATGCTTGAAGGTGGTTGCAGTCTGCCTCTTGGTGTTTTCAGCGAGATTGTAGATGGAGAGATGATTTTAAAGGCCATACTTCTAAATGAAGATGGAAATGAGTTTGTGACCCTGTCTCAGGCTACCCGTGATTTGAAGGATCCTCTGATTGCCGAGAATATGCTCACAGAAATTCGTGAACGAAACATGCAGCACCTTTTACCGGGATAGGTGGACAGTTTGGATGTCCTGGTCTGGCTACGGGCTGAAGAAGATATTTTGGAAGGCCGGGAGCTTTTTTCCGTGTTAGGAATTCCCCAGAAGGTTTTGCCATCTGTCCGTTATGAGACATGTATGAGTCGTGAAATTCTGAGGCTTTCCCTTGAAGAGATGCAAAATCAGCCCTTATTGTTTGCTTCAGAGCGGGCTGTTCGTTATTTTTTTGAGATTCTAGGAGATGAATCGGCAGTCGCGATCCTAAAACAGGCACAGAGAATATTTTGTGTCGGTAGCAGAGGCCGAATGCTTCTTAAGAAAAAGTGGTGTGAAAAAGAAGCCGTGGTCATGGTGGACTGTATGGCCTCCGTGCTTC
Organism: Candidatus Cloacimonadota bacterium; assembly: GCA_019454875.1. GTDB lineage: Bacteria > Muiribacteriota > UBA6191 > UBA6191 > UBA6191 > UBA6191. The sequence goes on along the minus strand of JACFNL010000013.1, from coordinate 44,540 downwards.
CGTATCTGCCAGCAGGTTCGACACTCAGATATCCTTGTTCGGAACAGTATGTGCTTAAGGAGGTCGAACGGGCTTTAGTGTCTGGAATCCGGCTTTTGCCCATCCCCATCTATTCTTCTTTGCCCCTTCAGATTGACAATAGTCTTTGTGAGTTGTTTGATCAGTTTGATTATCCTGGATTTTTGGTTCTTGCCCCATCTCAAGCCAGGCCCTTAAGAAATTTTACAGACCGGAATTTTGTTTCATTCTGTATGGGAAGAAGAAGCTTTGAGACACTTTTGGCCTGGGGCATGCCCAAGGTTGTATCGGCCAATGAGGCAACATTAAAGGGACTCTTGCAGGCCGTCAAGATATATCGCGAAGAGGTGAGGCAATGAATTTTTTGTTTCAGATTTTATTGGTTCTTTTGGGAACCATACACTGTTTATGGTGTAATGAGAGAATCTTTGGGGAGATTCTTGATTTTTCCTCGCAAAAATTTGCAGTTACGACCCTGACCTCGGATTCTGAAACCTATTCCCTATACAGACTCAAATCCGGGGATTTGGATCTGAAACTGATTTTAGGCAATCGTCCCTATTATGATTCGATTTTGCCAACAGCCAGGGATTTGTACCTGGGTTATGGAGATTCCCTGGTTGCCTCAGCCCGATTTTTAAACAGGGATAAATCAGAGGTGGGTCAGGGGAATTCCCATTCCCACGAACCCCGTGAGATCATTCTTGGGAATCAGTCGTTTTTTTTTGGGGGATTCTATTTTCTTGAAGAAGCAGAGGATCCCAGACCGGTTCTGGGGATTACTACCCTGTATAAGCATTATCCCATGTATGTGACAGGCCGGATGAATGAGGACATTGATGAGCCTTTGGTCAGAAAGATTCTTAACATGATCTGGAGTGATAAGGAGTAAAAATGCAGTATTTTGAAATGGAAAAAGATAGTGGAATTTTTACCTTGAAATTTTCGAGGGAAAAAGTTTTGAATGCCTTAAATAAGGATCTGATTACTGAAGGAATTGCCATTCTTGATACCTTGAAGATGGATCAGGAGCTTAAGGTTCTAATTCTCACGGGTAAGGGTGAGAAGGCCTTTGTGGCAGGGGCAGACATTGGCGAGCTTGCGTTGGCTTCTGTAGAAGATGGACGGGACATATCCGAACTTGGTCACCAGTTTTTAAAAAAGATTGAAGAGTTTCCCTGTCCGGTGATTGCCTGTATCAATGGATTTGCCCTCGGAGGGGGACTGGAAGTTGCTCTGGCCTGTGATTTGAGGTATGCCGCAGATACTGCCAAAATGGGCTTACCTGAAGTTTCCCTCGGATTGATACCAGGATATGGTGGAACTCAGAGACTAAGCCGTCTGATTGGAGTTGGCAAGGCTTCGGAATATGTGTTTACCGGGGAAATGGTCACAGCCCAAGAGGCCCTATCAGATGGTCTGGTTCAGGGGGTTTTCCCCAAGGCTGAATTAGTTGCTTCGGTGCGCCAGATAGCCGAAAAAATAGCAGCCAAAGCCCCTTTGGCCGTTATGGCCGCCAAACGCAGTATTCGTTTGGGATATTCACTGGATCTTGGTTCTGCCCTTAAGGTAGAGACTTTGGAATTTGCCCAGATTTGTGGTACCAGTGATAAACAGGAAGGAACCAAAGCTTTTTTAGAAAAACGCCCGGCCAGATTTCAAAGGCAGTAACTCAGATGTAGAGCACATAGCAGAAGTATAAAAAGACAGCCAGTGTCAGAACCGGGGTCATCCACTCTGAACTGTTGTTTACTGTGTACTTCTGCAACTGCTCAGAAGGGGTGGCAGGTCTTTTTTTGTGATTGGCCTGAAGCCAAAGGGATGCATCGGGAAGTGTCTGGTTTTCCGTTTCTGGCTCTATCAGACTGTTTTGCACGGGGGCACTGCTTACGGCTGTGCGGGCAAGCTCCCGTCTTTCTTCAATTCGGGCTAGAACAGTTTCTCTATTGCTGTCCTGGGAGTTAGTTTTTTTAGGCTTGGAGAACATCTGCTCAAGAAATGCCAAATCCTCGGCAACTTTTTTTTCTCTTTCTTTGCGCCGTAGTTCTTCCTGTTTCTGCTCCTCGATTTTTTCCAGTTTATGCAGGGCAAAGTTTTTTTCCTGTCTGGGCAGGGTAAAAGGTCCCTGGTTCTGATTTTCCAATGATTTGGGTTGCAGGAGTTTTTTCAGTACGGTTTTGTCCTGTGCTGATAACAGACTTGGTTTTGGTTTTACCAGATTTTCAGTTACTTTTGGTTCAGCAGTCCTGGCCTTTAAACTCTCACGGATCCTGGAGTTTAACTCCGGGCTTAAAAGACTTCCCTGATTTTCTGTTGTGATAACAGCCTCAGATTTTTGCAGAGGATGACAGATTTCAGAATCTTTCACCAAGGTTTCCGTTTTTTTGTGTGAAAGCTGCTGTTTAGGCAGTGGGATGGAAAAAACAGGCAGGCTGGTGGCTAATTTTGATCCGCACTGAAAACAGAAGCGGGCGGATTCTTCATTGGGCTGACGACAATTTCTACAGGCTTTCATACTATGTGGAATCGGACGGTTTGGGGTATATATTTACACTTTATGATGGTTGAGGCCTAATTTTGTACGAAACTTTTTTAACAGGTTTTGCGTAGTAGGTCTTATGCCATTATTACCAATAATTTTTGCGGCATCTCTGTTTTCATTTTTTATGTCAAAGGGTGGGGATTCCCCACGAACTGAGGAAGTACAGACTACTCAGTCGCCTGTCCCGGTTTCCACCTTTCAGGTTTCAGAAACCCTGCCTGTAGAAACCCCCGTTGATACCCCCACTGTCAGCAGTGCTGTACTAAGAGACGAGCCTGTGGCGGTTACACCTGATGAACCGGTTATTGCTGTTGTAGAAACCCCAGTAGTTTCGGAAACAGTCCCAGATCAGACATTGCCTGTTTTAGGTTTTCATCCTGAGGGAGCAGAAGATTCGCCGGTGAATGCCTTTGATGATTTTGGGGCTTCTTCTGTATCTGCGCCAGTGTCCTCTCCATCTGTTGTAGAAAGCACAGCCACTACTACTGCCGCTGTTGAGGGAACCGGCATTGTTTATTATTGTGCCTTTGAATCTCCCTACAGTTTTGGCCGTTATAATAAACCGACTCTTATTGCCAGTAAGTGGAGTGCAGTAGGAGAGGTGCAAAGAGCACTCAGGCTTACAGTGGATGGGAAATTTGGTCGCGGTACCAAAGATGCAATATTGGAATATCAGAGGGAGAAGGGCCTTTCAGGGACTGGCTGCATTGATGATAATCTTATGGCAGCTCTTTTGCCTTCCATGACTAGACCTGACTTCAGGGAGAGAGCCAGTCAGCTCAGTTATCTCTTTGAGGGCACAGACTATGATGTAGTGCAGTTTAACTGGCCCGGTGGAGATGGGACCAATGATGGACAGGGACTGACATGGGGACCTACTGGAATGACTTTGGCTTCGGGAGAAATTGTATCCATACTGAAGCTCGCCGTTGGCCAGCATAGGGCTTTATTGGCTCAGGTGCTTGGAGAGGCAGACACCAGTGCTTTGGCTCAGATTGCTTCAATGAACACCAATGCGGCCATGATTCATGTTAAAAGAACCTATTTTGATCCGGGCAGAAGTGCAAGGGGCCGTCTTAAAGCCATGTTTGTCAAACTAGGTGGAATACCTGAAGTAAGGCAGTGTTTTGATCAGATTTCCAGAAAATCCATTGACGATAAAATGCGCTATTATGTCAATTATATGAAAGAGTTTAATGATATCACCGAGCTTGATTATGCCATGTTCTACGATATTTCGGTTCAGACCGGTAAACCGGTTCAGAAAGTAAAGGCCTTACGCGACAAGGTCAGGCCTGGCAGTGCCTTAAAGGGAGCAGAAAGAAGAAAGGTTTGGGGACAAACAATTTCTTCAATGGTATCCTCTGCCTGGAGACAGAATCGTGAACTTCGCAACCGCTCTTTTTATTCTGAGACTGCAATGGCTGGCCGGTATGGTCTGGCCGAGCGGCCAATCAACCTCTAAGTCTTTAATTTTTGTTTTCTGTCCCGATGGGTTTTATGGATACCACCCTAGATGAATTATTCGACAAGGTCAGTAATGATTTTTTGTTTCTGAAAAACTGTCTGGCTCAGGTTCTTTGTGATCTACAAAAAAACCACCTGTCAGAACTTTTGGACTGCATTCAGGATAAACCAGGCCCGGAAATTCTGGATTGTCAGAACCTTGAGGCTGTGCAGGTGCTGGCCCTGGGTTTTCAGTTACTGAATATGGCCGAAGAAAATGCGGCTAATCAGTACCGCAGAAAGCTGGAATCCAGTAGTACGGCTACGGAAGACAATGGACTTTGGGAGCACAGACTCAGACAGGTTCTGGATTCCGGATACAGTCTGGATGAAATTTTGTCCAATCTTTCACAGATCCGGGTTGAACCTGTTCTGACAGCTCATCCTACTGAAGCCAAAAGAAACATTGTTCTGGCTCATTTTCGTGAACTCTATACCCTTCTGGTTCGCCGTGAGAACCAGATGTATACACCCCGGGAACAGGATGGGATTCGGGATCAGATTCTGGTGGTGCTGGAGAGAATTTTTCGTACGGCTGTAGTACATACCAGTAAACCCCGTGTGGAATCTGAGCTGGAACAGACTTTGTATTATTTAAGAGATGTGTTTCCCGTTTGTCTGCCTGAACTGGATAAACGACTTTTACAGAGTTTAAAGCAGGTTGGTGTTTTAACCAATGAATTGCCCAATCCTGAAAAAATGCCCCGTTTGAGCTTTGGATCATGGGTCGGGGGAGACCGTGACGGGCATCCTTTTGTAACTGAAGAAGTTACTAAATCTACCCTGAGATCTTTGAGGACTACGGCATTGTTGTCCTTGTCTTCGGCTCTAAGAAAGGCCAAGGACAGGTTTAGTTTTTCGGCAAAACAGTTAAATCACCCGGAAGAATTTTTGCAGAAGTTATATTCCTATCTGAGTATTACCGGCTATTTGCCATCTCAGGAAGAACTGGATGAGCCTTTGGGATTGTGGATTAAGTTATGTTTGATCAGACTACCGATCCGGCAGGATCAGACCTTAATCCCGGCTTCGGAAAAATCATTTCATTATGTAAGACCCTGTGAGCTTCAGGAAGACTTGCGTATTTTACGGCTTGTTCTGATAGACAGTGGGGCCCAAAGAGCTGCCAGACAGGATCTTTTTGATTTGGAAAGACAGGTGGCCGTATTTGGATTTTTTGGTGCAAGACTGGATATTCGTCAGAACAGTGCCATGCATGAAAAGGCCTTTTTAGAGTTATTACAAGCCTCGGGACTAGACCCTGAGATATGGCATAACTCTACCCAGGAAGAACGCATAAACTTTCTTAATTCCGAGCTTAAAACCAAAAGGGCTTTTGCTAACCCGTATTTACCGCTGCCTCAGGATGCTACCACCGTATTGTCAGCCTTAAGGGCTGTTTCTGAGCATATTCGTGAATTTGGACCTGACGGTTTAGGTTCCGTGATTGTAAGTATGACCCGCTCTCTTTCGGATATGCTTATTGTAGTATTGCTTTGTCGTGAAGCCGGGCTTTTTGTGATGAGCGATACCGGGGAGTTAATTCCCTCTCTGCCAATTGTGCCTTTGTTTGAGACTGTGGATGATTTGTTAAGGGCTCCACAGATTCTGAGGGATTGGTTTTCCCATCCCTTGATTCAGGCTATGCTTTTAAAGGATAAAACCCAGCAGGTGATGATTGGTTATAGTGATTCCAGTAAAGATGGAGGTATTTTTGTCAGCCAGTGGGAGCTTCAGAAGGCTCAGAAAGGTCTGCAAGAGGTGGCTAGGGAGGCTGGATATAAAATAGCCTTTTTTCATGGCAGGGGTGGCACTGTCAGCCGAGGCGCTGGTCCCACGGAGCGGTTTTTGGAAGCCTTGCCCTGGGGAAGTCTGATCGGAGATATCCGCATGACAGAACAGGGAGAAACCATTGCACAGAAATATGCCAATCAGTTGAACGCTTCCTACCATCTGGAGCTTTTGCAGGCAGGGGTATTTGCAACGACATTGACTCACAAGGAGCCAAAACTTTTGGAAAATCCTTGTGTGCCCATATTGCAAAGGCTTTCTGAAAGAAGCCGTCAGGCTTACCGTGAGCTGTGGGAACTGCCTGGTTTTGTAAATTTCTTTTCCGAGGCTACTCCGATTGATGTAATCGAAGAAAATCGGATGGGCTCCCGTCCATCGCGTCGGAATGCTGAAAGAAGACTGGATGATCTCAGAGCCATTCCCTGGGTCTTTGCCTGGAATCAGGCCCGCTTTTACTTGCCGGGGTGGTATGGGGTAGGTTCGGCTATCCATGAATTGATGGATAAGGAGCCTGAAGAATTTTCCCGTTTAAAGGACGAGGTTTCACGGTGGCCCTTTCTTCGTTATGTTTTTCTTAACATTGACACGGGAATTAACAGTGCTAGTGCGGCCTGGATGGAACGCTATGCCGGTCTGGTTTCCGATCCTTCCCTGCGTTCCCTTTTTCTGTCCAAAATTCTTAGGGAGTTTGGTTTGAGCCGCAACGGGCTAGGCATTTTACTTGGTGGAGATTTTTCGGATCGCCGACCGAGGCTGGCCCGTACGCTCAAATTGCGAGAGAGGGCATTATCCTGCCTGCACGCATCCCAGATTGAACTGTTGTTTCAGTTCCGTCAGGCCAGGGCCAATAACCTGGATTGTTCCGAATTGCTGGAGAGGCTTTTAGCCTTGGTGAATGCCATTGCCGCAGGTGAAAGAACTACAGGGTAAAGAACTGATTTATCAGTGACTCATACAACAAAGGCCGGAGTAGGAACCTGAGTTCAGGTTCACGGCATTTTCAAATTCATAGTTACAGGTGCTGGCATTCTTTTTGACCTGTAGCATTTTGTCGGCCATAAATTCAGAAACCACATAGGCTCCTGCTTTGCAGACCACGGTAATTTCGGCAAGATTACATAGCCTGGCACCTTTGCTTGAGCATGTATTAACCAGAGCAAAGGGGGTTTGGGCGGTTTCATCAGATGAGGAAACACAAAACTCCTGCCCGACCGCTGGAATCTGAAATCCCGTAGGGCAGGCCTGGGGAGCAAGTGCTCTGAAATGCCAGTGTTCCCCATCTACATTGGTATCTGTATCTGTTGGGCCCAGATAAAACATATTTTTGATTCTTGAATTGCTGGAGTCCAGGTGTTCTGTAGTAAAGAAGGCATTTGGAATGGAAGAGGCACCCACAATTCCGTCACGAATCTGGGCAGATTCAAGTTTTTCTCCATTTGTGGTTGAAAAATTACGGCCGTCCAAATCCTTAAACAGCCTGGATGGCAGGTTGTGCATATCGGCTGATAATAACCAGTCAAATCCTGTTCCCAGGATTTTATCAAAATTACTTCCGAGCATTACCTTGGATGGAAATTTTAAATTGGGATCGATTGCATTCACGGAATTGGAAACAAAATTTGTATGGTTAAGACTGTTGTTCTCAATCACATTTAAATTATTGATAAAACTGCCCGCTGTGAATTTATCACGAGTAATCGAATCAAGAACCAGCTTGTTTCGTTCTATGACATTAGTAAGTTTTGCGGTTGCAATGGCGGATACTGCCAAATTGCCTGTTTCAATCTGATTGGTTGCAATTTTTTCGCCTGACAAGGTATCGGCGTTTATCTGAGCCCCGGTAAAGCTAGCATCTTTGAAAATAAAGTGACCGATTGTTGGATCGGCCGTCAATTTAGCCAGAGATACCTGAGAATTACCAAAGGAGCTGGTAAACAGATAACGGGAACCAATCTGGGCCGATCCTATAGCCCCATTTTCAAGATGACTCCAACCGAATGAACCATTGTTAATTCTAGCCGTGGGAATTGCCGCAAAGTTGATATGGGTACCCAAAATCGCCTTATCTTCCACATTGCTATTGGAAATGGCTCCATCGGCAAAATCTGAGGCATCTAAAGTGCTGTTACGGATTTTACCTGCACCAATGGCTCCAAGGGCAAGTTTTGCAGGAGATAAGCTACCAGGAGTGATTTTGTCTTCATTGATTGAGCCAGCGCCGAAGGAACGATTCAAAAGCGTTCCATTAAATATGGCATCCTCAGTAATGCTGCCATCAAGAATTCTAATGGAATCCATAGTGCTATTATTAATGGCCGCACTGCCTAGACCATGAGTTTGAATACGATCCGAACTGAGGCTGACAAATTTAGTTCCTGAAATACCACTTATTTTGTCATTGGTTATGGCATAGTCCAAAATTTTTGCATTAGTTACCTGATTATTTGCAAGCTGGGTTCCCTGTATCTTATTGGTGGTAGAAAGTTTCTGATTCGTAATAACCTGATCTAGCAGTTTGCCCTGATTCAGCCCGGCAGCTATTTTATTGCCCCCGATACTGTTAGCCGAAAAACTTGCGGACCCAATGGAACCATCTAAAACCTTGTCGGAAGTGATGGACCCATCAGCCACCACCCGGGAATCCAGAGTCCCATTAATAGATGCTGCCAGTATGGAATCCGTGGCAAAATCTTCATTTCCCAAATCAGCAAACACACGAATTGTATTAAGACCCAGGTTATTAAATTTGTCTGTGAGAATAGTCTGGTTTAACACAACCCTTGATGTGATACCAGAATCACTTAATTTCACAGTGGATATACTGGAGGCAGCCAGATGGGATTGATTTAAAAATCCCCGGACAAACTCTCCTCCTGTAAGGGAGCCGGACTGGATTTTGGAGTTTATAAAGTTGGGACTAAAATCCTCTGTTACAAGAGTAAGGGCCACAAATTTTCCATCGGAAAGTGTTACTGAAGCAGTATTGGAAGAGGTAATCACATCGTCGGCCAATAGGGTTCCGGGCAAATCCAGATCTGCGATTTTTTCTGCGGTAATCTGCAAATCATCCACAATCAAGGTGGTCATGGTACTGACCCTCAGAGCTTTTCCAGAGATTGAACCATCTGCCAAAACGCCTTGGTCCATGGAACCAAGCTGACCGGAAAAAAGAGCATTAGGCAAAAACCGATCCAGAGCAATACTGCCAGCTAAAAAATGATTTCCTCTTATGACTCTAGTACTGATGTTACTGTCTGTGATCGCATTATCCTGTAGCTTCACAAAAAAATCACTGCCACTGACTAGGTGTATGGCATCAATGGAATTATCATCAAATTTACTGCCAGCAATTGTATTTTCTCCCAAATGTCCCCGGGTAAGAATTGAACTGGCAAGCCTTGAGTTTGTAATGACATTCTCAGCCAGATCATTTGTTGTGAAGGCATTGTTGGTAAATTTGGGCTCAAGAATAAGTCCATCCACAATGGAAGCTCCCACCTGCTGATTGGCTATTTTTGAACTGATCAGCTGTTCGGTGGCCAGAGTGGAAAATTTACCCGATGTAATGGCGGCCGGCGCAAGTTCGCGGGAGGTAAAGGAAGAAGAAGAGAGAAGATCTGAATGGATTGTGGAATTAGCTACTGTAAATCTATCCCTGGTAATTTGCCTGTCCACAAAATGGTGGCCAGATACGACCTCAAGTCCAAAACGACTCATGGTTGCAATATCCATTGCCAGCATGGAATGAAGAATGGAATCTTCACGCCACTTAATTTCCTGAATAGAACCATCTTCAAGTTCAGAAACAGATAAGGAAGCATTGGAGAAGTTTCGTCCAAAAAGGCTTAGGTCCATCAGCACACGAGAGTTGATAGAACCGGCGGTAAATGCTGAATTTAGTAGTGTTTTAGGATAAATCTTATTATCAGTCAGATTAAGAGGCACAATAAACCGGTCCGTATTGATGGTGGCATTTTGAAAGTGGGCTCCGAGGAAACTTCCGTCTACAAACTGATTATCCTCAAAACTTGCATCCACCAGATGAGTTGTCAGAATTGAAGCATTGGCAAGAATGTTCCCTGTCATGGCTCCGGTACGAAGTTTAATCTCAGTGATACTTCCCTCACCTAAAGCATCTCCGGTTAAAACCCCGGATGCCAGTTCCCTGGAGGTTATGGAACCATCCTTGATTTGTAAACTGGTGATGATAGAAGCCTTGATACTGCTTCCTGATATGGCGTTTGGCCCCAGTTTACCAGCCGTTAAAGCCCCGATTCCAATACTTTCAGCTAGAAGGGATCTGTCTCTGATTTTGTCACTGGTAACCGAGCCATCTGCCATTTTATAATCGCCAAGTGATGCCAAAGCCAGGGCATTTCCTCCAATGGCCCCATCAACAATACGACTGGCATCCAATCCCCCTGGTAGAATCTGGTAGGACTGGACTTTATCTGCTCCATTAAAATCAGCAGCCGTCAGATTGACAAATGGTTGATGCAGATCACGAATGGATACTTCATAAAGTCCGTGATTCAAAACGGATAATAAAGCTTTGCCCTTACCACTTAAAGCAATGCTGTAACTGCTGGCTGGCAGTAAAAACAGGTCCGAAAATGTGTTTCCTCCATCCACAGTATATAAAACCTTATTGTCTTTACAGGTAATAAGCCCGTGGCTAGGTTTAAAAAAGTGAATGGCTGTGATCTCAGAACAGTCAGGATTTACTAAGGAATTATCTGGCAGTCGCAAAAATTCACCCTGACTGGCCCAGTAACTGTTTGTATCAAGAGCAAAATAGCTGGCCTCCGCTCCATCTGATGAAGCTGTCAGAGCAGACCAGGACTCTCCCCTGTTCAGTGTTTCATACAGAAATGGTCCCTGTTCCAGGTTGTCCTTATTAAAGACAGAAAGATGTCCTCTGTTTCCATCAAAAAAGTGAAGTTTTATTGGAACGGTGTTTGCGGCCGTTTCATCAATTACAATCAAACCACTCTGGTTTCTAAGTTCCACAAACTGGTTGGTATTGGGATCGAAACTTGCGGCAATCATCTGATTGGAATTATTAACTCCAACAATCAAAAAGTTTGTTGAATCAAAGGCCCAGCCTGTAATATCTCTGCTTAGAGGGGTATCATTCACTTCCGTGAAATTGGCCCCACCATCGCTTGATATAATAACAGAAGACTTGTTAGTGGTGCAGATAACAGCCTGCCCCTGAATGTGGCAGGATGCGAGTTTAGTAGACTTGGTGACAAAATTGGGAAGTCCGTTCACAGGATTCCAGGTAAGCCCAGAATCCAGGGAGCGTTTCAAGTTTTGAGATCCGGTTTCAAGACCTAAAATCAAACTGCCATTATGGGAAAAGACCTTGGAGAAAATATCAGAACCCAACTGGCGAATCTGAAAATCCCCATGATAAAAGCCTGAATTTTTAATGGTTCTTGAACTGAGTTCAGAAGCTAGAACCCGATCCCCGGTAATTGAGTTTTCCATAAAGATACCAGTGACAAGGGAAGCATCAGCCAATGAGTTTCCAGTAAGGCTGGCTGACTCAATATGTTGATAGATATCAAGGTTTACACGAATGGCACCTTGGGAGTTTTCAGCCAATACAAAGGTATGTGAATCCAGAACAAAAGGCTCCTGTAAAACAGGCTGATCGGCTACCTCATGAGCTGCATAAGATACAAAGTGGGGGTGAATCTGTCTTTGTTTTGCGGAAGTTAAATTGATTTCCAGCATACCCACAACCGATCCGGCACTGTAGTTTTGTGACACTCCGATATAGAAACGATCGGATAGATTGATTGGCATGGACCAGGGACGAGTATCTCCTGGAAGGGCAAGAATAATGGTGTGGGTACAGTCTGGGTGCACCTCAGCAAACTGTGGAGTATTCATGGTTAGAGTATTTGGTTCAAAAACCCCATACAATCGGCCCTCGTTTTGGTGATGGGCCAGACTGAATTGGGCAGAAGATGGGTTATAGGCACAACTGGCAAAAGACTGGCCCTGGTTGGTTGAGGTATACAGCTCTCCGGCTGTCGGCGAAGGAGGACTTGTTGCAAAGGCAACTTTATCGCGCCAGACTGTCCATGGGGTAAGGTATTGACTGGAAGCTACTACAGAGGTATTTCGCCCTCCGTCCTGAGTGTAACGAATGGTGCTGACCAAACCATTGACATGCAGAATCAGACCTCTGGAAACATCAAAAAAATGCAGATTTTTAATGGTTCCGGCAAACTGTGCAACCGGACTGCTTAAAGAACTTTGATCAAGAGACATATAATATAGCTGACCCTGGCAGGCCATATAACCATGACTGGTATCCAGCATAAACTGAGCTGAGACGCTGCCTGATGGGCAGGCAGGCCCGACAGGATCAAAATTGCCACCATTGATACTTCTGTGGATCTGATTTAAGGAATTGACGGCCGCAAACACCGTTGTTTCATTCACTCTTTGCAGTTTTAAAATGTTCTGAGATGCGATCTGAAAGCTTGAAGTAGTCGCGGTCACTGCCGTTTCAGCATCAGGATCCTTACTGTATTGGGGGCTGATTACAGCTTCGGTAAGATGTTCTGGGAGAATCTGATCCAATCCAATCTGTTCATGCCTAAGAGTATAACTGACAATAGAATCACCACGGATTGAGCGGTTCGTAAAGTTAAATCCCTCAAACACATCACTGCTTGCAAATTTAACCGAAGAGGTGATTGCATCGACGGCTATCGAGGCCGATAAAATACCCTCATTGCGGATCTGATTTGAGGTAATCTGAAATCTGCCTACGGATTCTCCATGAATTCCACTTAGTTTTTGGGTAGCAATGCTGTTTGTGGCAAACTCTGAGCCTCTCAGGGATGAGGCATCCAGCTTGTTTCCATTAAGAACCCCATCCACAATGTTAATGCCCTTAAGACCAGCCTCACGAATCTGATTCGAAGAGATGGTTGTATTGCCTAGATTCTCATTACGGATGTGATCGGGTCGCAGTTTTCTGGTTGTGACCTGAAGGGTAGATACTTTGGCAGTCTGTAGGGTGTTGGTTTGAATCTGTGTTCCTGTAATACTCATTTGCGCCAGCACGGATGCGGTTATCTGCTGATTCGCAATGGTTTGATCCAGGATGGAGTAGTTAAGTATTCTTGTGTCTGTGATGGCATCGGCAGAAATACTGCTACCTAGGCCAAGACTTCTGAAATTATCTGAAATCAGAGTTTGATCGATTAGTTTTGGCCCATAAATTGACTGGTTGTCAAAGCGGGAGTTTCCCATCGTGAAATGGGCAAAGTTTCCAAAGGTCAGGGTTTTTGTGGCCATTTGGCTCTCTGTAAAAGAGGCCAGGACCAGTTTGTCGGTAGTGATGGCATTCTGGGCAAAAGATTCATCATTTAGGCTTTCGCTTTCAAAGATTGAGATTCCAAGGGAGGCAGTCAGGATTTTATCTTCGGTGATGGAAGCTGCCACAAAATCGGCATCGGTCAGAGAGTTTGTAACAAACACGGAATTGATGAGGCGGGCACCGGACTGGTTAGTAACCTTACCTAGGGTAATATTAAAACTTAAGATATGCGAAGAGTCGATACTGAGATCAAGGATCTGTGTACTGCCAGTTATTGAACTGCTGGCAAAAACATCACCTAGGAGGGTGTGGGTACGAATTTTGTCACGAGTCAAAGACAGGGAATCAAAGTGACGAAACACAAGATTCTGATTTAGAATATGGGAAGAATCAAGCTGCTGGTTATCTATATTGACAGCCTCGATGTTTAAATCCGCCAGATCCTGAGTGTTGATTTCTGAAGGGTTTATATCCTCTCCTAGAATGGAGTTTATCGCTACTTTTTCCAGGGTAATCTGATTGGTGCCAATCAGATTGGAAGTAATGGTATAGGAGACAATTTCCTCATAACCAATGGAAGCTGGAGCAAGTTTGACTTCTGTTATGGCATCACTGGCAATATCAGAATCAAGAAGGCTATAAGAGACAACAACTCTCTGATCCACCGAGGCATCATCAATTTTATCTTCAGTAAAGGATTGGTCCACAAAATGTACAGAAGAGAGAATTCCCTTATCAATAGAATTGCCTAATAACACATTATTTTCAATGTCCTGATTCAGGATACTAAAATCCACAATCCTTGCTGAGTCAAAGGCTTCTGTAGCAAACACAATGGAACTTAAACTGTTGGTCTGAATGTTGGCAGAGGCCACCGAATCAACTACTAGATTGCGATTGTCAATGGATGCATCCAGGCGCGGGTGCCAGATAACCAGAGTATTTGCAATTGCCCCGCTAAAACCGACTACATAAAATCGCCCCTGATGCACAAGAATCTGATTTGAGTCGGCATTAGAAAGATTCACGGAAAAGTTTTGGGTTGTTAGACGGCTCAGGTTTGTAGAAACCGGATCATAGGTCAGAATCTCGTTGGTTCCCCCGTTGCCACCAAAAATATACAAGAGATCTTCCAGAGCCAGGGTAATACTTCCTTGCCGATCTCCTAAACCGGCTAGAGCGGAACCCGTCCAGAATTGTCCCACATTGTTAGAAACATTGAGATTTCCATTGCTGAAATAATAAAGACTGGTCCCAAGTCCGGCTGCCTGCATAAAATTGTCAGGTTCAGAGTCTGTGTTATATCCAGCCCAGCCCCCCGAAAAGTTATAATGAAACGACCTGCTGCTAGAACTGGTATTTGGTCCGATTACAAAAAAGCGGTTGTTAAAAAACAGCCCTCTTTGTCCGGCATTGGGCTGATAGATAGGGGAAACAATAACAGGATTTAGGGATTCGGAATTAAAATCATAACCGTGAAGATTTAAACCACTCATTATATAAAGGGTGCTGGGACTGGCTGCATGGATAGAAACATCAGCCGGAAGACCGGGCACATTTAATGCGGTGCTCTTTCCATCCATTAAACTGATTTTAACCCCGGTCTGTGTGCCGTCTCCGCCCAGGATATACAGAAAATTTTCAAAAATCCCCAGTGCAGCACGGTTGTTCCTTGTGCTAAGGCCACTTAGGTTAAATCGGGTAAACTTATCACCCTTACCACCTTCATAAAAGTGACGGGAAATAATTTCTCCGTCTTTAATATCTACAGTGTCAATGGACTGGTCGGCCAATTTGTCGATAGTCAGGGCGTCTGTTCTTAAGGATACATTGTCAATTGAGTTGTTGATGATCTTATTGGTATCAATGGATCCTGCGCCTAACTCCCGATTGGTGATGGTCAGATTGTTGATATCATCGTGCTCAATGGCATTGGTGGCGATTTTAGTACGGTCCACGGCCAAATCGGCAATTTTGTCCTCAGTAACATTAAGATCAAGAATATTGAGGGTGCTGATACCACTGGTATGTTCGGCAATTTTAACCGAGGTTACAGAATCCTGAAGCAAAAGATCGTGGGTGATGGTTTGTGTGGCAATATCAATTGTGGCAATGCCCTGGGTTTGGAATCTGGTGGTATCAAGGCTGAATGGCTGAATTTTATCTCTGGTTACCGAAAGGTTCTGTACAGCTGTGGTGACAACACTACCTTCCCTGAAATGCCTGGTTTCTATGGTAAGAGGAGCTATATCCTCATCAATGATAGTGAAGTTTTCCACCTGCTTGGAAGCAATGGCCAAAGAGTCAAAATCCTCAAGAAGCAGACTGTCCCTTTTTAAATTCCCTGAAATGAGGGTCTGGGAAACAATGGAGGATGAGTTAATGGAGAGAGGGGCAATGTGCCTTGATTCAATCACGGCAGGGGCAAAATCTTCATTTAAAAGGGATGAAGCCAGAACCCGGTTGGTTGCCAATGTGGCAATAGCCAGTTTTTCTGAAGTAATTGCCTCGCTTATCAGTTTTGCACTGTTAACTGATAAGGATTTGAGATGTTTGGATTCCAGGCTGTTTGCCAAAAGAGCCTGAGCCGGAATCTGATCAGAGGCGATTGCTTGAGAACTGACACTTAAAGAGGCAATGGCGGAATTGGTTACAGCATTGTTTACAAAATCACTACCACCAAGAGTACCGTCGAGGATACCGGTATTGCCAGTTCCACCAGAAATAGTCTCCACTGTGATATTGGCAGGTCCCATAAACCGTTGCGAATAAAGACGACCTGAAGGGTTGATTGCCATCAGGCGCAATGGCTCGCTCTCAACCGAAGTTTCAGAAGAACTTCTGGCAATCAGGGAGTCTTCCTCAAGAATTGAGGTAAGCACTGAGATTCCGGTTACCGAGTCTTTGGCGGCAAAAACCAGCTGGTTCTGACTTGCTCCCAGAACACCATCGCCGAATGAAGATGGCACAAAATAAATTTCTCTCAGACTTTTTCCAAGAGGTTCATACTCCCATACTTTTCTGGAATGCAGACCGTAGACATAAATTCGATTCCTGGCCTGAAAAACTTGAATCCATTCACCAAGGAGGGTTGGCTGTGAATCGTAGAGACTGAACAAAAGATCAGCAGTTGAACTACCCAGAGCCTGGGAACGATAGATGTTTTTTCCCTGAATCACATAAATTCTGGAACCATGTAAAAAACTTTTTTGCAGGCTGGGTTCAAGATTGATGGATGGGGCGTTAAAACTATGTTCGGCATTGCTAATCAATACAGGGGCTGTTGGCAATGAACCCAGATTTCCCTCACGAATTTCCTGATTCACACCATCAGTCCACCAAAAGCGGATTTGATTGGGTTTATTGGACAAGGAAGGGAGATTAGCCCATTCTGTACCAGAAAACTGGGTCAGGACAAGTGGTGAGCTGCCCCCGTCTTCAAAGTAATAAAGATTGGTGTTTTGATCCATTGCCCTAGCAGAAACAACGGTAGAATCTTTAAGGCGTAAAACCTTGTTCAGATAAAGACCTGGTAAGGAATAGGTGGCTAGTGCACTTAATGCTGTTGATGAGGATACAAGCAGGGCCGATGCCTGGGTTGTCTGCATGTTCGCCTTCTGGTAAAAGGCAATTTCAGCCACATTGGTATCGGCTAATACCTGTTCGGCATCCGTGATCTGGTTTAAATAGCCACGGTAGATTTGTAAGGGAGTTGCCCCGGCACTTCTTAGAAAATAGATACGGCTTTCCTCTTCATTGACAAAGCCAAGACGATGGACTGTGGCAGAACCGAGATAGGCATCACTGATGTTGAGTGCCCCACTGCCATCAATTTTGAGGCGGTGGATTTTTTCGATTCCTGCGTTTAAGTGCGAATAATAGACAGTGTCTGAGTTTTGGGCAAACTGAAGACTTAAAACAGGAGAGGTCGCGCTCAGACTGGAATGAATTTTTGTATCAAGATTGAACAGGTTGATGGACTGGTTCTGGTTCACATAAGCAACTACATTGCTTTTGGCCCTGGATGCAAACCGGAAAGCAGGAGCACTGGTTTCAAACTGAGTGGAACTGGAAACCAGGGAATGTCTCAGGACTTGAACAAAGTCTTGTGAGTCCTGAGCATTCAAGGGTTGAATCACCAGTCTTCTTGGTTCCTCAGTTCCACCAAACAAAAGAATCTGATGGCCCGTAGAGAATACACCAGCACGGCTTAGGGCCACGGGCATTTCTGCCCTGGCCGTGAACTGATTGACCAATGGGGTAAAATCAGCCAGAGAAGTTACAGGGGTTGCGCCCTCGGAACCACCAGCCACAATAATTCTGGTGCTGCTTAAACTCAGAAGTGCCGGGTTCTCACGATTAAGAGGCCAGTAGGCGGTGGCATCTGCATAAGTATTGCTGGTGATGGAATATTGTTTGGCAAATGGGGCTGCACTTACCCCTAAAGCCAGAATAAAATCGTCGGTAGCGGCTAAAGACGGATTTTCTACAAATGTAGCCGGGTTAGCCCTTGCCTCCCAGACTAGAGTGCCGGGATTGTAACGAAACAATTCAGAAATACCAGCGGTTCTGGACTCTAAAAACCATAAAAATCCCCCACCATAGGCCATCGCCCCAGCGTTTGAACTTAAGGAGTCCGGCAGGGGATAGACTTTTTGTTCCAAAAGATTGTAATGCCAGAAAGAACTGCCCGACTTTAGATAGACCAGTCCATTTTTATCATCGGCACAGGCAAAAGGAGAACTGGAGAAGGGCAGGGGCTCACTAAGTTCACGGTAAGAATCGACCCTCGGGTCATATTGCCATACCTGATTGGCCTGAGGTCCTGCTCCAATAAGATAGGCATAACCACGGTAGGCAGCCACACAACCACTTTGAAAATCCACCGGAATATGATTTGTTATGGAGGCATAGGCTGAAACCACTAACAAGGCTTCTGAGGAATCCAGAATCACTGGTCGCTCCAGAAGCCCCTGAGGAATGTAGGACATCTGTTCTTGGTATGTTCCATCTGGATTGGAGCGAAACAGATTGGTGCTTAGGTTGCTGCTCAGAGAAGAAGAGGTAAAATAAAGCGAATTGTTCACCCGTTGTGGATAAAAAATTTCCTGAGATATTCTGGGGTTTTGTGAGCTGCCATCTCCAAGTACAGAGTGAAAACTCAAATCACTCTTTTTAACATAAAGTTCTTCCCCTGGGGCGTTTTCGGTGATCCTGCCAATAATGGCAACTTCGGAGTCTTTGGAAATATGCAGGTGTCTGGCAAAAATCTCAGGTTTTCCAAGACTGACTAGTCCCACTCCATCCCGGCGGATTCTGTAAAGTTCCCCCTCCATAGTCGGTGAGTTAATAAAATAGACAAATTCCTGTTCACTGCCCTGACCCCATTGGCAGGAATGACCGTTGATGCCGTTGATGGTAAGTTTTTGCAATAAAAGATCCCGTACAAACAGTCTGTTGTCACTGGTATGGTAACAGACATTAAACCCGTTGGGACTAAGGGATGCTTCCCTGATGTCATTGGCCTCAGAAGCAATCAGATGGGAGTGGGTAAAGTCACTGGCAGTTGTTCTATAAAGCCTTCCATTGGAAATATAAATTTCGGTTTCCACCAGATCCTGAGGCAGGTTGTGTGCAGTGCCGCCAAGCACAAATCCGAAAGGTGGCTGCCGGGAAATACTCTGGGTCACATATTGAATTCCTTGGGCAGACTGGGTGTAACCACCAAAAATATACACATTTCCAGCATGGCTTAAGGAGTGGGAACGGGCCAGATTCAAAGGCAAGGTGAGACTCTGATCAAAATCAGCATCAATTAACTTTAGTCTGCTGACGGCAGATATGGGATTGTTTGCTGATATTCCCCCGATGGAATATACAAATCCGTTCTGGGAGTCGGCAGTGAGCGAGGCCATAGTGACGGAAAACGAATTGTCCGAGCCAGTGAGTTCAAGAGACATACTTGTGGAGTTGTATTGTAGTACCGAACTTAAAACGGTACTGCCATCCATACCCTGGGCCAGTAAAAATGTATTGTCAAGGCTCAGTACAAAAGGCAGGGTTCTTTGTGAGCCAGTAGTGTTAAAACTGCTCCATTGGGCACTGATGGTAGTTGATGGCTGTAAGCGAATACTTTCACTGTCCCGGGAGAAACGAAGTTTTTCATCAAAGGTGTTATCTATGTCTCTTCGGGCCAGCTGGCTGTAGCGGATTCCCCCCATTTCCTCGTGCTGATGCAAATGATCCGCATAATAAACTGGTTGTGTACTTGCAGTCATCGGATCAAATGACTGGGCGGGGAGGATGATCAGGGTTGTCATGCTAAGCTTGGAAATAGAAACTTCTGATGGTCCAATTCCTAGCTTCAAACTGGAATCCCTGAGTTCAAAACTGCCAAAGTGTTCCAGATCGAGCCTGGAATCAATTTCGCCTAAACGGGTCATAAAAAACTGATCTGCCACGGTAATCACATTGGCATTGCCAGTGCTCAGATTGGTACGGATACTGACCTTGGAGCTGTAGTTTGTGGGCTCTGATGGGTTTCTTGCTACATTCAAAAGTCCAGATATTGGCATGGGAGCGGAAACTACAAGATCCTTAACCCTGCTCTCAAGACTGGGATCAAGAATGTAATCTGCTTCTTCCAGATCACCTAGACTACTGAACAGAATTGTCTGGGTCGGTACGGTTACTGCACTCAAAGAAAAGCTGGACAGACTTCTTAAAGTGGTAACACCAATAGGAATGACGGAATAGGTCTGATTGTCACTGTCAATAATCTGGAAGAAATGCAGGGACTCGGAAAAATCAAGGGAGTTGTCCACTTTAACTGCCAGGATATTATCTACTTCAACATCAAGTCTTTGCTCATCATTCCTTTCCAGAACTATCTGTCGGACACTGGCATTTTCAGAGCCTATTTTCCAGTCTGTGGACGAGATGATTCCACGGGTTGCACCTGTATCAAACCGCAGGGTACCCGTAGTGTAAAGGCTTGATACCATTAAAAGATTCCCAGCTGAATCCAGATTGATCAGAGACTGTCCCAAAGAGTTTTCAATTGAATAATTCTGAAATACCCAGACATCGGAGTTATTAAAATAGGCAGGAGGAAGAATGGTTGCGGTACGGCCTACGGTCAGACTACCACTGAATTCACCCATTCTCAGACCGGTATCACCCCCAATATCTGCTGAGTAGGCATAAATCACCCCATCATTATCAACTCGAAACAGCTGATGATCGCTGGTTAAGGCCAATTGCCGCAATTCTGAACGGATTTCCATCTGGGAGTGAAAACGACCGTTGTCTGTAAATGTGGCATTTTGACCAACTGCCAGATTGTTAGCAATCTGCACAGCATAGGCACTGAGTATTGCTGTATTCAAGGTTGAGGTAAGTGTCAGCTGATTTAGTCTGGATAGCTGATTTGGATCGGCAATATAACTTAAGTCGTCCAAATCCAGAAATCGCGGGGTATACAGGGTTGAATTGATTTGCAGATCCAGATCCGAGCGAAACTCAGTGCCCACAACAACATTACCAGCAATTTTTGGAGTACCGTACATAACAGCCCCCAGGTCAAACTGCAAATGATTGAGGCGGCTCAATGAATTGGGGTCAAGAAGCATTGTTCGGCCCAGGCCGGCCGGGTCAGAGTCCAAATCAACAAATGCTGAGGCAATGAGATCCTGATCTATTCTGGTATCAACACTGACATTTCCGTCCGAGGCACGAATCTGTCCACTAATCTCGATATCGCCTTCCACGGAAATATCCCCGGAGATATCCAAAGACCCGATGATGGTCAAATCATTCCAGGTGGAGTCTGCATGGGGATCAGAATAATAGCCAGTATTGGCCGTATTCATTCTGTCAAATGTGACCCAGTTGTTACCATTCTCTGTTTTGAAGTTTGTACCCTTCAGGTTATTTTGAATATCAAAATCACCTTGAATGTTCAAAAGCCTTGATGGCCCTGTAAAGCCAATACTTTCCGCCTCCAGATTCAGCCATCTTGAACTGGTCATGGGTGCGGAATAATATTCAGAAAAGCGGTTAAAAAAGTAGGGGGCACTGATCTCAAAAACATTGGTTACCCTGCGGCTATTGATCAAGGATTCTGCGGTCCCGCTACCATCGGCATTACCTAAAAAAAGCTTGCCCATACTGATAAAATCCCGGCCTACATCAAGATTGCCCAACAGGCGCATTTCTCCGCCACTGAACAGGTTGGCTGGCAAGGGGATATCGTGATGGGTTCGTATATTCAGATTTTGATAAAGTCTTAAGCCAGCAGCATTAAAATTCATAATGGTACCGGCATTGGCAAAACCTTCCTTTAAAAAGTAAAGGCTTCTTTTACCTCCAATGGAGGCGGTTACTGCTCCTAGATAGGGCCGGTTTTCGTCAGGGTTTCCCCCAAAAACAATCGGGGCGGCACTGTCGTAATTCACCAGTACATTACCCCTTACAAAAAGGGAGTCTAAAAGATCGGGCTGCATAAAATAGGCTTGGGCCAACCAGATCTGATTCAGGGTGGTTTCCTTGACCAAATCGTTGGAAATCTTGGCTGCACTTATTTTGGCATTGTCAGTAAATCTTGGATCATTAATGATCTCCAAAAGCTCCTGGGCCGAGGCTTGACCAATCAAATCATGCTGATGGAATTCAAAAAAGTTCAATTGGTCCAGATTTCCGCCCTGATCACCCTTCACAAGATTATCAAGCATTTCTCCGGTGAGAATCGGATCAAAAATCACCTTGAGCAATCTGTCGTTGTTGTTAGGATAACGGGTACGAATACGATCATTTATTTTTTCCAGAGACTCTGCCTTGTTTTCAAACCGAAACTGAATGGCAGCAATGTTAGATGATCCTGAAGGTTTTAGGACATATGCCCCGGCAACGGTATCTCCCGAGGGACTTTCGACGGCATTGACCATTCTGTCAGCAATGACTTTGTGAAAAGTATCTTTACGGAAGTTTTCCTTTTCTGTAGCGTTCTGTCCGAGTTCACCATCAGGTCTGAGTCGAAACTTGGTTGTAGTTGTTGTGTTTTTGAGATCCGTTGGCATTTCCAGGCTGAGTTTTCCGGTTTTGACATCAATTTCACTGCCTGCACCCAAAAGACTGATAGCCGTCCTGCCCTCGACCGTAAAATTGGCTTCTCCCGACAGAAGTATGGCAGGTGGTGCTGAGACACCACCAGAGTTGGCAATCACAAGATTGGTGATTCTTGAAGTTTTTGAAGGTTCAATAACATAGGGAATCGCTTCATCAATGCTGTCGCGGTCCAGAAAGCGGTTGAATTCCATTTTGTTGTAGACATAAAGTGGTGAAGAAAACACGGGATTAGCTGCCTTGCAGTCAGAGGACATACAGAGGCTTTTAATACGGATATCACCCCGGGCCATGTCGATGGTTCCGGTTTTGAGAGTCACATTTCTTAAATAAAAAGCTCCTTCCATATTCAGAGCCTGGGAATCTGGGCCAGAGGTGATGACCTCAAGGGAACCATTTTCAATCAAAAGCCCGTGCTGGGCAGTAGCTGTAGCATTGGCAAAGGGATCAATTTCAATCAATGAGCCCCGTTCTGACAAAAGCTCGGGAAAGTAGGAAACTGTCAATTGACCAAATTTTTCACTGTTTCCACTGAGAGGGACGCTACTGACAGAAAAAGGGGAACCGTCAAAGTTAAAATCGGGCCGGATTCTTTCTTCCTCAGATTCTACTGTTCTACGAAAATAAAATCTTAAGGCATAGGATGATCTAGGAAGGATGCCCCGAGATATTCTGGTGGGATTTGTATCAGGGTCGAATTCATAATCTACCTGGCTCTCAAAAACCTCTGCATTGATTTTTCTAAACGAGTCATCCTCATCCATTAGAATTGAGAAGGTACCGTTATAGACAATGATAGGGCTGTAGGTTTTTTCCCAGACTACAGTCTCGGCCTCCTCCTCATCCTGAATTGAAAAATCGCGGTGGATTACCTGAACCCTGGCATGCACTTCCTGGTTGTATGGTCCTTCGGAAGGGTGGGTCAAAAGTCCAGTAAACTCGATTACCTGATCCGATGCACCAAACGGTACACTGATGAGTACCACAAAGAGCATTAATTGGCAGACAAACCCTGTCCTATTGAGGATTTGCGCTGATTGTTTCAGGATATCATGCAAAAGATTGCCCATCGTGAAGGTAATGCTGAAAGTATTATGCCAAAGGTAATCAAAAGATTACAGACAGTAATGGGCTACGGAATTTACTGAGAGCTGTGCTTGGGAAAATGAACCACTTCCCGTACCGGGATTAAAGGTTCCTAAATTCAGATAATTCACTGTTCCACTATAACCTGAGGCTTCCAGGCTAAGAGTGGAGCTCATGGCGGCATCATTAATTGAAATACTTTGTTTTCTGGCTGCAATCAGCTGCTCCAGGCTGCAAACCTGACCAGACACCATACTGCCTATACCACTGAGGGTGATATTTTTAGCATTTGTTCTCTGAGTGGAAAACGAGTTAGATGGCTGTTCTGAGGAGATGCAAAATGAATTGCCGTTTTTACTGGAATTTGTCACGGCTGTATAACCGGAAGGGCAGCTTATAGGCTGCAACAGGACATTGTGACTATGCAGGGTTGACTGGCTCCCGGTAAACAGGCTTTGGAAGTTCCCGGTTGATGTGTTAAGAAGTCCCATTGTGACGCTTTGAGCGGCCACTCCTGAATGTAATGCATTGTCAGATGATAGAGGGCTGAACAAAAATCGATTCTCGGTCAGGGGATCTGTTGTGTCAATGCTGTTTTTGGTGATGATTTTTCCCACATTGCTGGCCAGAAAGACCCCATCCTGAAAATGAATGGGTTTTAAGTTTACCATGCCCGAACTTCTTAATTTTTCCCCTAAATCGGCAGTGACCAGGGAAGTGTCAGCCACACTTGAATTATCCAGGGACTCTTGAGCAAACTCGGATGAGGATATCGCACCTATATTACCAATACCTATACTGGCTCCCGTAAAAACAGTGGCAGGAATGATCTGGTTTTGAATGTGGACATTCAAAAAACTTTGATTTACAAATTTTGCCCCGTTCAAATCGTTGCCTAATTGCTGGGTGTAAACAGAAGAATCAGCCAGTTTATCTCCAGAAAATGCCGGGGCCACCCTTGTGCCTGGGATAGAGCCTTCAGCAAAATTGATTGCCTCCAATGAGTTGTTTGCAATCAGGGAATCCGTAATCAAATCGTTAGAGGCCAGAAGTCCCGGTGCTGTTTTGACAATGGCAGATTGAGCCAGTTCGGCATTGCCGATGGATCCAGTAGCAGTATTGTCTCCATTGACAACCAGGGTAGTGAAATCAGACAGAGTTAGAAGATCTGTAGTTCCGAAATGGGCTGTTTTTAAGACAAAATTCCCACCCCCGGCCAGTTTGGCATTGGTGATGGAGGCATCAAAACTTTCACCACCAAAGGATCCCATTTTTGCCAGAGCAAGATCAGAGTTAAAAACTGAGGCTCCAGAAACAGTCTGATTTTTGATTTTGGCCAGTGTGAAAGCCCCCGTATTAAACTTGGCATCTAAAAGCAGGGAAGCGGGGTTTATGTGACCAAGGGTTACGGAACCTGAGGCAAATTTGGAGGCAGACAATGTGGGGGCAACAAATTGAGCCGTTGTTAGTGTTCCGGTTTGCAAATGAGTTGTTCCAAAACCTGAGGCTGAAAAATCGGCATTAGTAATTGTTGTGTTGCTAAAAGCATCTGTGTCCAAAGTAGATAATTGATTGGTTTGTATACTGCCTAAAAACCGATCCCCGGTAAAGGAATAGTCTTTGAGATATGAGGAATCATTGATTCCATTATTGGAAATTTCAGAATTTGTTAGGGCTCCAATAGATAGGGCTGTGTCTGTTAAACTGCCGGTACTGATTTGTGATGAGGTAATCACGGAGTTTTGAATCTTGTCTGAGGTAACAGCTCCGGTTGCAAAGGAGTCTTTGGTGATACTGTTACTAGCAATTCTATTTGCGATGATAGTCCCATCAGAAACCTTGGTATTGGTGATAGCCCCATCTGCTATATGGGGGGCAGAAATGGCAGAGTCGGCAAATCTGGCATTGGGAATAGTATTGTCAGCAAAGCTGTTTTCACCAATGGAATTATCAAAAAACTTACCGATAGGCACTTCGGCTGCTTCAAGTCTTGTGGCACTAAGTACATGAGTCTGAAAGTGTCGGGTTAAAAAACTTCCATCCGCCACATGGGCATTATTGATACTGCCATTTTGAATATGTTCCGATAAAAGGCTTTCATTCTGAATTTTTTCCGCAACAATGGATCCTCCAAACTTGGCATTGGTAACAGATTCATTAATAAAAACACGGCTGGTCAGACCAAGGTCTAAGATATTGGCTGTTTTTACGGCTCCCACGGCAAAATTTTCCGGACCAAAGCTGCGGGCCGCAATTTTTTCTGAAGTGACACTGGCATTATCAAGCTGGGTAATTCCTAAGTGAGCAATAGCTGAATAATCAATCAATTCCAGCCGCGAAACTGTACCTGGGGCCAGGGTTCCTAAAAGTTCCCCGGTTTGTAGCCCCCCATCTCCATAAAGACGGATAATTTGCTGATTGGCCCCAGAATTTTTGATGATATAGAACACTTCCGAACTCAAGGATGGACTTAGAGACACAATAGTGTCAGCTCCGGCAGCATAAAGCTGGGTCCAGCCTCCTTTATAGGAATACACTTCATTGGAGTTAAGAATCACAAGAATTCTGGAATCGTAACCGGCCCGAGGGTTTGATAGGGTAAATCCAAGGCTAGCAATCTGGCCCTGGGTATTATGCAGCTCGTTGCTGTTTTTAATAAAAATCAACTCATTGCTTCCCGGATCAAAATCAAATCCAACTGTGTCAATTCCACTGATTTGTGAAACAAAAACATTCTGGTCGGTTTTGGTGACCAGATTACCCGCATCCATATGGTAATAGACACCTTCAAAGCGGTTTCGGACCTGATAGGTCTGAGAAGGCACAGTGGAAGCCAGGCTCAGTTCTCCAGAGACCAGATTGACTTGGTAGGTGTTTAAGGAATCATTGGTCAGTACAAAGCGGTTTCCGTGGGCTGTTCTTCTGATTTCTCTCCAGTTCTGAGCAGGAACAGGCACCAATTCCTTGGATGAAAAATCTGGGTCATAGGAATAGAGGGAATTTCCCTCAATAGTGAGAAGAAACCCGGGCAAGGGAGCAATTGCTCCAGCTTGCAGGCGATTTCCATCAATAAAATTTGTGGCAAAATGTCCTGAAGTTAAAATCCTGGAGCCCAGGGCTGCATTGGGAATCGTGTCATTTTGAAAACGACTGGCATTTAGGGTAGTGGTTTCAATGTGAGCTGAGCCAATGGACAAGTCAAAAATATGGCCAGAGCTGACGATCCCGGTTTTAATCTTGGATCCATCGATCACTGCGGCCACGATCATGGCCTCAGAATTTACTGAGCCATCAAGAATATGGGTTGTGACAATACTCTGGTCTGCGAGTTTGCCAGAAATCACGGAGTTTGCTGCAAAATGTGCATTTAAAACCTGGGAGGTTTGTAAATGCCTGTTTTGAATACTTTCTGCATTCAGATGCTGGGTTAGTACGGATCCACTTAAAAAATGTTCTCCTGCCAGTGCCAAACTGGAAATATGACCAATGGTCAGGGATCCTGATTGAATTTCTGAGTTACTCAGATTTGCCAGGGCTATGTGCTGGTTTTGAATACTCAAATCCTGAAGATGCCCGGCTGTAATTACCATGGAGGAAGCAAAACTCTCGGGACCAAAGGACAAATTGGCCAGTTTTCCTGAGGTTAGAATCTTGGAAGGAACATTGGCGGCCACAATTGTATTTTCCGTCAGTATGTGAGAGGGGTGTAAAAAACTCCGGGAGTTTTGAGCGGCCTCAAAAACAGACAGAACCTGGGAAGTTGGGCTCATGGAGGGAACAGGGACATAACTGAGCCGATTGGATGTATTGATAAACCACAAATGCTGATTGTCAGTAGGGTGATATAAAAGTGCACTGACGGGGAAACTGGAATTGTAAACCAGATTTCCGTTGCTGGTATCACAGATCCGTAGAGTTTCAATAGCCCCTTGGTAATTGGCTACATACCGGCCATTGGGTGTCATGGTAATGTCGGTCACTAAAGATACAGCATGAGGATCACAAGCGACTGCCGAGTGGTATGCATTCATCCCATAATGGTAGATGTACTGATTCTGAAAACCATCCAAAGCCCCTTCAGAAAACACAATTTTTATTATCCCGGTATCACCACCTACACCAGTGACCCAGGAGCTTTGCTGGGTCTCTGTATTAAAACGGTAGACATCCCCGCTTGCTTTAACCTTGTAATAAAAATCTCTGCCGTTTTTATCCCACTGAAAACCAGCCTGAAGGTCTTGATTACTGGTTACGGAAAGCCTGCGGATAGAAGAAAAATTTCGATCGGAATAGGCTAATTTCCAGATCCCGTCCTCTAGAAGGGCAAAGGCTACCTTGGATCCGTCATGAGAAAATCTGGCATGGCTAATCAGGGGGGAGTTTCCTACACTCAAACCTAATGTTTCATAATTGCTTGGGCCATTGCTCCATAAGATATCCAGGTTGTTTCCTGTAACCCTGGGCTGAAACAGGATGGCATCCGTAGTTCCAAAAGAGGCTGTTGCCATGGAGGCTTCTGTTAAATCCTTAAAGTTGGAGCTGGTTAGAGTCAATTGGGCTAGTTTGGAGTTGGTTATCACTCCGGGTTGCATTTTAGTGCCAGGGTATTCCAAATTTCTTAAGACATTGGCAGTCAGGGTTGTCAAAAAACTATGTGAGCCAGATACAGACTGGGCAGCAATTTTGGAGCTGGTTATATCTGCAGTTTTGATCTGAAATGCCTCAATACTGTAATCCTGAATGATGGTTTCATTAATCACCCCATCAGCAATCTGAGCCAGGGTAATAGTTCCTGGGGCAAAATCAATACCTTGAATGGAGTCTGAGACAATCTGGGTAATTTCAATGGATGCTGTCATCATGGCTACCCAGTCAATGGAATTGTCTGCAATGATAGAACCACTGACAATACGGCTTTTTAAATGTGAGGAATCAAAGCTAAAATCTTCAAGAGACGAGGACTGAATAGCATTGTCAGGGATCTGATCCTGCCAGAACTCCTGTGGAGCAAGAACAGAGCTTGTTATGGCTCCGGTGGCAGAAAAATGTGTGGCCTCAAGCTGGTTTGCTAGTATCTGCTTGGCGGAAAAAGTGTTGCCAGCAACCTTATCTGGTTCAATAGTATTGGTAGTGAATACAGAAGAAGTAAAACTTTGATCGGCAAAGTTTTGTTCCCTTAAGGTAGAAGCTGTGAGCCTAGAGCCTGCCAGGGTCTGATTTCTTAAATGCTGGGTCAAAATATTTTGGGCTGCAAAATCCTCATCCTTTAAGGCAAGAGCATTGGTTTGACTCAAAGCACCGGAATACAGGGAATTGGTTTTGATCAGATTGGACGAAATGGATACATTGGCAAAATCAACCCCAAGAATAATATTGTCACCAATCTTGGAACCACTGATATCTGTACCAATTTTAGGGTTGGTAATCGAATAATCCTGAAAAATCCGATTGGTGAGAGTGGATGCCTGAATTTTGTTGGAATCAACGGAGTGGGAGGCAATTTTACTTACTAGAATACTTCTGGAAACAATTTTGTTTCCATCCACGGACAAATCGGCCAGTTTTTCACCAAAAAGACTTCCGGGAATAATCTGGTCTCCCACAAACCCGGAATCAATCTGAGCATCGGTAAGGATATTGTTAGCAAATCTGTCAGCATCAAGGCCAGTACCGATTCTTAAGAAAAATCCAGGATTTCCAGGGCCAGCTAGAGCCAGGGAACCGTCATTTCCCAGGTAACAGGAAGTAAAGAGGGTGGAGTCGTATTCAGATGCCAGAAGCTTACGAAATGTCCGTCCCCCGTCCCAGGATATTTTTGTATCCTGACCAAGACCAGTTACCAGAAAAACCTCATTATCCACGGAACAGATATCCCGAACAGGACTGGCACTGCCTAAATAGGCAGAACCCAAATCTGTGGGGGTGGTTTCACCGGATTTAAGATGAAACAACTGCCCGGCTGTTCCCCCCATAAAATAACCACCGTTCCCATCTGAGCTGATCGCAGAAATGTTGATTTGATATCCGGCAGGGAGCTGGGTTTCCAGAAGGGCGGTAGGCGTGGCATCCACACGGCCGTAATACCCGTTATCCCCAGACCAGATCAGATCCTGTCCCGAAAGTTTGGCAAAACGGATTAAGCCAGCAGCGGCTGGTACAGTATGATTTACAGCCGTACCAAAATTGTCTGCTGTTGAGGATCGGATGATTCTGTCAGCCGGTTCCACCAGATAACCACGGGTGGCACTGCGGGCAAAAATCATCCTTTCTGCCACCAAAGGCAGAACGGTTACGGCCGAGTTCCAGTTCAGGGCCCCGTCGGTTGTATAGAGGATAGTCCCATTCTCAAGGGTCGCAAACCCATTCAATTCGTCAAAAAAGGCAGCCGTCCAGATTGGAAAATTCAAAGTAGTGGCTTTCATGGCTGTAAAACTTAAGCCAGAATCTGTAGATCGATAGATTCTATGTCCCTGTTTGAGCCAGAAATGTGTAGAGTCAGGTCTGAAAACCAGGGATTGTTCCCTATGGGCCGAGGTTTCATCATTTAAGCTGAAAAGCTCATGATTCACTGTGGCAGGAACCCCGGTTTCAGTGGCAAACTGTAGATACAAGTCATTACCATGATTCCCTACTCGAAACAGGGATACCCGCAAGTCATCGTTGATCAGGTTTGTATCCAAAATGATTTGACCACCAGACATGGTAGGTGCTGCCCTGGTTACGAACAGACTGGTAGCGTGGTTTAAGGAGTGGGATACTCCATCAGAAGCCACCATCTGTCCATAGGAACTTAAGCTGGATCGGGCATAGGAGACGGCAGATATTATGGAACCGACTTTTACATAATTGGCCCAGTTATCAGTTGTATTGGCCAGATACAATGTACCGCTACCGGAGTCTCGATATGCAAAATGCCCATTTGTAGGACTTTCCATGCGCATTTTAAATGTGAGGGTATCTGTATTACCGATAGTTGTTGTCACGGTTTGCCAGGACAAGCCAGAGTCGGAAGAAAAGTACACTGTGCCATTATCGTCTGTGACCCACAGATACCTCAGATCGGAAAAATAAGTCATATTACGGAAGTCGCCCCCACTTAGAACTTCTTTCCATTCCTTACCTGAACTGTAAGAAATATAGGCGGCCTGTCTTGTGATAGCCACCCCATGAAGGGCTTCATTAAATTCAAGATGTATCAAATCATGTGGAAACGAGTGAACCAGATTCAGATTTCTTC